>NZ_JBEOVL010000083.1:0-12663 GCF_040295485.1 Streptomyces sp. NPDC002793 | reverse complement strand
CCCGGCGGCGGGGCCCCGGCCGCCCCCCCCCGCCCCCGCCACAAAATACGCCCACATGGGGGGGCGCCCCCCCCCCCCCCCGCCCGGGCCCCCTCCACACATGTGCGGGACCTCAAGGGCCTCAGTCGTTGGACGGGCCGCCGACCTGGATGCCCGCCATCCGCGACCACTCGTACGGGCCGGTGCGGACCTTCGCCGCGAAGTCCCCGTCGAAGTCCTCGTGCACCGTGATGCCGGCCTTGCGCACGGCGCTCTCCGCGAGGGCGTAGGAGGGTGCGACGAGGTCGCCCCAGCCACCGTCCTCGCCGACCAGCACGATGCGGGTACCCATCTGGCCGAGGTGGGCGAGCTGCCCTTCGGCGCCGCCGTGCTCCTTGGCGAAGGAACCGATCTGCTTGGCGAGCTTCGCGGCCCTGCGCTCGGCGCGCGCCGCGTGCTTGCTGTCGTCCGTCTGCTGGGTCCGGGACTCTGCCGTCTCTGCCATGGACACGATGCTACCGGCGGGTAGATCAACTGGCGACGGGCGGAGGGCGTGGCATCGGCCACGTCCTCCGCCCGTCGGCGGAGCTCTTGTACGTCGTGCGGGACTACCTCAGGAAGGGGTCCACCGCGACGGCGACGAAGAGGAGCGAGACGTACGTGATGGACCAGTGGAACAGCCGCATCTCCTTGAGCTTGCCCCCGGTCACGCCCGCCTTCGCCCTGGTCTGCAGGCCGTGCGCCTCCCAGAGCCAGAAACCGCCGGTCAGCAGGGCCACCGCGGTGTAGAACCAGCCGGTGTAGCCCAGCGGGGTGAGCAGCAGCGAGACGGCGACCATGACCCAGCTGTAGATGACGATCTGGCGGGCCACCACCCGGTTGGAGGCGACGACGGGCAGCATGGGGACGCCGACCCGGGCGTAGTCCTCCTTCACCTTCATCGACAGCGGCCAGTAGTGCGGCGGCGTCCAGAAGAAGATGACGGCGAAAAGAATCACCGCGGCCCAGGACATCGAATTGGTCACGGCGGACCAGCCGATGAGAACGGGCATGCAGCCGGCGATTCCGCCCCAGACGATGTTCTGCGAGGTCCGGCGCTTCAGCAGCATCGTGTAGACGACGACATAGAACAGAAGTGCGCCTAGAGCCAGCGCCGCCGAGAGCCAGTTGACGAGTAGTCCGAACCAGGCCGTGGAAATCACCGCGAGGGAGATTCCGAAGACCAGGCACTCACGCGGGCTCACCATGCCGGTGACCAGCGGCCTCTGCGACGTACGGTCCATCAGCGCGTCGATGTCGCGGTCGATATACATGTTGAGCGCATTGGCACCTCCGGCGGAGAGATATCCGCCGATGGTGGTGGTGACCACGAGCAACAGATCCGGTACGCCCTGAGCGGCGAGGAACATCACCGGAACGGTGGTGATCAACAGCAGCTCGATGATGCGCGGCTTGGTAAGAGCCACGAATGCCTTGACGCGGGCCCCGAACGGGCGTTGGCCCACTGGGCTCGGAGTCAAGGCGACCCCTGCGGGTCGGGACTCGACGGCCGTCACGCACACCCCTGACAGAGAAATCCCAGCAAGCTCCGGGCAGGAAGACCGCCCGGTAATGACTTGCGCGAACCAGACCACTGTAGACGTTGGGCATACGCCGCTCTTCGCGGGGGTGGGGTCGTGTTGGGGTGGCGCAGAAGTGAACGGAGGCGCTCATACGGGAGGCGAACTCCGCAGGTCGCCCGCACTGTGGAAAGGGCAGAAGTACGGCCTTGCGACGGGGGTAGGCTCGACAATGCCCGGTGCGGTAACCAGTCACCGGTTTACGAACAGTGGAGAGGAGCCCTGACTCAGGGTGAGCACCAAGCCGACCACCACAGACCTCCAGTGGACCGAATTGGACCAGCGGGCCGTGGACACCGTCCGCGTCCTCGCCGCGGATGCCGTACAGAAAGTCGGAAACGGCCACCCGGGTACGGCGATGAGCCTGGCTCCTGCCGCGTACACCCTCTTCCAGAAGGTGATGCGCCATGACCCGGCGGACGCGGACTGGACCGGACGCGACCGGTTCGTGCTGTCCGCGGGCCACTCCAGCCTGACGCTGTACATCCAGCTCTACCTCGCCGGTTACGGCCTGGAGCTGGACGACCTCAAGGCCTTCCGCACCTGGGGCTCCAAGACCCCGGGCCACCCGGAGTACGGCCACACCACCGGTGTCGAGACGACGACCGGCCCGCTGGGCCAGGGTGTCGCCAACGCCGTGGGCATGGCAATGGCCTCCCGCTACGAGCGCGGTCTCTTCGACCCGGAGGCGGCCCCCGGCACCTCCCCGTTCGACCACACCATCTGGGTCGTCGCCGGTGACGGCTGCCTCCAGGAGGGCATCTCGGCCGAGGCGTCCTCGCTCGCCGGCCACCAGAAGCTCGGCAACCTGGTGCTGCTGTGGGACGACAACCACATCTCGATCGAGGGCGACACCGAGACCGCGGTCTCCGAGGACACCCTGAAGCGCTACGAGTCCTACGGCTGGCACGTCCAGCGCGTGGACCAGCTGCCCAGCGGTGACCTGGACCCCGCCGGTCTCCACCGCGCGCTGCAGGCCGCCAAGGCCGAGACGGAGCGCCCGTCGTTCATCGCGATGCGCTCGATCATCGCCTGGCCCGCGCCGAACGCCCAGAACACCGAGGCCGCGCACGGCTCGGCTCTCGGCGACGACGAGATCGCGGCCACCAAGCGGGTGCTCGGCTTCGACCCCGAGAAGACCTTCGAGGTCTCCGACGAGGTCATCGCGCACACCCGTGAGGCGCTGGACCGCGGCCGTGAGGCCAAGGCCGAGTGGGAGAAGGGCTTCGCCGCCTGGCGCACCGCCAACCCCGAGCGCGCCGCCGACTTCGACCGCATCGCCGCGGGTGAGCTGCCCGCGGGCTGGGAGGACGAGCTCCCGGTCTTCGAGGCCGGCCACGGGGTCGCCACGCGTGCCGCGTCCGGCAAGATCCTCCAGGCGCTCGGCGGTGTCATCCCCGAGCTGTGGGGCGGCTCCGCCGACCTGGCCGGCTCGAACAACACCACGATCGACAAGACGTCGTCGTTCCTCCCGGTGGGCAACCCGCTGCCCGAGGCCGACCCGTACGGCCGGACGATCCACTTCGGCATCCGCGAGCACGCCATGGCCGCGGCCATGAACGGCATCGCGCTGCACGGCAACACCCGCGTCTACGGCGGCACCTTCCTGGTGTTCTCCGACTACATGCGCAACGCCGTCCGCCTCTCCGCGCTGATGCACCTGCCGGTGACGTACGTGTGGACGCACGACTCGATCGGCCTCGGCGAGGACGGCCCGACCCACCAGCCGGTCGAGCACATCGCCTCGCTGCGCGCCATCCCGGGCCTGAACGTCGTGCGCCCGGCCGACGCCAACGAGACGACCATCGCGTGGCGCGAGATCCTCAAGCGCGGCAAGAAGGACTACGGCACGAGCGCCCCGCACGGTCTGGCGCTGACCCGTCAGGGCGTACCCACCTACCCGGCGAACGACGACGCGGCCAAGGGCGGCTACGTCCTCTTCGACGCCGACGGCGGCGAGGCGCAGGCCGTTCTGATCGCGACGGGCTCCGAGGTCCAGCTGGCCGTCGAGGCCCGCGACGAGCTCCAGGCGGCCGGCGTGCCGACCCGTGTGGTCTCCATGCCGTGTGTCGAGTGGTTCGAGGAGCAGGACCAGGCGTACAAGGACAGCGTGCTCCCGCCGTCCGTGAAGGCCCGGGTCGCCGTCGAGGCCGGTATCGGCCTCACCTGGCACCGGTACGTGGGCGACGCCGGCCGGATCGTCTCGCTGGAGCACTTCGGTGCGTCGGCGGACGCCAAGATCCTCTTCCGTGAGTTCGGCTTCACCGCCGCGCACGTGGTGGAAGCCGCCCGGGAATCTATCGCCTCCGCCGCGCGCTGACGCGGTCATACGACTAGTAGGAGATGCAATTCTCATGACAGACGCACTCAAGCGCCTCTCCGACGAGGGCGTGGCGATCTGGCTGGACGACCTGTCGCGCAAGCGGATCACGTCCGGCAATCTGGCCGAGCTGATCGACCAGAGCCACGTCGTGGGTGTCACGACGAACCCGTCCATCTTCCAGAAGGCGATCTCCTCGGGTGACGGTTACGAGCAGCAGCTCACCGACCTCGCCTCCCGCAAGGTCACCGTCGAGGAAGCCATCCGCATGATCACGACGGCGGACGTCCGTGACGCCGCCGACATCCTCCGCCCGGTCTTCGACGCGACGGACGGCCAGGACGGCCGGGTCTCCATCGAGGTCGACCCGCGCCTGGCCCACGACACCGTGGCCACGGTCGCCGAGGCCAAGCAGCTGGCCTGGCTGGTGGACCGGCCGAACACGCTCATCAAGATCCCGGCGACGAAGGCCGGCCTGCCGGCCATCACCGAGACGATCGCGCGGGGCATCAGCGTCAACGTGACCCTGATCTTCTCGCTGGAGCGCTACCGCGAGGTCATGGACGCCTACCTGGCGGGCCTGGAGAAGGCGAAGGCCGCGGGCCTCGACCTCTCGAAGATCCACTCCGTGGCGTCCTTCTTCGTGTCCCGTGTGGACACCGAGATCGACAAGCGCCTGGACGCGGTCGGCGGCGACGCGGCGAAGGCCGCGAAGGGCAAGTCCGCCCTCGCCAACGCCCGGCTGGCCTACGAGGCGTACGAGGAGGTCTTCGCGGGCGACCGCTGGACCGCCCTGGACAAGGCGCACGCCAACAAGCAGCGCCCGCTGTGGGCCTCCACCGGCGTCAAGGACCCGTCCCTCAAGGACACCCTGTACGTCGACGACCTCGTCGCCCCCAACACGGTCAACACCATGCCGGAGGCGACCCTGGAGGCCGTGGCCGATCATGGTGACATCACCGGCAACACGGTCGCCGGTGGCTACGACCAGGCCCGTGCCGACCTCGACGCGATCAAGAACCTCGGGGTCAGCTACGACGACGTCGTCCAGCTGCTGGAGGACGAGGGCGTCGAGAAGTTCGAGGCCGCCTGGAACGACCTGCTCAAGTCGACCGAGGCCGAGCTCCAGCGCCTCGCTCCTTCGAAGGGCTGACCACCTTGTCTGGTGTTCCCGGAGCCAACCCGCTCCGTGACGCCCAGGACCGACGGCTCCCGCGCATCGCGGGGCCGTCGGGCCTGGTGATCTTTGGCGTCACGGGCGATTTGTCCCGTAAAAAGCTGATGCCCGCCGTCTACGACCTGGCCAACCGCGGCCTGCTGCCACCGGGCTTCTCGCTCATCGGCTTCGCGCGCCGCGACTGGGAGGACGAGGACTTCGCCCAGGTCGTCCACGACGCCGTCAAAGAGCACTCCCGCACCCCGTTCCGCGAAGAGGTCTGGCAGCAGCTCAGCCAGGGCATGCGCTTCGTCCAGGGCAACTTCGACGACGACGTGGCCTTCGAGACCCTGAGGGCCACGATCGAGGAACTCGACAAGGCGCAGGGCACGGGCGGCAACTTCGCCTTCTACCTGTCCGTGCCGCCGAAGTTCTTCCCCAAGGTCGTCCAGCAGCTCAAGAAGCACGGGCTGGCCGACCAGAAGGAAGGCAGCTGGCGACGGGCCGTCATCGAGAAGCCCTTCGGTCACGACCTGGCGAGCGCGCAGGAGCTGAACCAGCTCGTGCACGACGTCTTCCCGCCGAACGAGGTCTTCCGCATCGACCACTACCTCGGCAAGGAGACGGTCCAGAACATCCTGGCGCTGCGCTTCGCCAACACGATGTGGGAGCCGATCTGGAACAGGTCGTACGTCGACCACATCCAGATCACGATGGCCGAGGACATCGGCATCGGCGGCCGGGCCGGCTACTACGACGGCATCGGCGCGGCCCGCGACGTCATCCAGAACCACCTGCTCCAGCTGCTCGCGCTGACGGCGATGGAGGAGCCCGGCTCCTTCCACCCCAAGGCACTGGTCGCCGAGAAGCTGAAGGTGCTCACCGCGGTCGAGCTGCCCGATGACCTCGGCAAGCACACGGTGCGCGGCCAGTACGCGCACGCGTGGCAGGGCGGGCAGGAAGCGCTCGGCTATCTGGAGGAGGACGGTATCGACCCCAAGTCGAAGACCGACACCTTCGCCGCGATCAAGCTGACGATCAACAACCGCCGCTGGGCGGGCGTGCCGTTCTACCTCCGTACCGGCAAGCGCCTCGGCCGCCGGGTCACCGAGATCGCGGTCGTCTTCAAGCGCGCCCCCTACCTGCCCTTCGAGTCCGGTGCGACGGAGGAGCTCGGCGGCAACGCCCTGGTCATCCGGGTGCAGCCGGACGAGGGGGTCACGGTCCGGTTCGGCTCGAAGGTGCCGGGTACCTCCATGGAGGTACGGGACGTCACGATGGACTTCGCCTACGGCGAGTCCTTCACCGAGTCCAGCCCGGAGGCGTACGAGCGGCTCATCCTCGATGTGCTGCTCGGTGACGCCAACCTCTTCCCGCGCCACCAGGAGGTCGAGCTCTCCTGGAACATCCTCGACCCGATCGAGGAGTACTGGGACAAGCACGGCAAGCCCGCCCAGTACGCGGCCGGCACGTGGGGTCCGGCCGAGGCCGACGAGATGCTCGCACGCGACGGACGGAGCTGGCGCCGGCCATGAAGATCGATCTCACGGAAACCACGTCCAGCAAGATCAACCAGGCCCTGGTCTCGGCGCGCCGGTCCATCGGCACGCCCGCCATCGGCATGGTGCTCACCCTCGTCATCGTCACCGACGAGGAGAACGCCTACGACGCGCTGCGCGCGGCGAGCGACTCGTCCCGCGAACACCCGTCGCGGATCATCGCGGTGATCAAGCGGGTCAGCAAGTCGCCGCGCGCCCGGCGTGACGCACGGCTCGACGCCGAGATCCGGGTCGGTTCCGACGCGGGCTCGGGCGAGACCGTCGTCCTGCGGCTCCACGGCGAGCTGGCCAACCACGCCCAGTCGGTCGTCCTGCCGCTGCTGCTGCCGGACGCTCCGGTCGTGGTGTGGTGGCCCGAGGACGCACCGGCGGACCCCGCCAAGGACCCGCTGGGCGCGCTCGCCCAGCGGCGCATCACCGACACCTACTCCGCCGAGCACCCGCTCGACGAGCTGTCGGTGCGCGCGGCGACGTACCGGCCCGGGGACACGGACCTGGCCTGGACGCGCATCACACCGTGGCGCTCCATGCTGGCGGCGGCGCTCGACCAGCAGCCCGCGCAGGTCGTCTCGGCGACCGTCGAGGGCGAGTCCGACAACCCGAGCTGCGAACTGCTGGCGATGTGGCTCGCGGACCGGCTCTCGATCCCGGTGGAGCGCACCCACTCCGCCGGCCCCGGCCTGACGGCCGTGCGGCTGGAGACCAGGAACGGCGAGATCGTCCTGGACCGGCCCGACGGCTCGCTGGCGACGCTCTGCATGGTCGGCCAGCCGGACCGCGCCGTCGCGCTGAAGCGGCGGGAGACCGCGGAGCTCCTCGCGGAGGAGCTGCGCCGTCTGGACCCGGACAACATCTACGAGGCCACGGTGAAGTTCGGGGTGGAGCGCCTCGGCGGTCCCACCGAGCCGTCGTCCGTCGGTACGGGGCAGAAGCGGTCGGAGCCCACGGGTTCCGCCGCCCCTGCCGCGAAGAAGGCGGCGGCCAAGAAGGCGGCGTCGAAGTGAGCGCACCGCAGCTCGTCGTGCACCGCGACAAGGAGCTGATGGCACAGGCCGCGGCGGCCAGGCTGATCACGAAGATCGTGGACGCCCAGGCCGCCCGCGGTTCCGCCTCGGTGGTCCTCACCGGCGGGCGCAACGGCAACGGCCTGCTGGCCGCTCTCGCCGCCTCGCCCGCCCGGGACGCGATCGACTGGTCGCGGCTCGACCTGTGGTGGGGCGACGAGCGGTTCCTGCCCGAGGGCGACCCGGAGCGGAATGTCACACAGGCCCGCGAGGCCCTGCTGGACGAGGTGGCCCTGGACCCCTCCCGGGTCCACGCCATGCCCGCGTCCGACGGGCCGTACGGCGGCGACGCCGACGCGGCCGCCGCGGGATACGCGGCGGAACTCGCCGCGGCGGCGGGCCCGGAGGACCACGGGCCGGTACCGACGTTCGACGTACTGATGCTGGGCGTCGGGCCGGACACCCATGTCGCGTCGCTCTTCCCCGAGCTGCCGGCGGTGCGGGAGACCGAGCGCACCGTCGTCGGTGTGCACGGCGCCCCCAAGCCGCCGCCCACCCGTGTCTCACTCACGCTGCCCGCCATCCGGGCGGCGCGTGAGGTGTGGCTGCTGGCCGCGGGTGAGGACAAGGCGGAGGCGGCGGAGATCGCGCTGTCCGGGGCCGGGGAGATCCAGGCTCCGGCGGCGGGAGCGTACGGCCGTAGCCGCACGCTGTGGCTGCTGGACGTGGCGGCGGCCTCGAAGCTTCCGCGGGCGCTGTATCCGCCCGCGTCGGCATAGGCGAGCAGTACCGAGGCCCGGCCCCGCTCCTACCGAGGAGCGGGGCCGGGCCTCGTCGCTCAGGGGGATACGGCCGGGTCGCGGGCAGACCTTCGCCCTGACCGCGACGGCCCTCGGTCTCGGCCCTGCCCAGACCGGCGCCTTCAGGGATTCCGCGATCGCCGACCGGTGCGGCCTGGACAACACCGGCCACACCCCGCTGTACGTCCTGGCGGCCGGGCACCCCGCTCCGGTCCCGCAGGACGCGCCCCCGCCGGCCGGTCTCCCCGCCTTCGGTTCCACCGCCCTGCAGGACCGGTGACTCCGACGGGGCGCCACGCCCCGTCGGCTCAGCCGCGCTCCAGGAACGGTTCCAGCAGCCCCGGAACTGCGTCGGCGGCGAAGACGAGGCCCTCCGTCGCGTCGGTGTCGTGCGCCGTGTAGGCGCCGCCTCCGGCCGCCGTCGTGGCGGTGACGCTCAGCAGCCCGGCCCGGCGCTGGAAGAAGGACTGTTTCACCGTCCAGCCGATCACCCCGGACCGCTGGAGAGCCGCGGTGGAGCGCCTCACCGTGCCGGAGCGGGTCACCAGGTAACCGCCGCTGAGTGTGTGCCCCAGCGAGCGGTACGCGTCGACGGCCAGCAGCACCCCGACGGGCACCGCCACCACCGCGCAGCCGAACGCGGTCCACAGCAGTACGGGCGTCAGCAGGACGCCCAGCAGCACCTGGACCAGCACGGGCACCAGGGCCACCACCAGGGCACGGCGCAGCCGTCGTCCGAGGGCAGCCCTCGGGTGGGCCGTGAGCGGGGCGCCCGTCGGTGTGACGGTCTCGCGCAGGACCTCGGCGGCGATGGTGTCGGCCAGCGGGCGGGGCACGGCCGGCAACAGCGTGTTGTGGTCGGCGCTCCGCGACTCCTCGTCCCTGCTCAGGCCCGTGGTGATGGCGTCGACCCGGGCGGCGCCCGCCAGCCGCACACCGAGCGGTTCCACCAGGTCCACCCCGCGCAGCCGGCGTTCCTCGACGGACAGGGAGCGCGAGGTGAACAGCCCGCGCCGCACCCGCAGCGTGCCGCCCGCTTCGCGCTCCAGGCGGTAGTTCCACCAGCTCTCGATCCACAGCCCAAGGGCTCCGACCACACCACCGACCAGGGCCACCACGACCAGAACGACGATCATCCAGACCAGCGGGGTGTCCCGGAAGCGGTCGGCGATCCAGTGGATCACCTCGGTCTGCGCCCCGACCCAGTCACTGACCTGCATCACACCGCCGGCGGCGGCGCCGCCGAGCACGGGCGTGGCGAAGGAGACGGGTGCGTAGCGCATCCACCGGAGATCGAGCGCGGCCAGCTCACCGTCCCGGTGCGTCACGGAGACCTCGGCGGCGGGCCGGTCGAGGAGGTCACGGCGCAGCCGCTCCCCCTCGGCGCGGGCAACGGGATCCAGCGTGAGCGCGGAGTCGCCTCCCGTCTGCTCCCCGGTGCCGATGCGGACCGAGACGAGCCCCAGGATCCGCAGCAGCGGATGGGCGGTGAGGTCGACGCTGCGGATCCGCTCGCGGGTCAGTGAGCGGCGCTTGAGCAGGAGGAGCCCGGTGTGCAGGTCGACGCGCTCGGCACCCACCCGGTACCGGGTGCGCCGCCACCGTACGTAGTCTCCGGCGGCGGCGCAGCCGATCAGCAGGGCGGCTCCCGCCAGGGCCCAGCCGACGGCGGCCGGGTACCCGAGACGGCCGGACAGCGCGACCGTGACCGGAACGGCGGCGCCTACGGCCACTCCCGCCGTGACCAGCGCGGTGACCAGGACCGTCCGGGGATGGAGCCGCCGCCAGTCGGGACCGCTGTCGGCGGCCGTGCTCATGTGGCGTCCCCGGGGGTGTCCTGGGTGATCCTGGTCAGCCGCTCGGCGAGTTCGGCGGCGGCCTCGTGGGTGAGCCCCTCGATCTGCAGGGCTCCCTTGGCGGACGCCGTGGTGACGGTGACCGTGGCCAGACCGAAGAGCTGCTCCAGCGGGCCCCGCACGGTGTCCACGGTCTGGATGCGGGACATCGGTGCGATCCGCCACTCCCGCAGGAGGGCCCCGGTGCTCACGTAGACGGCCTCGTCGGTGACCTCCCAGCGGTGGGTGCGGAACCACCAGAGGGGGAAGAGGACGGCGCACAGCAGGCCCGTGCCGCCGAGCACCGCGGCGGGCATCAGCAGCCAGAACCTGGCGGGCTCGACGAGTGCGCCGAGGATGCCGAGGACCGCCACCGGCGCCGCCGTCAGCAGCAGCCACTGGGCCCGCCACCAGCCGACGGCCCGGCGGTCCGGTGCGTTGCGCGGCGGCCTGAGCCGTACCGTCCCCTCCCCCGTGGTCATCGCTCAGCGACCCCGCAGCGAGCGGTACGCCGAGACGAGCGCGGCGGTGGAGCTGTCCAGCTTTTCGCCACCGGTGCCCTCGGTGAGGACGGGCTCGATCTTCTTGGCGAGCACCTTGCCCAGCTCGACGCCCCACTGGTCGAAGGAGTCGATGTTCCAGACCGCGCCCTGGACGAAGACCTTGTGCTCGTACAGCGCGATCAGCTGGCCGAGCACCGAGGGGGTGAGCCGGTCCGCGAGGATCGTGGTCGTCGGGTGGTTGCCGAGGAACGTCTTGTGCGGCACGAGCTCCTCCGCGACGCCTTCCGCGCGTACCTCGTCCGGCGTCTTGCCGAAGGCGAGGGCCTGGGTCTGCGCGAAGAAGTTGGCCATCAGCAGGTCGTGCTGGGCGATCAGCCCGGGCAGCAGGTCCTGGACCGGCGAGGCGAAGCCGATGAAGTCGGCCGGGATGACCTTCGTGCCCTGGTGGATCAGCTGGTAGTAGGCGTGCTGCCCGTTGGTACCGGGCGTGCCCCAGACGACCGGCCCGGTCTGCCACTCGACCGGGTTGCCGTCGCGGTCCACGGACTTGCCGTTGGACTCCATGTCCAGCTGCTGCAGGTACGCGGTGAACTTGGACAGGTAGTGGCTGTAGGGCAGGACCGCGTGGGACTGCGCGTCGAAGAACTGGCCGTACCAGACGCCCAGCAGGCCCAGCAGCAGCGGGGCGTTCTCCTCGGGGGGCGCGGTGCGGAAGTGCTCGTCGACGAGGTGGAAGCCGTCGAGCATCTCGCGGAAGCGGTCCGGGCCGATGGCGATCATCAGCGAGAGACCGATCGCCGAGTCGAAGGAGTAGCGGCCGCCGACCCAGTCCCAGAACTCGAACATGTTGGCCGTGTCGATGCCGAAGTCCGTGACCTTCTCCGCGTTGGTCGACAGCGCCACGAAGTGCTGGGCGACGGCTTCCTGACCGGCCCTCAGCCCGGTGAGGAGCCAGTCACGGGCGGAGGTCGCGTTGGTGATGGTCTCGATCGTGGTGAAGGTCTTGGACGCGACGATGAACAGCGTCTCGGCCGGGTCCAGATCACGGACCGCCTCGTGGAGGTCCGCACCGTCGACGTTGGACACGAATCGGACGGTGAGCGAACGGTCCGTGAAGGAGCGCAGCACCTCGTAGGCCATGGCGGGTCCGAGATCGGAGCCGCCGATGCCGATGTTCACGATGTTCTTGACCGGCTTGCCGGTGTGACCGGTCCACTCCCCGGCCCTGACCCGGTCGGAGAAGGCGGCCATCCTGTCGAGGACGGCGTGCACGGCCGGCACCACGTTCTCGCCGTCGACCTCGGTCACGGCGTCGCGCGGGGCGCGCAGCGCGGTGTGCAGGACGGCGCGGTCCTCGGTGGTGTTGATCTTCTCGCCGCGGAACATCGCGTCCCGCAGCCCCGCGACATCCGTCGCGGCGGCGAGGTCACGCAGCAGACGGAGCGTCTCGTCGGTGACCAGGTGCTTGGAGTAGTCGATGTGGAGGTCGCCGACCCTGAGGGTGTACGCGGCCCCGCGGTCCGGCGTCTCCGCGAACAGCCGGCGCAGATGCGTGTCGCCGAACTCCTCACGGTGCTTGCCGAGAGCCGTCCACTCGGGCGTCTGGTTGAGCTTGGTTCGGCCTTGTGCGTTCATCCCGGAAATCGCCCACTTCTTCTCGTACCTGCAACCTTCCCCGCTGCCCCTCCAACCTAATTGATCTGGAGGGTCCGGCGGGGCATCGGCGGGCTACGGGGCGGCCTACGGATTCCGGCCGGGCACCCAGGGGGTGGCCGGCCGGTGAACAACGACTGCTAGCTTGATCTTTAACCTGTGCGGCGTGGGCGTGGGGTCGTTGACTTCTTTGTTCGTCGCTTTGCGGGGCCGGGTTTGCCGACGGTGTGCACGT
>NZ_JBEOVL010000082.1:0-12828 GCF_040295485.1 Streptomyces sp. NPDC002793 | reverse complement strand
ACGCACAGCCGCAATCTCATCCGGAGTCACACCCTGTCAACGCAACACCGACCGAAAGGACACGCTCACCCATGTCCGACCTGACCAAGCCCTACAAGTGCTCCACCGCACCGAACAGGTACTTCCCGTACGCCTCCAGCTGGTCCATGCCCAGGCGACCGTTGTCCCGCAGTTGACGGGCGACGGTGTCCTCACGTCGCCTCGGTCCCTTCCCGTCACCACGGTCCTGGTCCTTCAACTCTCGGCTGTCGCCGACGTATTCGAGAGCGAGCACCCGACGACCCGCGAGAGTCATCGGCTCCCGCTCGTACAGCGCGATGATGCTGGAATCCCGGTGGATGCGGCCCAAGATCTGGGCTTCCCGGTCGAGGACCGCGTGCTTGGCCTCGCTCAGCGCGACCTTCAGCACAGCCACCGGCAGGGTGCCGCTACGTCGCGGCTCACCCGCGAGATCCCTCACCAGGAACGCCCGAGAGGTCGAGCCAGTGCCGAGCCGACGAACAACCTCCCAGCGCCCGGCCAGTACGTCCCCGGCCACGGCCTCCAGCGGATCCTTCTCTGGCTCGCCCTGATCCTCGTCCGATTCCGATCCCAACCCGCCGTTCCCGCCCGTGCCTGCGGCTGCGGCCGGGCCGATGGAGTCCTTATCGGTGAATGCCTGCTCGACGTACTCCAGCATCTCCAAGAAGTCGTCGACCGTAGACAGGCGCCGGCCCGGTTCGTACGCGGTGGATGCCTCCACCAGGTCGTCGATGTCCGGGTTGAGTCCGTCGACCAAGGCACTCGGGCGCAGGCTCTCACCGGCTTCCAGGCGGGCCATGACCTCGCTCTGGCTTGCGCCTGGTGCCTGCCCAGTGATCAGCAGATACGAGAGGACACCGAGCCCGTACACATCGAGACGCACCGGATCGGCCTTCGGAATCCTCAGCTCCGGCGCCAGATACGGATCAGCCTGCTCCGAGACGTGGAACCCGGACACATTTGTGGGAGCCAGGGTCAGTGGCCGGCCACGGCTGGCGCTCTGGCCTGTAGCGATCTGCCAGTCCGCGATCTGCGGCCAAGGGCTCAGCCAGCGCTGCTCCTCGCTGAGCTCCCGCCCGCGCGGGCCGCGATCACGCGGAATAATGTGCACCGCGTGCGCCGACAGGGTGCGGTGATGGACACGGCGGGAGTGCGCGGAGCGCACCGTCTCCGCGAGCTGCCGTACGAGCGCAAGGCGACCCCGCAGGTCCAGCTGCTTCCCGTGCTGCACCAGAAAGTCATCCAGCCGCAGAGTCTCCGGGTGGTAGTCGAACAGGATCGTCGGCCCAGCCGGATGCCCCGACGGCAGATAACTCTTCAGCTGTACCGCACCCGGGTGCCGGAACCGGCTGAGAACCAGCGCCTCGCGAGCAGCGGCCTGCTCCACCGAACGCCGCTCGGCGTCCGAAGCACCGCGCTCCCTGAGGAAGACCCGCACTCGCGCCAGATCATGCAGCTGGGAGTGACGGCCCAGGTAGTCGGCCCAAGTGGGCCCGGAGTCGAACGCCTTCGCATCCAGAAGATAGGAGCCCACCTCATGCTGGCGGCGGATCGGTGCGATGCCGAGCTTCTTCAGGGCCCCGTCAACGCGGCGAGACGTCTCAGCCGTTATCCGGCGCCGGGCGTCACCCGGCGGCTCGGCCAGCATTTCCACTAGCTGCTTGACCGTGAAAACGCCGTTCAGATCTGCGGCCGGCAGGTTCACACGGAGCTTGTCATCGGTGAAGCAGACCGCCTCGCCCACCCAGATCTTCGGCCGGTCCCCGGGCCGACCGGAGACGTCGTTGATCAGGCCGGCCAGTTCCTTGGCCTTCCGATTCGCTAGGTGCAGGGGGTTGCCGTGTCGCCGCTGGGTCCCGCCGGGCGTGGTCTGCACCCAGTCGTTGCCGCCGCCGTGTACCGAACCGTGCCAGTCCTTCAGCTCGAGGAGGAAAACCCCGGCCGGTGCGGTCACCAGAAGATCGACCTCACGGACATGCCCGCTGTTCGCGGTGAACGTGAAGTTCGACCAAGCGCGCCACGGCTCCTCGTCAGGCAGGCGCCTGCGGATCGCCTCCAGACCGCGGCGCTCGTGCTCGTGCTCGGACTCGGTGACCGTCGTCCACCGACCTTCCAGCATGCGACTCCCCGCCTGTATTTGCTGCGCACGTTTGTGCCTGCCGTGACCCTGCCGCCGCGATCAGGAACACGGGGCTGCCCCCGCAGAGGGAATCTTAGAGGCCGGGACTGACACCGGGAGAAGGAACCGAACTTGCACCTGACGGCCGACTCCGCATCTGACCAGCGGAAAATCCAGTGATCGCGCTCGGAAGGGCTAGCTCTGCCACGAAACGCAGCTGGGGCTGCCCAATAGCGGCGAAGCTCCCGGGAGGGAGGTAACCCGCGAAGGGCAGACATCCACCCAGCGCGTGGGCATGACCCTGAGCGATGAGTCTGGCCGCTGCTCATGCAGCAAGCACACAGCCGCTGCTTAGGCGTCCCGCAGCCGCGCTGACGAGGCTGTCTGGGCCGCACCGACCCCCTGACACCCCATCAGAACGAGCGTCAAATGAGCGTCACGAGCGTCATTTCAGCGTCAAGATATCGCCCGTAACGCCCACAACGCACATAATGCGCACGCACAAAACCGCAGGTCAGGAGCCCTTTGCGGCCGGTTCCAGGATCGCGACGCACTCTACGTGGTGGGTCATCGGGAACAGGTCGAACGCCCGCAGCGTCCGCACCTTGTACCCCCCGTCCCGGAAGTACGCGATGTCGCGCGCCAGCGCCGCCGGGTCGCAGGCCACGTACGCGATCTTGCGCGCGCCCAGCCCCGCGAGCTGCTTGATGACCTGCTTGCCCGCGCCCGCGCGCGGCGGGTCCAGGACGATCAGGTCGCACTCGGTGATGCCTGTGCGCGGCAGGACCTGGTCGACCTTGCCGTGCTCGATGCGGACCCTGTCCAGGTCCTTCAGGTTGTGCCGGGCGTCCTCGACCGCGCGCTTGCCGGACTCGATGCCCAGCACCGCGCCCTTCTCACCGATGCGCTGGCCGATGGCGCCGGCGAACAGGCCGACACCGCAGTAGAGGTCCAGCGCCATGTCGTTCTTCCGGGGCAGCAGGCCCTGCATGACCGCGCGGACCAGCGTGTCGGCCGCCTGCGGGTGCACCTGCCAGAAGCCGCCCGAGCCGACGCGGTACGTGCGGTCGTCGGCGCGCTCACGGACGAAGGCGCGGCCGTGGACGCGGTGGACTCCGCCGTCCTTCTCCTCGACGCGGAGCACGGAGACCGGCTTGTCCAGCTCGACGAGCGGCAGCCGTCCGCCCTCCCGCGGGGTCAGGATGACCTGACGGTCGTGGGAGCCGGTGGCGGAGATGGCCTCCACCGCGGCCATCTGCGGCCAGTCCTGCTTCTCGATGCCGAGCTCGGAGACCCCGGGGGCGGCGATCAGGCAGTGGTCGATCGGCTGGACCTCGTGCGAGCGGTGCTTGCGGAGTCCGGCCAGGCCGTCCTGGTCGATGGCGTACTGGACGCGGGTGCGCCACGCCGGGACCTCGCCGGGCGGAAGCTTGTCGCCCTCGGCCGGCATGACCGTGCCGTCCCAGCCGGCCTCCTCGGGTGTGAGGCCCGCGAGGCGCTGGAGCTGTTCGGCGATCACTTCGCCCTTGAGCCGGCGCTGGGCGCCGGGCTTGGCGTGCTGCCAGTCGCAGCCGCCGCACTTGCCGGGGCCGGCGTACGGGCAGGGGGCCTCGACCCGGTCCTTGGACGCCTCGACGACGGTGACCGCGTCGGCGCGCAGGAAGCGTGAGTCGCTCTCGCCCTCGGTGACCCGGGCGACGACCTTCTCGCCGGGGAGGGTGTGGCGCACGAAGAGCACCTGGCCCTCGGAGGTGCGGGCGATGCAGTGGCCGCCGTGGGCGACGGGGCCGACCTCGACCTCGTACTCCCGGCCGATCAGGGACTCCCCCGCCTTCGACTCCGCCTGCGGCTCTTCCAGCGGCTCTGCCTGCGGCTCCCCGGCCTGCGACGAGGTGGATTCGTTCTGCATGAGGGGGTGGCTCCAGAGGTCAGGAAGAAGGAAACGGCGAACGGCCGGACAACAGCCCACCAGTCTACGTGGACGGAAGCCGGCCGCTTACCACACGCGGGGCGCGGAGTCAGCCCTTGTTGCTGGGTTCCTTGTGATGGCGCCGTTCGACGGGTCCGCGGCGGACCGCGCCCGGGGCGTTCCAGTCGGCCCGCTTCCTGGCCCGCACCTTCGCGGCCTCGGAGGACTCCAGCTGGTACGGCACCGAGGTCACCATCACACCCGGGGTGAAGAGGAGCCTCCCCTTCAGCCGCAGTGCGCTCTGGTTGTGCAGCAGGTGCTCGTACCAGTGGCCGACCACGTATTCGGGGATGTAGACGCTGATCACATCGCGCGGACGGTCCTTGCGCAGGCCCTTCACGTACTCGATGACGGGTCGGGTCACCTCACGGTAGGGCGAGTCGAGGATCTTCAGCGGGATGTCGATGCCCCGCCGTTCCCAGTCGTCCCTGAGGGCCTTGGTCTCCTCCGGGTCGACGCTGATGGACAGCGCCTCCAGATGGTCGGAGCGCACCAGTTTGGCGTATGCGAGGGCGCGCAGCGTGGGGCGGTGGAGCTTGGAGACCAGGACGATCGAGTGGACGCGGGAGGGCCGGATGCTGTCGTCGGGACGGGTCTCCGGCGCGGCGATCTCCTCCGCGACCCGGTCGTAGTGCTTGCGGATGGCGGTCATCGTGCCGAAGAAGATCACCATGCCGAGCAGCGCGACCCAGGCGCCGTGGGTGAACTTGGTGGCCAGGACGACGACCAGGACCAGGCCGGTGAAGAACGCGCCGAAGGTGTTGATCGCCCGGGAGCGGATCATGCGCCGGCGCTGCGCCGGGTCCTTCTCGGTACGCAGATGGCGGTTCCAGTGCCGCACCATGCCGGTCTGGCTGAGCGTGAAGGAGACGAAGACGCCGACGATGTAGAGCTGGATGAGCCGCGTCGAGTCCGCTCCGTAGATCCAGACGAGCAGGATCGCGGCCCCCGCCAGCAGCACGATGCCGTTGGAGAAGGCCAGCCGGTCGCCGCGGGTGTGGAGCTGGCGGGGCAGGTAGCGGTCCTGGGCGAGGATCGAGCCGAGCAGTGGGAAGCCGTTGTACGCGGTGTTCGCGGCGAGGAAGAGCACGAGGGCGGTGGCCGCCGCCAGCAGGACGAAGAAGAACGTCCCGTCGCCGAAGACCGCTGCGGCGACCTGGGAGATGACCGGGTCCTGGACGAAGTCCGCGCCGACGGCGACGCCGTTGTGGATCAGGTCCTTCGCCGGGTTCTCGGCCATCTTCACGTCGGTGGCCATGGCGAGGCCGATGATGCCGCAGAACATGGTGACGGCGAGCAGGCCCATGGCAGCGAGGGTGGTCGCGGCGTTCTTGCTCTTCGGCTTGCGGAAGGCGGGGACGCCGTTGCTGATCGCCTCGACGCCCGTGAGGGCCGCACAGCCGGAGGAGAAGGCACGCAGGAGCAGGAAGACCAGAGCGAATCCGGCGAGCCCCTGGTGCTCGGGCCTGATCTCGTAGTCCGAGGTGGGGGCGTGCATGGTCTCGCCGAGGGCCAGCCCCCGGAACGCACCCCAGAGGATCATGGCGAAGACGCCGACCACGAACAGATAGGTCGGGATGGCGAAGAGCTTGCCCGACTCCTTCACCCCGCGCAGGTTCATCAGAGTCAGCAGCACGATGGCCCCGATGGCGCAGAGCGTCTTGTGCTCGACGACGAAGGGGATCGCGGAGCCGAGGTTCTCCACGCCGGAGGAGATCGACACGGCGACGGTGAGCACGTAGTCGACGAGGAGGGCACTGGCGACGGTCAGGCCGGCCTTGGGGCCGAGGTTGGTGTTGGCGACCTCGTAGTCGCCGCCCCCGCTCGGGTAGGCGCGCACGTTCTGCCGGTACGAGGCGACGACGGTGAACATCAGGACGACCACCGCGACCGCGATCCACGGGCTGAAGTGGTACGCCGACACGCCCGCGATGGACAGCACGAGGAGGACTTCTCCAGGTGCGTACGCAACGGAGGACAGCGGGTCGGATGCGAAGACGGGGAGCGCGATGCGCTTGGGGAGGAGTGTCTCCCCCAGCTTGTCGCTGCGCAGCGCCCGGCCGATCAGGATCCGTTTGGGCACGTCGGTCAGTTTGGACACGGTGAGGATCGTAAGCGCTGTGGTGACACGCCGCCGAGGCACCACCCCCTCGGCACCCGGAAAACCTTCATAATTACCCGCCCTCACCGGAAAAGTCCATGGATTCCTTAACGAAATCCTTGCGGACCGGGCAAGCCGGCGCCCCTGCCGCTCCCCCTTTTTGCTCATCGGCCCCGGGGATACGCACACTCGGATGAAGGAGTGCGGGCGTCGCCCGGATGCGGCGGTGCGCGCACTGCCGCATAAGCTCATCCACGGGCGGCGCCGAAGGCGGTTGCCCCTTGTTGCCCCGCAAGCTGAGAGAGAAGTGTGAGCAGGGTGTTTTCGCAGGTCATCCGGACGACCAGGACGGCGAGGTAGACGCGAGGTGCACATCGTCATCATGGGCTGCGGGCGCGTCGGAGCCGCTCTCGCGCAGACCCTGGAGCAGCAGGGGCACACGGTCGCCGTGATCGATCAGGACCCCACGGCGTTCCGCCGCCTCGGTTCCGGATTCGGCGGCAGAAGGGTCAGCGGGGTCGGCTTCGACCAGGACACCCTGCGTGAGGCGGGGATCGAGGAGGCCGGGGCGTTCGCGGCGGTCAGCAGCGGCGACAACTCCAACATCATCGCCGCCCGGGTCGCCCGCGAGATGTTCGACATCGAGAACGTCGCGGCGCGCATCTACGACCCGCGGCGTGCCGAGGTCTACCAGCGGCTGGGGATCCCCACGGTCGCCACGGTCCGCTGGACGGCCGACCAGATGCTGCGGCGGCTGCTGCCGTCCGGCGCGGAGCCGTTGTGGCGCGACCCGAGCGGCGGTGTGCAGCTCGCCGAGGTGCACACGACGCCGGCGTGGATCGGGCACAAGATCAGCACGCTGCAGGAGGAGACGGGCGTCCGCGTCGCCTTCCTGACACGGCTGGGCGAGGCCATACTGCCCACGTCGCAGACGGTTCTGCAGGAGGGCGACCTCGTCCACGTGATGATGCGTACGGATGAGATCGCGAAGGTCGAGGAGGCCTTCGCCGAGGGTCCCGAGGAGGGCGGTCACTGATGCGCGTCGCGATTGCCGGGGCCGGTGCGGTGGGCCGTTCCATCGCGGCCGAGCTCCTGGAGAACGGGCACGAGGTGCTGCTGATCGACAAGGCGCCGACCGCCATCTCGGTGGAGCGGGTCCCGATGGCCGAGTGGCTGCTCGCGGACGCCTGTGAGATCACGTCGCTCGACGAGGCGGCGCTCCAGCGGTGCAACGTCGTGATCGCCGCGACGGGTGACGACAAGGTCAACCTGGTCGTCTCGCTGCTCGCGAAGACGGAGTACGGCGTCCCGAGGGTCGTCGCCCGGGTGAACAACCCGAAGAACGAGTGGCTGTTCAACGAGTCCTGGGGGGTGGATGTCGCGGTCTCCACGCCGCGTCTGATGTCCGCCCTGGTCGAGGAGGCGGTGAGCGTCGGCGATCTCGTCCGGCTGCTGCGCTTCAGCCACGGCGACGCCAACCTCGTCGAGCTGACGCTGCCCCCGGAGTCGGCGCTGGCCGGCACCCGGGTGAGCGAGGTGGCGTGGCCCGAGGACACCTCCCTCGTCACGATCATCCGCGGCACGCGGGTGCTGACGCCGAGCCCCGAGGAGACCCTGGAGGCCGGTGACGAGCTGCTGTTCGTGGCGGCCCAGGCGCGCGAGGAGCAGCTGGAGGACCTGCTGTCGGTCCGCCGCGAGCCGGCCGGGGACTGAGAGCGGACGTACGCACGTGAGGGCCCCGGACCGATTCCACGGTCCGGGGCCCTCAGGTGCGCGGCCTCAGAGGTCGTAGGTGCGGGCCTCCGCGGCGCGGGCGTTCTGTTCCGCCTTGCGTGCCTTCTCGGCCTGTTCCTCCGCCTCCATCTCCGCGAAGACGTCGATGGGCGGGGGAGCCTTGACGAGGAAGACCCAGGTCAGATACACCGCGAGCAGGAACGGCGGGATCTTGAGCGCGACCAGCACCCAGCCGAGCTGGGTGGTGTCGGCCCACCAGTACAGCGGGAAGAGGATCGCGCACTTGGCGAGCAGGATCAGGCCCCATGCGTAGCTGGCCTTGGCGTACGCCTTCTTGCGGCCCGGGTTCCTGGTGCGCCAGGAGAGGTTCTCCTTGAAGACCGGGCCGAGGATCAGCCCGATCAGCGGCACCCCCGCGAGGGTCGTGACGAGGTACGCGACGGCGAGCCCGAGCGTGTAGAGCATGCCCGGCAGGTAGAAGGCCTTGGCGTTGTCCGTCATCAGCGCGAAGAGCACGCCGAAGCCCACGCCGAAGACACCGCTGAAGGCGTGCTTGACGGTGTCCTTGCGGATGATCCGTACGACGACGAGGGCCAGGGAGACCGCGACGGCGGCGACGGCCGAGGCCGTCAGGTTCTTGTTGATGGTGAAGATCGTGACGAAGAGCAGCCCGGGCAGGACTGTCTCCACCATGCCGCGCATGCCTCCGAAAGCCTCGGAGAGCGCGGCTTCCGTGACCGCCTTCGCGTCGGCTTCCTGCTGTTCGGTGCGGTGGGGCTGGTCCGTATCGGACGTCGGCTTGTCGAGAGACGTCACCGGCTACTCCTTGCCGAGCGGTCGGAGTTCGTATGTGGGGTTGAACAGCACCCGGCGCCCGTGGCTCATGGCCACGCGGCCCGACACGATGAGCTTGCGGCCCGGTTCGATGCCGACGATGGAGCGCCGGCCCAGCCAGACCACGTCGAGCGGGGCGGTTCCGTCGAAGATCTCCGCCTCCAGGGCGGGCACTCCGGCCCGCGGGCGAAGGGTGACGGTCCGCAAGGTACCAGTGACCTTGACGATCTGGCGGTCCGCGCACTCGGAGATGCGCGTGCAGCCCGACGCGTGCGTGTCCTCCTGCAGCTCCTCGGACTCGAGGTCCTCCTGGGAGCTGGACAGCCGGTCGAGCATGCGGCGGAAGCGGCCGGACGGCTTCTCCGTCCTGCCGGACTTCCCGGATCGGGGAACAGCGCTCATACCCGAAGGGTACCGGTCTCCCGACCCACGGGCTGGCCCGCGTGGGTGTCACCCGAACGAGGGATCCTGGTCACTCCGGAACAGGTCGTCCCCGCTCGAAGCGGTAGCCCATGCCCGGCTCGGTCACGAAGTGCCGGGGGTGCGAGGGATCCGTCTCCAGCTTGCGGCGCAGCTGCGCCATGTAGACCCGCAGATAGTTGGTCTCGGTGCCGTAGGAGGGGCCCCAGACCTCCTGGAGCAGCTGCTTCTGGCTGACGAGCCGCCCGGCGTTGCGGACGAGGACCTCCAGCAGGTGCCACTCAGTGGGCGTGAGCCGTACGTCGCGGCCCTCACGGTGGACCTTCTTCGCCGCCAGGTCCACGGTGAACCCCTCGGTCTCGACGATCACCTGGTCGTCGCCGCCGTCCTGGCCGACCGGTTCCGCCCGGCGGACGGCGGCGCGGAGCCGGGCCAGCAGCTCGTCCATGCCGAACGGCTTGGTGACGTAGTCGTCGGCCCCGGCGTCCAGGGCCTCGACCTTCTCGTCGGAGGTGTGCCGGGCCGAGAGCACGAGGATCGGCACCCGGGTCCAGCCGCGCAGGCCCTTGATCACCTCGACGCCGTCCATGTCCGGCAGCCCGAGGTCGAGGACGACGACGTCGGGGTGACGCGCCGCCGCGAGCTGCAGGGCGGTCGCCCCGTCAGGCGCCGCGTCGACCTCGTACCTGCGCGCCTTCAGGTTGATCACGAGCGCGCGTACGATCTGCGGCTCGTCGTCGACCACGAGCACCCGGGTCATCGCGGACCTGCCTTTCCGGAATACGTGTACGGGGCGGGGATGCGCCCCGGGGATCTCATGTGGTGAGGTGCGCGGGCGGTACGGGACCGGCCCGTACCTGTCCTGGCGCGGCGGTGAGGGTGAGGACCATGGTGAGTCCGCCTCCGGGGGTGTCCTCGGCGTCCAGGGTGCCGCCCATGGACTCCACGAATCCGCGGGCGACCGCGAGCCCGAGGCCGACCCCGGCGCCGCGTGGAGCGTCACCGTACCGCTGGAACGGTTCGAATATGCGTTCCTTGGCCTCGTCGGGGACCCCACGGCCACGGTCCACCACCCGGAGCTCGACGCGTGCGCCCAGGGAGCTGGCGGCCACGGTGACGCGTTCCCGTCCGGAGCTGTACTTGACGGCGTTCTCGACGATGTTGGCGACGGCCCGTTCCAGCAGCCCGGGGTCGACCGCGACCATGGGCAGCGTCTCGGGGATGTCCAGGTCGACGCTGCCCTCCGGTACGCCGCCGAGCGCCATCGGGACGACCTCGTCGAGGTCGATCTCGCGGATCAGCGGGGTGACCGTGCCGGTCTGCAGGCGCGACATGTCGAGCAGGTTGCCCACCAGGTGGTCCAGCCTGTCGGCGCCGTCCTCGATGGCGGCCAGGAGCTCCGCCTCGTCCTCGTCGGACCAGGCGACGTCGTCGGAGCGCAGCGAGCTCACAGCGGCCTTGATGGCCGCCAGAGGGGTCCGCAGGTCATGGCTGACGGCTGCGAGCAGCGCGGTCCTGATCCGGTTGCCCTCGGCGAGCCGTCTGGCCGCCTCCGCCTCCCCCACCAGACGCTGCCGGTCGAGCACGACGGCCGCCTGTGCGGCGAAGGCGCCGAGAACCCGGCGGTCCTCGGCCGGCAGCACCCGGCCCGAGAGCGCCAGCGCCATGTGGTCACCGACGGGCATGTCCACGTCCGCGTCGTCCGGCCGGGCCACCGGGGCGGGGCCGACGGACCCTGCGCAGGTCCAGGGATCGACGTCGCTCCGGCGCTCCAGGAGCGCGACGGATTCCATGGCGAAGGTCTCGCGGACCCGGTCCAGCAGGGCGTCCAGGGCCGTCTCGCCCCGCAGCACGCTGCCGGCCAGGGCGGAGAGGATCTCCGACTCCGCTCGCAGCCGGGCCGCCTGGTGGGTACGGCGGGCCGCCAGGTCGACGACCGACGCGACCGCGACCGCCACCGCGAAGAAGATCACGATGGCGACGAAGTTCTCCGGGTCCTGCACGGTCAGGGTGTGGGTGGGAGGGGTGAACCAGTAGTTCAGAAGCAGGGAGCCCGCCGCCGCCGAGGCGAGTGCGGGGGCCAGTCCCCCGAGCAGCGCGGCGGTGACGGTCATGAAGAGGAAGAGCAGGACGTCGTTGGCGAGGCCCGGCCCGTCCTCCAGACCGTGCAGGAGCAGGGTCAGAACGGACGGACCGCCGACACCCGCCAGCCAGCCCGAGACGATCCGGGTGCGGCTCAGACGGGCCCCCCGCGCGATGGGCAGTCCGCGCCCCTTGGCCACCTCTTCGTGCGTGACGATGTGCACGTCGAGGTCGGGGCCCGACTCGCGGGCGACGGTGGCCCCGACCCCGGGGCCGTAGATGTACTGCCAGGTCTTGCGGCGGCTGGACCCGAGGACGATCTGGGTCGCGTTGACGCCCCGGGCGAACGCCAGGAGCGCTGAGGGTATGTCGTCGCCTATGACGTGGTGGAAGGTGCCCCCGAGGTCCTCCACGAGGGTGCGCTGGACCGCGAGCTCCTTGGGCGAGGCGGAGGTCAGCCCGTCGCTGCGCGCGATGTAGACCGCGAGGATCTCGCTGCCGGAGCCCTTGGCGGCCATCCGGGAGGCGCGGCGGATGAGCGTACGGCCCTCGGGGCCGCCGGTCAGGCCGACGACGATGCGCTCCCGGGCCTGCCAGGGGGCGCTGATGTCGTGCTCGCCCCGGTACTGCTGGAGGTACTCGTCGACGCGGTCGGCGACCCAGAGGAGTGCCAGCTCACGCAGGGCGGTGAGGTTGCCGGGGCGGAAGTAGTTGGACAGGGCCGCGTCGACCTTGTCGGACTGGTAGATGTTGCCGTGGGCCATGCGGCGGCGCAGCGCCTGGGGCGACATGTCGACGAGCTCGATCTGGTCGGCCCGCCGGGCGACCTCGTCGGGGATGGTCTCCTGCTGCCGTACGCCGGTTATCGACTCCACGACGTCGCCGAGGGACTCCAGGTGCTGGATGTTGACGGTGGACACCACGTCGATGCCGGCCTTGAGGAGCTCCTCGACGTCCTGCCAGCGCTTGGCGTTGCGGGAGCCGGGCACATTGGTGTGGGCCAGTTCGTCCACGAGCGCGACGGCCGGCGCCCGTTCGAGGACGGCGTCGACGTCCATCTCCGCGAAGACGGCCGAGCGGTGTTCGATGTCGCGGCGGCGGATCTGCTCCAGGCCGTGCAGCAGCACCTCGGTGCGCGGCCGGCCGTGGTGCTCCACGAACGCGACGACACAGTCCGTGCCGCGCTCCACCCGGCGGTGGGCCTCGGCCAGCATCGCGTACGTCTTGCCGACGCCGGGTGCCGCACCCAGGTAGATCCGAAGCTTGCCGCGTGCCATGGCCCCATTGTCTTCTCTGTACCGGCTGCCGCAGATACGGGGAGCCGATGTCGAAGCTACCCCGAGAATTTCCGGCATATGGGGTCAGGGCCGGGCGCGGGGTCCGTATTGACGGGATTCTGATGCGCCGGGCGCGCGCCCGGCGCGCAGAGGCCGGTGGGCCGCGCCCCGGGGAGTCCTCGCCCTGCTCACCGGTCCGGCGGAGGCCCGGTCCCTGCTGGGCACCCGCCCCGTGCCCGAGGGTGAACTGAACGACGTGGTCGAGGCGGCG
>NZ_JBEOVL010000081.1:0-13546 GCF_040295485.1 Streptomyces sp. NPDC002793 | reverse complement strand
ACGCGTTCTCGCCCGGCCCCAACCTCTTGTAGGCGTCCCTCACCGACGCGGGGAAGAGATCGTCCGGATGAGCACGCAGCAGAGCCTCACGGTTCTCCACGCTCAGCCGGAATTCCTGCAGCATGATTTCCGGCGCAAGCAGCCACATGGTCGCCTCTTCTGGCGAGAAGGACAGCCCGACCGCCTCCAGATGCTCACGCCGTACACGAGTCTCCACAAAGGCCGGCTCGTTCAGCAGATCGACGAGCTTCGGGGCGGGCGTCGCCCGCTCGGCCCGCAGGTAATCCCTGCCCCTGCGCCAGAGGATCACTCTCGGCCCGCTTGTCCCGTCGCTGGGGGCATAGGTACGCGCAGTGCCGTCCTCCGCGACCACGGTCAGGGTCAGGCCCCGGGCCGCTGCCAGCTCGGCTGCGTTCCGCTCCGTCGCGTCGTCCCAGCGGCGGGGTGTGAACACCTGCTGTCGGATGAGGGCTTCTTCCTGGCTTCTCGTCAGTTCGAAATCCTCGGGCAGTCGGCGATCGGCCCGCCGCAGGCGCGCAGTCAGGATGGCGCTCTCGGAGAGCCCTGCGCGAACAAGCTCCTCGTTCGTGAACGGCGACTCACGGCCCAACCGGACGGACGCGGGAATGGATTGCTGCCGAAGCTCAACGGCCGATTTAGTGGCACCCTCCAGCTCCAGCGCCTCGGCAATCCCGGACCAGAAGCCGTTGCCGTCACCGAGTGGTTCTTTGAGCTCGTGAACGGTGCCGTTCGGGTCGACGAGTGTGGCCGGCTTCCCGTTGGTGACAACAGCACGCCAGGTGCTGGTGGCTCCGCGTTCCCACGGTGGTGTCGAGTACGCGGGACGCAGCCCTTGGCCGCTGGGCGTTTCAGTTTCCAGGGCCGCGGCCCTCGTGTCCCGCTCGGCCGGAGCAGGCAGCGGCGGCTCTCGCCCAGGTTCGTCGGACGGCAGAGCCAGCAGATAGTGCCCGTCCTTCGCCAGCAGCACCATGTGCACAAGCTCTTCGTCGGGGTCGCGTTGCACCAGTTCTTCGTCCGTGCCTTCGCCGACGGTGTCCAGGGGCCGGAAGTCCTGGAACGATCCGTCCGCACGGACCACGGTGATCCGCGCGCCGAAGACACGCGCGGCGAGCGAGGGTTGCAGGTCGGCGGCGCCATGGTTCCACCCCGCGTCGTCCTCGGTGTCCCCTCTGCGCAGCAACTGCGTACTGGCCAGACCTTGACGCTGCTCAGCGGGCAGCTCCGCATGCAGCGGTATATGGCCCGAGTCCTCGTACTCGCGGCGCTCGGGGCTGCCCTCTCGGAAGTCCACCCCGCTGGCCGCCAGTTCCGAGTCGCTGAACGTGTCCTTGGTGTCGGGCGACGTGAACTTCAGCAGACCGCGGGCCCCGGGGTCGCTCAGCTCGTCGGCGAGCAGGCGCCGCAGACCGTCGATGATCTTCTGCCGGTCCGCCACATCCACCCGGGCAGTGAGCCTGTCAGGGGCGGCGTGGTGCACTCCTTCGGCGAGGGCGTGGAAGAAGGCGTCGCCGTCGGCGGGGACGTCGTGAACCGTGTAGTGGTCGCCTTCCGGCGAGATGAGCCGGTCAGGACCGTCGGGTGTACTTTCCCGCACGATGTAGCGCTCGGCGTCGGCACTGTCGGCCTCCGCCACCGGGACCGGACGGTGAACCACAGGCGGCGGTTCGGCCAGGCCGCCGCGCAGCTCCGGCTCACCGGCGCGGTGTGCTTCGGCCGGCAGCTGGTGCCATCGTGTGAGCCGGTCGGCCGCCGCCCGCACACGGTGGAACTCCGCAGCCGCGGCGTCGGCCTGCCGCAGCAGGTGATTCATGGTGGCCTGGGCCTGGGCACGTTGCCGCAGATCCTTCACGGTGGCCCGCTTACGCTCGGACCCCTCACCCTGCAGGTCGGCCAGGGCGCGACGCTGCTCCCAGTAGGTGCTGTCCGCGTCCGCCCAGGCCTGGCCGGCCTCGACGACCTGGGTCCAGGCGTCCGCGACCCGGGACGGGAAGTTCTCGTCGTCGATCAGGCCCAACTCGCGGGCCACGTCCTCATGGACCAAGGCGATGATCTTGCCCTGCGTCTCAACGGCCTGCGGGCGGGACCTGATGAGGCCGAACGGGCTGCGGCGGGTCACCTCCGCTACGCCGAGCCAGTCGGTCGGGATCGCGAACACGAAGCTGCGGCCGGCAACCTTGGTGTTGAACTGGGCGCTCTCCTGGCCGGCGACGACCCGACTACCAGCCCCTGCGGTACTCGGGCCGGCCATGGATGCGGACGGGGCGACAGAGCCCGCATCGTGGGCGGCGAATGCCGCCCGCCCGCCGAGTGCGTACTCATAGCCGCTCGCGTGCTCCTCTGCCCGGTCCCGGCCTGCGGTGTCCCGTTCGGCGCTCTCCATGGTGCTGACCGGTATCACTGCCAGCAGTGTTGCCCGGGTGAAGTCCGGCCCGGAGTAGAGCCGGTAGTCACCGGCAGTGCCGCCCTCGAACAGTCCGGGGACCGTGTAACCGGCGGCGGTCGCACTGTCCTCGAAGAAGGCGGCCAGTGCTGCGTCGCTGGTTGCGTTGTCCAGGGCCAGCGCGGAGCCGGTGCCGGGGAGAGTCAGCCGGGTGCTGCGGGCGTCTCCCATGGCGTCGACCAGGTCCTTGCCGGTCAGCGTGAGGGGGGAGCCGGCGGGAGCGACGGAGGTGCCGGATGCCTTGGCGACGGCCAGGACGCCGGCTTCCTTCAGCGTTTCGAGGCCGACGATCCGGCGGACATGGAAACCGCTGGCCGGCAGCTGGATCGGCCCGTGCGCGCCGCTCGGCTGCCGCGCGGAACGCCACGCAGCGATGTGCCGGGGGACGTCGCTGCCCTGCGGCCACAGGACGACCGAACCACTGGGTTCGTCCAGCGACGGCGGGCCGAGCGGATCGTCCGCCCGGCCGGCGTGCGGAACGCTCAAGCTCAGCGGCACCTGCTCGCGCAGCGTGCCCACCGGGCCTTCCTCGGTGAGGGTGGGCATGTCTGTTCCGAGATCGAGCGTGAGCCGCAGCGTGTAGGAGGTGCGGTAGTCGGCGTGCGGCTCTCGCGCGTAGAAGATCTGCCGCTTCGTCCGTGCGCGGGAACGGCCGTAGGAGGTCAGGTCGGAACTGGTGGTCCGTACGTCAGCCTGCGGTCGGAAGGACTCGAGGTCACCCGGTCCGGGCTCGGCGCCTGGGGGCACGGTGCCCACCTGCTGCATGGCGGTCAGACCGATTCCACGAGAGGTGGCCGAGGACCATCCGTCCGTCTCGGTCACGGTGGCGATCCGGGTGTCCTCCATGACGACGCCGTGGTCAAGGCCGACGAACTCCGACTCGCCCGCGATGAGTTCCACCCGCAAAGAACCGGCACGGCTTCCGATGCTGATGAACGGGGTGCGCCAACGGCGGACCTGGGTGCGCGCGGCTGCGCCGGTGGAGGTCATCTGCTCGCGAAGGGCCCGCACGGCTCGCGGAGTGACGAGGGAATGCACACGCTCGCGGTCCGCGTCGTTCACGTTCCAGCGCCGCAACTGGTCGTCGAAGGCGGCCAGCACCTCGGTGGCGTCCAATGCGTTGACGGGATACGACCCGAAGGGGTGGTCGTGCCACCATGTGGCCTGGGCCCACTGATGGGACAGGTAGCGGGGCACGTCCCCCAATCCGTCGTTCAGGATTTCCAGCTGATGCGCGGTCTTCTCCGACACCTGGCCCAGATAGCTCGACGGGACGGTGAGCTGCTTTCCGTTGAAGCTGTTGCGGTGATGGCCGAGGAATCCCTCCTGGCGCCCGAATGCCACGATGTCGTGCTGAACGTCCCCGGACAGCAGGATCTTGTAGCCACTGTCCTCCCGGTTGATGTCCGATGTGACGGTGCGGGTCACCTTCGTGCCGTCGATGCTGGAGCTGCCTCTGCGGTACTGCATTCCGGCGATCGTGGCGAGTTCGGTTCCGCCGGTGGTGCCGCCGCCGGACAGGGCCCAGCCGCTGCTCGTGGCCGCGGTTACCGAACCCGACATACGCAGATCACTGCTGACGCCCATTTCCGAGCCCAACTTGATCGGGCCGGATGCCACGCGCAGGTTGAGGATCCGCGTGCGGTGAACCAACTCCCCTATCCTGCTGTGGCCTTCCGCGATCACAGAGATCCGCGAGCCGACAGGCCCGGATCGCTGGTCGAAGCCGGCTGTGAGGAGCTGCGGCTCGAGGAACCGCACGATGGCATCGTGGGGAAGGGCTCCTGGACGGGAGAAGTGCCAGGACGCACCGGAAACCGTTCCCATGAGATCCGCGGCGACGTCCTTGAGCCGCTGGTGCGAGCCGACACTGAGAGTCTGATGAGGCTGGTCGCCGAACACATCGGGACCATGCCACTCGGACAACACGGCGACGTTGTGGGTCGCCAATGCCTGCGTCTGCGCCGGGTCCAGCTCCACCGCCTCGAGGGGCATGGCGCGCTCAACCATGTCCGGATCGGTGGCGGGCGTGAACTCGTCCGGAACGGCCAGCACGACCCGGCCCACGAACGCCTCCGCGCTGCCCCCGACGAGGTCCGTGCTCTCTTCGTCCTGGAGATAGCGCTCACGATCGAGCAATCCCAGTGTGAGCGCCCGCGGACCGCTGCGGAAGCGCCAGAAGCCGCCGATCTCCGCGGTCAGTTCCAGACGGTAGCTGTGCAGATGGGAGGGCAGGGAACTGACGGCCACCTGCTCCTGCGATGCGGTGGATCCGTACTGGGTCCCGCGGCCGTTGTCCCCTCCCCAGGTATAGCCGCCCGAGACATTTCCGGTGCCCGCGAAACCCCAGAGCGACACATCGGGTCCCACCCTCCAGGTACGCGTCATGCGGTGCGAGCCGTCGAGGCGTTCCGTGCCAGGTGCTGCGGATCGCAGGATGAGATCGTTCTGGGTGCCCTCGTAGCGGCGCCCGGTCAGCACGCCACGAATCCTGATCGAAAGACGAGGGCGCATCACAATGCCAGGGTTCTCGTCCAGTTCGATCACCAGCCCCGTCATGAGCTGCTCGAGGCTCCCAGCCATTCTGTGATGTGACAGGGCGTTCATCACACGGAGTGTGTTCCCCAGCGCGAGGCTGTAGTGCTCCCTATTGCGCCAGCGTGAGTGGTTCGGATCGCCGAAGTCCTCCAGCGTTGCCAGCAGGTCCGGGTACGCCTTGGCAACGCTCCCGATCAGCCTGTCGGCGAAGGCTTGCAGCCAACCCTTCTGATGGTCCTCGTCATTCGCCAGGTCACTGTCGTAGATAAAAGCCTCAGGCCTGCTCATTCCGAGTACAGCGGGGCGGTCCTTGGTCAAGTAGGCCGGGGCATACGGCTCGTTGACGGGTTCCCTCTTGCGGAGAGTCGTGCCGTCGTCCCAGCCCGCGAGACGCCGCGCCTCGGTGTGTGTCATCCGGTCCAGGCTCCAGGTGTCGAACGTGATGACCTCGCCACCGGTCCTACGCACATGCACGGTCTTCTGGACCTTGTATAGGACGGTCGGCACGTTCTTGGCCCGACCGACGATCTTTCGCCCTCCCGAACCGCCGAACGTACTGCTGTGCGTACTGCTGCGGCCGTAACTGACAGAGGCGCCGGCCATCAGGCCCCCCAGGGGGCCGAGGTCGAAGGAAGGACCGAGCGTGAAACTGACTCCCCAACTGGACGTTCCTGAAAGGGTTTGTTCGTTCTTGGCTGTCTGTTGAATGGTGTGGCGCATCTCGGCGGCCCTGCTTTCAGTAAGCAGTTCAGCCTTTCCGGGGACGACCTTCTCCACGACGAACGCCCCCAGCGGCGATCCGTCCTCAGCGAACAGCGGGTCCGAGGGGACATTGCCCTTGGCCAGACGGTCCGCTGCGCGGTGGAAGTTCTCCGAAGTGAAGAGCCCGGTGATGTACTCGTACGCCGCGCTGCCGGGAACAACTCCGAATCCGTCGACGAGCTGCTCCGCCAGCCCCCGGACCGGTCCGTAACCCTCGGTGTGCACCAACCGGTAGTCGGACCGCGCGTCCAGCTCCATGCGGTCCGGCACACGGCCCGGATCGGCGACCAGGGTCTCGCTGTCCGTCAGCCGCACCGCCAGCCCGTTGCGCACCGCAAAGGTGAACGTCTCGCCTGTGGTGGAGGAACCGGCAGGCCGCCCACCGGAGCTCACGGTTTCAGGCCCGCCACTGAGGAAGACTTCGTACGCCACGTCATCCAGATGCAGATGCGACACCTCCGCCATCCGTGTCTCCACCTGGCTGACTGTCTCGTCCTGCATGCCGTACTCGGCCGTGCGGGTGGAGCCGGCTGTCACGCCGAGACGTGCGAAAGCGGCCGGACCCGAGGGGGGCAGGACGGAGACACCTGGCGCCGCCCGCAGGCCTGCCCCCACAGACTGCACAGCGCCTGCGGTGACCTGGCTGCGCTGAGCACCTTCCAACTTCACCGGCTCTCCCTGGAGATCGGTGAACCGTTCCCAATTTCCGTACGGCCGGGTGATCACCCGCAGCACCCGTATCGGGGAGTTTCCGAAGGCGGAGGACTGGTACCCGTCACCGTGGAACCTCTGCGGGGCGGTGCGCATCGCCTGGCTCAGATCTGCCAGCACCTCGCTCAGACCGGGCACAGTCGAAGCTTCGCCGCCGAGGTGGGTTGAGACGATCTTGCTGATCTCCTGCAAGGCCAGGTCGGCACCGCGCAACGTGACCTGGCTGTGGCCGTAACTTCGACCCTTGGTGTCGTCCGCGCCGTCCCCGGTCAGGTACTCCGGCAGCCTGCTGTCATCGTCGAAGCGCACCGGTCCGTCCTCAAGGGACGGCGACGGCATCGAGTGATCGATGCGCGGCGGCCGGTGCACCTCGAGTGCCGTCTCGATCCGGGCGAAGACGATCTTCTGCTGACCGGTATCCGGGGCGCTCGGCGAGTCGTCGCCCGGCTCAGCCGCGCTCTCGAGCTGCTCTGAGGGCTTCGGATCGGGATCCGCCTCGGGTTCCCCAGCAGGCTGCAATCGGGCAACCCCAGGGTCGCCTGCCAACACCTGTTGCGCGTCCGCCGCCGCCACGGCCGCGGCCGGCATCTCGCCACGCGAACCGGTCGACAGCTCCGGCACCGCCGCACCCCGCGCGCGGGGGCTGGACTCCGCCACTCCTGCAGCGCTTTCGCCCGGCCGGAAATCGGCTGTTCCGGGGAGCGCACGCCGTGCGGCGCTGATGTCTCGCTGCGCGGTCTGCTCCTCGGCCGCCTGCACCATGTCCTCCGCGACGGCAGCATCGATGGCCGAAGCGCCCGACGCAGTCGGCCGGGAGCCACGAAATTGTCTGCGCAGCATGTCCACAAAGGACGCCAATATTTGCCCGACGTAGGAGTTCCGCACCCACGCCCACAACGCCGCGCCCCCCGACCTGAGCTGCTCCAGTATGACCCTCAGAACCACCCAACCAGCCCCCCGCCCGGACCGGTCCGTCGCCCAGTCACCGGGATCCGTCGCCCTTTCGCCGGGGTCCGTCGCCCTTTCGCCGGGATCCGTCGCCCAGTCACCGGGATCCGTCGGGTCGGGTTCGCGCAGCGTGGTAGATCGCCGGAACGGATCCGCCAGTTCGAGGGCGTGGTCGATAGCCGCCTGTCCTTCCGACGGATCGGTGCCGACTGGCGGCCGCCAGTCGGTGGCCGCCGGCTCACCGCCCAGCTTCTCGGCGAATTCCTTGAGATCCTTGGCGTCCGGCCGCACGCCCAGGTGCGACGGCAGGCTGGCCCGGATCCCTTGGATACTCGCCCGGTCAACCGTGACCGTGTGGTGCGCGCCTTCCGCATTCCCGACGCGCTTCAACGAAACGCGGACCAGCGGTGCCCCGTCCGCTCGTGCGACGTTATCGTAGGCGCGGGAAGCCCCCTCCACCTTTTCCCAAACGTCGTTCAGCAGGGCGTCATCAGTACCGGACGTGGGGTCCAGATAGATCTGGGCCGTGAGGTCAATGCCCCGCTGCCCGTTGGCGAACAGCACTTGCTGGACATCGAATGTGACGATCTTCCCACCATGGGATACCGACCCCGGCACCTTGTCCGTCTCGCCGATCGGCGCCTCCTCGGGCCACCAAAGGTGAAGCTGGACCTGCGTGGGCCGGTACGCGAGATGCCGGCCGTCCCGAGCCAGCCCTTCCATTCGGACCCACTCAGCTTCACCCACCCAGTACTCGGTGCCGTCGTCCAGCAGCTTGGACTTACGCCCCTTGTATGCCTGCGCCACCGCGGTCAGCAGCTTCTCTGCTGACCACTCATCGGGGAACATAATGTGCTCGTCCCCGTCCCGGTGCTGACGCCAGCGATTCCGGTCAATGATCCGCGAGTCGTAGTGGTGCCATTTCCTAGGCTCGGGCCCGAACTCCTTCCCCACCTGGAACACCCAGGCGCTATACTCTTCGGTCTTTTCTCGGAACCACGTGACCCCCCTCGTTTTATGCGAGTAGTTCAACGCCGGGTCGAGGAACCAGACCGCTGCCTGGTACGTGCCGTTGTCGTGCCTCTTCGTGCCGGCCTCGATCCACATGCCGTGGAACAGCCTCTGGTCCTTCTTCGGCGCGTGGTAGGCGCCGGTCCGGGTGCGGCGGTCGCCGTACCTGGTCACGTCCTCGACCCGCTGGCCGAAGCCCGCGCGGCCGGTGAGCTTGGGGGGTGCCGGGCGCGGTGCGTAGGCAGGCGGCTCCTGATCGGGCTGATCGTCAGCGGGCCGGAATCCGGTGAAGTAGCCGTAGAGCACCTTCCCTGCGATCCGCACCCCGGCGTACTCCCCCACATAGATGTAGGCGCCGGGCGGCCATCCCTCCAGGGGAAAAACATTGCCGTGGTACAGGGCATCCAAGTACGCCTGCTCACCGGCGTAGACCACATCGTCCTCGGTCCAGTAGGCGGGGAACATCATCTGCCCCCGCTTCTCGGTCCCGAGGGCGGCCTCCCGCTCGTCCTGGCCGTCCACCTCGGTCCAGCTGTGCTGCTCATCCGGGACCAGGCTCCACCAATTGTCCGTCGCCGATCGCGGGGCCAGCACGTCGGCCGTGAACTTCATCTCCCCCCGCGACCCGCCGTCCAGGTCACCCACGCCCGGAAGCCACCAATCACCGGGCTCCAGCCGCCGGTTCACCCCACCAACCGTGAACCGACCCCGTTTCCAGCTGAACCGATCGTCCGGGACCGGGCGCCACCAATCAGCACCCACCAGCCGCGAGTTCAACCCACCGCCCGTCGCATACTCCGCCCGGTACGTCCCGTTGCGGTTGGGCTCCTCCTGCAGCATGACCGGCCGAGGACGAACCGACATCCCACTGGGCGCCAGATAGCCACCAGCCCCCGTGCCAGACTCCCCATACACCACTGCCCGCCGGGTCTCCGCAGTGAAATGCGCACGCGTCGGCAACCCATCCTCACGGGGCTCATACGTGTCATCAGTGGCAAAGACCACCTCGCCCTCGACCCGAAAACGGTGGCGCGCGGCGGCGTCGTCCGAGTCAGGGCCTGCGGCACGGCGGTAAGCGGCCTCGATCGCCGATCCCCACTGGCGCAGATAACGCGGCGAGAGCCACAGTCGACCCGGGCCGGCGCCCTTGCGGGGGTGATCCATGTCCACGATCGGGTGCCCTCCCTTGTCCACGGGGGAAGGGCCGTCCATCACGCCCCCGTCCAGATAGACCGGACGCCAGGCGAAGTTGAGGCCATCGCGGTACTCGTCCTCTACGCCCAACAAATGCCCCACCTCATGGGCCAGCACATCGGGCTCATCGCGGAGGCCGAGCGACCAGTTGGCGGAGTTTTCCCGTTCGAACTCGGTGTGGACCTTGACGACATGGTGGGCTGCTGCGCGATCGGTCACATACTCCAGGTCGACCCAGAGCCGGTCCCCGTTAGGAAGACGAGAACCCTGGTTGTACACCCTGTCAACACCCTGCTGAGCAACCTCCGCCAACTCGCGCACCTCCTCCGGAGCAGGCGTGCCGCGTACTGGATCCGCGACTACATCGAGGAAGATGCGCACCACCGCACGGCTGATGAACTCTCCCGTCCGAGAGTGCCTGTACCGTCGCGCCTCGAAGCGCCTGAAATCAACTGGGGCACCCGCCCAGGCCACCCCTTCCTCCGGGCCCGCCCCCACCTCACCGCGGACAATCACATCGACGTCGTCGAACTCCGGCCGGACGAGCATGGGCCCGTCCGAGCTTTCAGCCGGAGCAGGCTGTGGCGTGGCCGCAGCCTCTGACCCACGCGGCTCGAACTCGCCCGATGCAATCGGCCCGTTTGACGACGGCTCACCCGAGTACACCGCGGGCATCGCATCGGGCGATGCCATCTCGTCCCTGTCGCTGCCGTCGGCAGTAACCTGCACCTGAGGGGTGCTGACGCTGGCGTGACGGTGGGGGGTCAGAACATCTGCGATCTGTTGGAGCTCCTTCGGATCAGACGAAGCCTCGAACCCGCCCGCACCGGTCGGCACAAAGTCAACCCACGCCGGCTTCTCGACGTCCCCGTTGGCCTCCCCAGGGGCCTGAGGATCTGCGGCTGCGGCTACGGCGTTCGAGGGGGAGCTCACCGAGAGGGCCGGATCAGCAGCAACGGTTGCAGGCCGGCCACCTGGCGCCGTCAGTTGGGCGGGGACGAGCCCGGGGATCGAGTAGAGGTCGGTGACCTCCCCGCGCAAAGCCTCTTCCTCGGCCGGTGTGGTGGCGTCGGCCAGGTGCGAGGCACGCATCACCTCGAACAACGAGTGATCCTGGCCGGGGAGCATCCATCCCATCAGCGCCTTCCGGAAGTCGGCCATGGTGGTGTGCTGAACGTTTAGCCATTGAAAGGCCCTGAGCATACGCAGAGTCGTTCCGGAGACACCGGCGATCAGTGGCATGCCCTTGTCGACATGCCACTGTTGATACCAGGGAGACCGCTCGTCCAGGTCGAAGTACGCGGTCCCTTCAACCCAGCCCAGGGCGAATTCCGGCCCCTGTTCACCGTCCAACTTCAGATCTCCGGCCCGCATGTTCAGCTCTGTCCGTGAGCCTCGGACCAGCGCCCAGACCTCATCGACCGGGGGGCGAACATTTGAAAGAATCTCAGGTCCTGGCCCGCCCGCCACTGCCTCGGGCAGTGGCGGGCGCTTCACATATACCGAGACGACATCCGGCCGCGCCAGGATCTCGTTGAGCACGGGATCCCCGGTTTCTGCATCAAAGGCCAAGGTGTCAAGCGGTATATCCTCGATGTCGTAACTGTCCCAGGGCCGCCGCTGCTCGTGGAGCCACAGAAAGGTTCGTTCGCGGTCACTCAACGGCACACCGAGGTACGTGTAGTCCCGCGGCGCCTTCTTCCGGGAGCCAAGAGCGCGCAGGTCGGGCGACCGTGCGATACGCGAGTTCTGACTGTGGACAATCTCCAGAGGGTCCTTGGCCCTTCCTCTCGTAGTGTGAGCAGCGAGGCTGCCCAAAGCGAAGGGATCATCCTGGCGGAACAGGTACGCCTTGTCACGGGTCGCTGGGTCCGCGGCGACCCTTTCCTCGAGAATCGCGCGGTCACGACCGTGTACGAACCCCGCGTAGATCTTCAGCGCCGAGCAGTCGAGGCCCAATGCCCGAGCACTTTCCAGACCCTCGGCGGACGCCTGGACGCCCTCACGGCGGCCGGGTTCGGCCAGGACAGACTTAAGCACACTGTTCAGAGATGGAACATTGGCGTCACGTTCGTAGAGCGCCTTGTACCCAGTGGCGTTCAGGAATGCCGTCATGACTTCGCGCAGGGATCCGGTGACGAGCAGCGAGTCGAGCCATGCGGTGCTGGAGGAACCCGGCGCGGGGCCAATCTGTCCTGCACTGGTCGGATCGCCGGTGAAGAACGAGGCGTCGACGACCTCCGCGCCGTGACCTTGGTATGCCGCCTGCAGCACTTCACGCAGTCTCGTCACGGCCGAACGTGCGGCCTCGAGAGCCACCGGGTCGCCTTGGTAGTGCACTCCGAGCTTCTGCTCGAACGCCGCCCGCTCCCGGGCAAGTTGACTGGATGCACCGGCAGTCAGCTGCCCTTCAGGCGTGGCCCACTCCAGATCCCGCTGTAGTGAGGCGTCCGCCGGACCGGCCCCATGTTCCTGATTGGGCATGTTCGCAATCGCATGGTCCACGACAGGCGCGGGGTCGGCAGACTGGGACACGGTCGACGCACCCAGCAGCGTCAGGTAGGCGTCCTCAGATTCGACGTGGCCAGGAGACAATTCACCTGCGTCTTCATCCTGCTCACCTTCAGCCGGTCTCAGCCCCAGTAGCAAATGCTCCTGATGCAGTTCGTGCACCATGCGGTAGTCCACCGCAGGCGCATCATCCACCGCCGTGTCTCCGCTGACTGGCGTCTCCTGCGTCACATCAGGGGAAACACCGCCAGAAAGAACCTGGCCATCTCTCTCCAGGGACAACACCCCGGGGCTCCGCCGGCGTGCGGCATCGACAGCCTCTGACACGGTCTGCTCATTGCTCTCGGCCTGCTGCACCATGTCGGCGGCAACTGCATCGCCCGAGCCGTCACCAACCGCAAACTGGGTCGAAGTGCCCACCCGGCTTGACGGCAGGACGTCGGCTCCCGACACACGGGCCCGCGTGAACCACACCCAGCCACGGCGCAAGGAATCCACAAGAGACCCCCAAGCCTGCCTATACCAGGAAAGCAACGCCCCTGGCGCCGACCGAACCAACTCCCACAGAGAAACCAGGGACCGCCAAACGCGGCCCGTCTCGGAACGGCCCTCATCCCCCAGGGCCTGGACAAACTCCGTCAGACTCTCTGGCGGGCCGTCGTGGACACTGTCCCGCCACTCAACCTCATCAGTGTCCGGATTCCACCTACCGGTACGATCCAGGTCCCCGTCGTAGACAGTCACAATGGCCCGCGCATCGATCGATCCCGTGAAAACAACCTCCTGCTCAGCCTCGAGGATGTGTCCACCACTTGAGCCGAGGGTGGCCTGGACGTCGATACCTCGGGGGTCTCCGTTGAGGGACGAGTCGATCCCGTAGCGGTAGCGCCTTACGCCGTACCAGAGTTCGTAGTCCCGGGTGGTCGAAAGGAATTGCGCGTCAGGATTATTGGAAACCCATCGCGTCAAATCCACCACATTGCTGGGGTTATCGGCACGGAAACCCTCACGGAAGATCTCCTCCGGCGGACGGTTCGAGAACCGCCATAGCCTTTCCCCCTCATCACTTTCCACCACATAGTCGCGATCCAGTTCGTGCACCATGCGGTAGTCCACCGCAGGCGCCTCATCCATCGCCGCGTCTCCGCTGCCTGACGTCTCCTGCGTCACACCGGGGGAAACACCGCCATAAAGGGCATCCGACTTCGTAGCAGATTGCACGGTCGGCCGCACCACCACCGCGTCTGCCTCACCATCGGCAGCGCCATCAGCAGCGACCCGGTCCTGAAGGGCGCGGGCACCAATAGGAAGGTAGGGGGTCAGTACGTCTGCGATCTGCTGGAGATGGTCGGAGGTGATGACGATGTGCGATTGAGGATTCTCGAACTTCCCCATCAAGCTCGACTCACC
>NZ_JBEOVL010000080.1:0-13568 GCF_040295485.1 Streptomyces sp. NPDC002793 | reverse complement strand
CACCCCCCAGGTCATGTCTTCGACAGGGGGACACAGTCATGCCGGGCCCGGAGGCCAGCGGTCCCATTGCAGGACCGCGAAAAAGATAACGGGGGCCATGGCCTGGGACGAGTGGAAGCAGATCAAGGACGATGTGGCCGCCCAGCGCACGGACTCGATGCGGCTGAATCAGCTCGCCCCGGCGGCTGGGGGCGGCGGCGCCCCGGATCTCGCCGCGAGCCCGGAAAAGAAGCAGGCGGCAGCGAAGGCCATCAACGATGATCTGGAACCCGACGTCGAGAGGGACGGTAAGCACGCCGCCGAGAGCGTGAAAGCTGTGGTCAAGGAGCTCGGTGCCAGGGACGGGTACGGCTGGGACACGTCGGGTGCGTTGAAGAAGGCGCACCGGACGTGGGAGCAGCAGGTCAAGGCGCTGCTGGGTCGACTGGCGTCGGAGAAGCACGCCCTGAGCAAGACGGGCATCGACTTCCGGAACGACGACATCGGCATCGGCTCTCAACTGGGTCCGCCGTCCCCGATCGACGACTACTGACCAGCCGACCGACCGCCCCGGGGGATGCGTGCCGACCTATCACGAAGTGATGAGCAGCGACCTGTCCAAACTCACCGACGCCGCCGACAAGTGGGATGAGATGGCAGGCAAGTTCAAGGCGATCGAGGAGCAGTACGAACGGGATGTCCATGGCGTCGCACTCGGACAGTCGTGGGTCGGCCAGAGCGCCGATGCAGCGAACTACCGGTTCACCGTGACGCTCAAGGAGCTGCAGGGGGCTCAGCAGGAGGCCAAGGCGATTGCGTCCATCCTGCGGGATTCACACACCCAGCTGGCCGCCCTCCGTGGCAGGGTGAACACCGTGCGCACCGACGCGTTCAAGGGCGGCATGCGCGTCTCCGACCAAGGCGTGGTTTCGTTCGATACCGAACAGCTCAGTCAGAGTGCACGCAGTGCGTACGTGCATGACCCCGGCTACCAGGAAAGTGTGCACGCTCAGGTGACTCGGTGGGGCGATCTCCTCGACCAGGCGGTCCAGGCGGTCACTGACGCCGACGACGGCATCAGACTCGCCCTCGCAGCCGCCGTGGTCGACTCCGACATCATGGACGGGACCATGAACGGCTTCAACAGAAGCCCTGTGAAGAGTCCTTATCCCTCCCTGGAGGAGGCCGGCAAGGCCGCCAACATGCCGAAGGGGCGGGCCGCCGTGGCGGAGTGGTGGCGTGATCTCGATCCGGTGACCCGCGGCATCCTGCTGCGAGAGAGCGGCGACGACCTTCGAGAAGCAGGGATCATGGCCCCGCTGTACGAGTGGAGGCAGGCCGACGCCGGCTCGGGAGCATTCGACACGGAGCATCCCACCGCTCACGATCTCTGGGTCCTGACGCAGGCTCAAGCGATCGCCGCAGGTGGCGATGTCACAGGAGAGGTCGCGGCATCCCGCAACATGCAGCACTATCTCAGCGGCACCGGCGAGCCGCTCGACCTCGACGTCGACCGCATCCTGCACGACGATTCCGGGTTCCGGACCGACGTCGGCACGCTTCACGTCACCGAGAACCAGGAAGCATGGCGTCAGAAGGCCCTCGATGAGTTCGAGAAAGCCGGAGGCGACAGGACGGTCGTCGTTCCCGTGGAAAGCCAGGCAATCGGGCGTACCTTCGGGGAGGACGAATGGTTCCACGCTGTCGGGTCGCACCAGCAGAACGTGTCGGGCATGGTCACCGTCAGTCCGGGCGACGGCGGCAAGCCACAGGTCTCGCTCGACTACCAGGTCAACGTGTGGGACCGGTACAACTGGGACTCCGGAAAATCGACGACGTTCCCCGGTGGTGTCACCATTCCCGACGACGACATGGGGCGACTGCACAAGGTGGGCTTCGCCCAGGAATTCGATATGCGCGGTAGCAGCAGCACCTACACCCAGGATCTGAACAGTGGCTCAGCCCCCGGGGTGACACCGGCGGACCCTGGGCGCGAAGGGTCCCGCGGGGACGTCTCGCGCGGCGACGAGGAGAACCGGTGAACAACGGATCTGCCCTGCGGCCACGGCTGCTCGCGGCCCTCGGGGCCGCCCTACTGCTCACCTCCTGTTCGAGTGCCGGCGAGGATGATCACCGGACGACGGACGAGCGCGCCTCGCACTGGGGAAAGGACATGGGCGCCCCGGAGGCATCGGCGTTCATGAAGGTGGCGGTGCCCGAGAGCGCGACAGAGGTGAAGGGCGCCGTGCAGATCAATCCGCAGGAGGACATCTACCTGCTCTCTTTCGTAACCGACGAGAGGACCGCGGTGCGGGTAGCGGAGGACCTGCGTCCCGAGAAGCCCCTGCGCACCAGAAACCAGGACCTCCCGGCCCCCACCGAACTCTTCGGACACCTCGGCCTCGCCGAGCCCCAGAGCGAGAAAGGTGTCCGTTGGACCGGGGTTTGCCCGCCCTGCGTGGGGGACAGCCGCCGGAGCGAGGTCCAGTGGATCGAGATCCACGTTCTCGAACAGGACCGCGGCACAACCCGGGTGTACATGCAGGCGTTCTGACCGACCGGGAGAGGCCTGCGCCGCCCCGGAGCCCGGGACCTGGCGGCCGGCTCCGCGTGGGCCTTCCTGGTCTTCGCCAGCGAGGACGAGTAGCCCGTGCTGCTGGGCACTGCCACTCCCCAGCAGTACGCGGGCGGTCACGCCAGCGGCTTCGAGCGCCTCGACCTGGCGCGTGGGCAGGTCACCGCCCACGAGAACTGGCATCGGCATGAGGACAGCGTCTGCTGCCCGTCGGGCAAGGCCGTCACCGTCTCGCGGGTGGGCGACAAGACACCCTTGAAGCGGGGACACCACGCGTCACTGCCTGAAACCCACGCCCGGAGGGCACCGCGTCAGCGCATCCACCTCGACGAAGGTGCGGCGCGCTCCCCGGTGCCGGACCACGCGCCTGGGACACTGGGCCCGTCGGCACCCCGCCGCCTTGCCGGACAACGCGACCGCCGGTCCGGTCCGTCCCAACTCATCCCAGTGCCTGACGCCCTCAGCCACACGCTGACCACAAGCATCCGGTGCTGTTCGGACTTCAGCGACTGCCGGAGAACGCGCCGCGAAGAGCGGTCTCAAATCGACCAACAGCCGTGGGATCGTTCTTAACGGTCCCACACACGCCAGGCCCACAAAAGGCCAGCTCACAGCCATGTGAGATCTGCCCTGAAGGGCCGAAGCCTCACGTTCGCTGCACCTACGTGCGGCGAACGCTGCACGCAAAAACGCCCCGAAAAACGCGTTTCCCCAGGTCAGAACGATTCTGCCCGGGGACGCTCGGTGGGGCGGGTGGGACTCGAACCCATAAGAGTGACGCCCCTCACCTGCGACGATGCCAAAACAACGGACAAAGCAGCCCGTTTCCATCCGGCTGCATCCCTCTCGGTCCGGCTCGAACGGGGATTGGTTAGGCGTTCGCCACACCGCCCCTGTACACGTACAACAACTGGCTCCGAGGAGCGCAGAAAAAATCCCCGGCCGCGTTCCTGACTCCTCCTCCGAGACGGGAAAGACTACCGGCCTCGACCTGCCCCCTGTCACGCTGCGTAGTGCTCGATTTCTATGCCTGCGCGGAGCGGCCCACTTTGCCGGCTGCATCGCCGTCCCTGGCGGAGAGCGGACCAGCAAGCTACCGCTGAGCCCGGAGTCGGCTCTCTCGCCACTGGAGCGGCCGCTCAATCCGGCAGGAGTTCAGGCGCCTGTGACCACGCTCGGCTCGCCCGTGGTCCACAAGGTGTGCAATACACGGCGGTCGATGCGCCACCCGTTGCTGGTGCGGACGAATGAGTCCGTGTACGTGCCGCCGGTGTGGTAGAAACCGGTTCCGCGGTGGTGGTGGGCGATGATCTGTGTTCGCGTGCGTACTCCCTCGTCGGTGGGCTCGACCCAGATCGCTCCCAGGAAGTGCTGGGTGGCATCGAGCCGCCTCATGAGGTCGCCAATGGCACCTGCGATCCCGTTCGCACCCCGGGCCATCACGCCGGTGAAGTCCTCGCCGCCCGGGATGTAGCTCTCAAAGGTGTTTTCGAGCTCTGCGGTGTCGGTGAACGCGTCCGCAAGCTGACCGAAGTCACGGCTATCCAGCGCCTCCACATATCCAAGGATCACCGACCGGATCTCTGCTTCGTCGCGACCGTCGATCTGCTGGGTGTTCTGCGTCATTACCCTGTTCCTTTGCTTCTGTGGTGCATGAATTGGTCGTTGGTGGACGGGAGAAGTCAGGTCAGGGAGCAGCACGTCGCTGGCGTGCTGCGTGTCGATGTACTCGTCCGCACAGGCGACGCGGTCATCGCGGTCGCCGCGCCGCGGTGGCCCTGTCGGAGCAGCGTCTCGGTGAGTGACTGCCCCAGGCCTGCTCAGGCGGCGGTGATGTGCCAGGTGTGGGGATCGCGTGTCATGTCCGTACCTTCTGGGCGGCCGGCTTGTGACGGCCCGTCCGGTCGCGTGGTCGGTGGTGGGGGGGTGCGGTCACATCTGTCCCAGGCCGCCGTCGACGAAGAGTTCGGCGCCCGTGGTGAAGGAGCTCTGGTCGGAAGCCAGGAACACCGCGGTGGCGGCCACTTCCTCGGGGCGGCCGATGCGGGCCAGGGGGATGCTGCTGCCCATCTGGTCCCTGACCTGCTGCCGGGACTCGTCGTCGTGCGCACCGGCCGCGACGTAGGTGGCAGGGGTATCGATGGGGCCGGGGCTCAAAATGTTGACGCGAATACCGCGTTCAGTCAGTTCGTAGGCCCAAGAACGGCCCAGGCTGCGCAGGGCGGCCTTGGTCGCGCCGTACAGGCTCATCTGGGGAACGTTGCGGGAGGCGCTGACCGAACCGACGAGGATGATGGAGCCGCCGTTCGTCATCAGAGGCAGGGCCTTCTGCACGGTGAACAGCGCTCCGGCCACGTTGACGGAGAAATGCCGGTCGTAGTCTTTCTGAGTGATCTTGGTCAGAGGGATCACGCTGCCGCCGCCCGCATTGACGAAGACGATGTCCAGCCGGCCGTGACGTTGCCTGATCGCGCTGATTACCTGGCCGATGGCATGAGGGTCGGCGACGTCGCCCTGGACGCCGGCGGCCTGGGTGCCGAGGTTCTCGACGGCGGCATCAAGTTCCGGTCGCCGTCGGCCGGTGATGTAGACGAAGGCTCCCTCCTCGATGAAGCGCCGGGCGGTGGCCAGGCCGATACCTGCGGTGCCGCCGGTGATGAGAGCGACCTTGTCGGACAGCTGTCCCATGGTCAGTTCCTTCCTTCTGGTGTTGTGGCCGAGGCCCTGTGGTGTTCGTTGTGTCGGGTAGGAGATCGGAGCTGTCGGGCAGGCTCCGCCACCGGGCGGGTGAAGGTCGAACAGGCCCAGAGGCGTGGCGGCGAAGGTCGTGGCTGCCGCTACGCAGAAGGTCGGGCCCGGGCTGAAGGGGAAGGTGGCGGCGTTGTCACCTGCGGCATGTACGCGACGGTGATCGCGAAGCCGAGGGAGCCTGCGACCTGCTGGGTGGTCTGGAGTAGGCCTGACATGGAGCCGGCGTCTTCCGCTTCCGGACCGGGCCTGATCACCACTGCGGTCGGGGTGAAACCCATGGCCGCCCCGACGCTTTGGATGAGCAGCGCGGGCAGGACGGCCCGTGGCGTAGTTGCCGGCGGAGTCGAGGGCAGGGAAGCGACGAACTCACCGTGATCAGGGGCGCCCCAGTGAGCGTGAGTGAATGCGAAGCCCGACGCCAGGTGCCCAAATGCAGCGCGCGTTGGCAGTGCTGCACGACCACGAGGAGGATGGCCGATCAGGTGCCGCCGATGAGCGCCATGACGGCCGGCCTTCAGCCCAGCAGCAGCAGTACTGCTGCGAGAACGAAGGACAGGATCGGCCAGCGGACTCAGTGGTATGGATGAAGCCGTGGACGAGCGCGAGGGGTCCGCCGGTGGCGGCGGCATCCACGTGTTCTCGAACATCGCCACCGACCGCCCCCGCAACAGCAAAAGCCGGGGCCGACACCGGCTAACCCACCAGGTCACGCCCGGCCCGACCCGCACCAATACCCTCGGTGGAACGAGGCCCTCTTCAAGGCGGGACGACCGCTACTGTCCCGGACGAGCGCAAGCAGGAAAACGTGGCGTCATCGTCATTTCCGCTTCGGCCCTCGCTCGTACCGGTTACGCCGAGCGGCATCAGGCCGGGTTCTCGCAGAAGGCCTCCACGTTGTTGCCGTCCGGGTCCCGCACGAAGGCGGCGTAATAGCTGTCGTGGTACTGCGGCCACACCTTCGGCTGGTGCAGAACCGGCGCCCCCTGGGCCACGGCCGCGGCGTAGAAGGCGTCGACCGCGTCACGGCCGGGTGTCGCGAAGCCGAGGTGCGTCTCACGTGAGGGCGATGCCGGTCCGACAACCGGACTGATCCAGAACTCGGGGCGCCCGGGCCCGTAGCCGATACGCTGCTGGTGCTCGATACGACGACCGGCGCCCAGAGGTGCGAGGACGGCGTCGTAGAACGCCGCGCTCTTCTCCGGATCGGCGACCTGGATCTCCACGTGGTCCAGCACGTTTTCCTCCTCATGGTGGTGGTGCGGAACAAGGACGGAAACGATCAGTCCTGGTAGTCGAAGAAGGCCCTGATCTCCTTGAGTACGCGTCCGGGTGCCTCGTGCAGGAGCCAGTGCCCCACTCCCTCGACAGGGCTGCCGGTCGCGTGCGGAGCGGCGTCCTTGAGGGCAGTGTGGAACGCATCGAAGAGCTGCGCCTGGGCGATGATGTGGACGGGCATGTCCAGGGGCTTGAGCATGAGTCGGCGGTTGTCGGCCTCGTCCTGCGGCCATGCCTGGTAGTAGCGCGACCCGTTGTGCAGCACGCCCGGCCGGCCGTAGACGCGCGCGTACTCCTCGAGGCTCTTCTCCGGGGCCGGTGCGCCGAGAAGTTGATAGAAGTACGAGAGGAAGAGGCGCTCCTGTCCGGCTACGAGCTGCTCGAAGAGCGGTTCCTGCTGGAAGAAGGAGAAGTGGAACGACAGCGGCTTGAGCTGGTCGAAGGTGAGTGAACCGCCGACGAGGCCAAAGTCCATGATCATCAAGCCGTCGAACTGTTCGGGCCACTGAGCCGCAAGGGCATAAGCGACGGCGCTGCCGAAGTCGTGCGCGACCAACTGCACCCCCTCCTGGTGGCCGAGTTGGAGGAGCAGGCGGTGCACGTAGCGGGCGAGCGTGGCCTTGTCGTGCGAGGGCAGCTCACCGGTGGTGTCCCCAAGTCCCGGCAGGTCCACGGCGATGACCGTGTGGCCCGGCAGCAGGTCGGGCATGATCGCCCGATATTCGTACCAGCTCTCCGAGAAGCCATGGAGCAGCACGATGGTGCGGGGGCCATCGCCTCCGACGACGTAGTGCATCTGAAGGCCGTCGATGGTGGTGAAGTGGTGCTCGAAGTGCTGAGCGAACTCCGGGTCATCACGGGTGGCGGCGTCGTAGCCCTCGCTCAACGGGGCTTCTGAAAGGGAGTGGAGGTGTGCGGACATGAGGGTGCTCCTGGAAGTTGACAGGGGGTGCCGGTCGGCGCGTTAATGTAACGAACCTTGATACAGCTTACACAGTGTCGCACCGACAGGACCGGCCGTCCTGCGGAGCAAGGAAAAGCGGGCCCGTGGGGGCTCATCGCCGTTGATCCAAGAGGGACGGAGCCCCCCGGCGAGTGGTGACGGGACGGAACGAGTGCTCCCGCACCACACCTCAGGAGCCGGCCCCACCCGTGCGTTCACCCATTCCGGAACGGAGTCACATCAATGACGTCGGCATCGACATCCGCGAAACCGTCTCTCTTCACGCCCGATTCGCTCGGAGACATCAAGCTCGCCAACCGTGTCGCGATGGCCCCGCTGACTCGGATGCGGTCGGGCCCCTCCGGCATACCCGGCGACCTGATGGTCGAGCACTACCGACAGCGAGCGAGCCTCGGACTGATCGTCACCGAGGGCGTCTACCCCAGCCGCGAGTCGCAGGCCTTCGTGGGGCAGCCGGGCATTGTCACTGACGAACAGGCGGCCGGCTGGCGGCGGGTGGCCGAGGCGGTGCATGCTCAAGGCGGCCGCATCGTGATGCAGGTCGTGCACGCCGGTCGCGTCACCCACCCCGATGTCAACGGAGGGCGGCGCATCCTGGCTCCCAGCGCGATCGCGATCAACGGTGAGGGACACACGGAGAAGGGCAAGCAGCCCTACCCAGTGCCGCAGGCACTGACCGCCCCGGAAGCCCGAGCGGCACTTGAGGACTTCATCACGGCCTCCCGCCGGGCGATCGAGGCCGGCTTGGACGGCGTAGAGGTCCACGCCGCCAACGGATACCTGCTACACGAGTTCCTCTCCCCAGCGTCGAACCACCGCACCGACGAGTACGGCGGCACACCGACGAACCGGGCCCGCTTCGTCGTCGAGGTGGTCACGGCAGTGGCGAAGGCCATCGGCGCCGGGCGGGTCGGGTTGCGGATCTCGCCCGAACGCAACATCAAGGACGCCCTGGAGACCGACAGGGACGACGCCCTGGCCACCTACGGTCACCTACTGGACCAACTGCGCCCGCTAGGCCTGGCCTACCTTTCCCTCCTGCACAAGGAGCTGGGGGGAGAGCTGGCCCAGCAGTTGCGCCGGCGCTTCGGTGGCAAGTTGATGGCCAACAGCGGGTCCGTCTCGATCACGACGCGCGAGGAAGCGGTGGAGCTGATCGAGGCCGCTCACGCCGATGTCGTGGCCGTGGGCCGAGCGGCCATCGCCAACCCCGACCTGGTGGAGCGCTGGCAGGGCGAGCACCTGGAGAACGTGCCGCGCCCGGCACTCTTCTACACATCCGGCCCCGAGGGGTATACCGACTACCCGTTCCTCCAAGGCGAACATATCTAGGGATACGGGCGGGCCCGAGCCTGCCGTCGTTCGGCGCGGCCCGCTCGCTCGCTTTGTGGTCCGCCCCCGGGCTGCCACAAGGCCGCGTCGCGGCACCACGGCGTGGCAGTGCGGCGAGGTGAGGGGGTGGCGACACACCGCTGATGCGGGTCGCCGCCGACACCCACGGCAAAGTGTAATCAAAGCTGTTATATTTTATTTGAGCGGCTGGTGCAGCACCTCCGGCGTCCTTCACTGGAGGTGGCGGGCTCCCCGCAGCCTGCAGAGCCAGCCTCAGAGCAATTCTCCAAGGAGTGGGCAATGGGACAGCTTGACGGAAAGATCGCCCTGGTCACGGGCGGTACCACTGGTATCGGTCTGGGCGCGGCCCAGCGTTTCGCACGGGAAGGCGCCACCGTCTACGTCACGGGGCGCCGCAAGTCTGAGCTCGATGCCGCTGTGGCAGCGATCGGCGCGGACGCCGTGGGGGTGCAGAGCGACGTGTCCAGGCTCGATGATCTCGACGCCCTGTTCGCGACCATTAGGGAGCGCAGCGGACGGCTCGATGTGCTGTTCGCGAACGCAGGAGTGGGCGGCGTCACAGGCTTCGCAGACGTGACAGAGGAGGAGTACGAGCGAACGTTCGACATCAACGTCAAGGGCATGTTCTTCACTGTGCAGAAGGCGCTCCCACTCCTTCCCGAGGGCGCCTCGGTCATCCTCACCTCCTCGACCAATGCCTCCCAGGGCATTCCGGCGATGAGCGTCTACAGCGCCACCAAGGCGGCTGCGCGCAACTTTGCCCGGTCTTGGGCAGCCGAGCTGGCGGGACGCAAGATTCGGGTCAACTCGATCAGCCCCGGCCCCGTCGAGACCCCCGGTCTCCTGCGCTTCGCGGGTGACGACGCCGATGCGCAGCGCGAACTCAAGGAAAACTTCGCCAGCTCCATCCCCATGGGGCGGGTAGGGCACGTGGACGAAGTGGCCTCCGCCGCCGTCTTCCTCGCTTCCGACCAGAGCTCGTTCACCACGGGTGCCGAACTCTTTGTCGATGGCGGCCTCGCCCAGGTCTAGGAAGCAGACGGCCTGCAGGACGTTTCGCTGCGGACCGGACAGCGGCGAAACCGCCCTGCCGGAAGTGCGGACGGCGGTATACATGGGCGCCCCAGCTGCCCGCCCCGTAGGCGCGCACGGTCGCACTGCCCAGACGCGGTGACCATGAAATATCGGTGCAACGTCGGTCGTCGCGCTTTCCAGCGCTGGCGGAGCGGGGAGCTCCTTCGTGGAAAAGGGGTCAGGGGCGTGCGGCGTGTGCGTGAAAAGTCGCACGCGTTCGGCCGTGCACATCCTGACCTGGCTGGCGTGCGACCGGCGCGGCATCGACAAAGGGGAGACAACGCCCCAGCGCATCGCCGCCTCCCTCAGCGATCCCCTCGGCCAGGAGCTTGACCAGTGATCCCTGTCGGGCGTGTGCGATGTCCGCACAGCAGGGACGAACGGCGCAGCCCAGCTCCGCGAGCAACGTCGGCACGTGACTTGCTGCGGATGGCCTGCGTCACGATCGCGGACGCCCGAGCGGCATGCGACCCGGCTGGAGCACGCGGCGCCCGGTTTTTCTGTAACTGTTACAGTTTTTAGTGTCGCCGGCAGCGTGCGCGAGCGCCAGTCAGTACCGGCATCGACCGAGGGAGGCGAGCCCGCGTGAGCGCGAACAGCCGTATGAGCCTGGCCGTCCACATCCTGACCTGGCTGGCGTATGACCGGCGGGGCACCGACAAAGAGGTCGCGACGTCCCAGCGCATCGCGACCAGCGTCAACACCAACCCCGTCGTCATCCGGCGCTGCCTCGGGCAGCTCAAGGATGCCGGACTGGTAGAGGTCACCCACGGACGCAACGGCGGCTGGAACCTCGCCCGTCCGGCGGAGAAGATCTCTCTTCTCAACGTCTACCAGGCACTCCCCGAGGAGCCGATCTTCGGAATGCACGCCTCGGATCCCAACGCGGAGTGCTACGTGGGTTTCGGCATCCAGCACGCCCTGGGTCAGGTGTATCAAGAGGCGACTGAGGCTCTCTGCCGGTCACTGTCGGCCACCACCGTGGCAGACGTCCTGCGCGACACGCTGGCGTTCCACTCCGTATCCGCCGGGGCCCGCTGACCGTTCACGAGGTCACGCCACTCGGCCGCGGCAACTGTGGCCGTCGGCCCGGCGTACGGCGCTCCCTCTTGGCGTACCGGTAGGACGACTTTGCGTGCCTCGCGATCGCCCCTGGCTCGCGAGACACCAAGGTGTCGGCCGCACGACCGCCGACACGCTGGGCGCCTGATAGTCATACGGCCATCCACGTGAAGTTCCCTACCGGTCACGAAGGAACTCTCGTCGGTGGCGAGGAAGAGAGCCGCCGAGGCATCCCTGCCGGCTTCCCCGTACGACCGAGGGGGTCGTGGCCCAGCGTTCCCGGTGCGCTCAGCCTCCCCCGAGGTCTCGCCCTGGGATTCACGGAAGCCCCCGGTCTCGATAGGGCCGGGGCTGAGACCATTTACCCGGGCGCCTCGGCCACCCAACCCCTGTGCTCAGGAGCGTGCCGAACAGTGCGCGGCGGACCTGGATGCCGCGTACAGGCTTATACCAGGGTTGCCACCGTCAGCGCTCACCGAGCGACGGCACGCCCGATAACCGTCCCCCAGCCGGTGACGCGTGCTATCCGGTCATCCAGTTCTTCATGTTCACCCCTCTTCGTATCGGTCCTGCCACACGGGCGGGTGACACCACGAGGAGAAGCCCTGCATACGTCGCGGACGACGCGGGGCCTCTCGCGGTCGAAGTCCGGTCCGCCGTCGACAATTGCTAAAGTGTATCTATCCTAGTTACACTAACGGCATCGCTTCGACTACACGGCCGTGCCGGGCGAGAAGCAACTCCTCGCCCCTCGTGCAGGTGCCAGCTGCTCGCACGTGCGGCCTCCCTCCGCGTTTTCATCAACCATCCCCCTATGAGGTGGCATGTCCGTCTACACCGGCAGCGATGCCGATACATCCCCGGCCCCGACGGAACACCGCAGGGTGCCCACCGTGGCCGTGCCGCGCTTCGTCGCCCTGGCCACGGTCGCCATCCTGGCCACGCAGCTCATGCTGCAACTCGACGCGCAGGTGGTGACGGTCGCACTCCCCCAACTGCAACAGGATCTCGGCTTCTCCCCCGCCGGTCTGTCATGGGTGCCCAACGCCTACGCGCTGGCCTTCGGCGGACTCATGCTGCTCGGCGGTAGGCTCGGCGACGTTCTGGGCCGGGTCCGGGTCTTCACCATCGGAACGGTGCTGTTCGCCCTCGCGTCACTCGCCGCCGGCCTTGCCCCCGACGCGACGATCATGGTCGTCGCCCGGGTGGCGCAGGGAGTCGGAGCGGCCATCGCGGCACCGAGCATCCTGTCCCTGATCACCGCCATCGCCCGAGACGAGCATGCCCGCAGCCGGAACATGGCCCTGTTCACCGCCGCCTCCGCAGTGGGCTCGTCCTTCGGCCTGATCGTCGGTGGTGCGCTGACCGCCTTCTTCTCCTGGCGGTGGGGGCTGTTGATCAATTTGCCCATCGGGGCCGTCGTCGTTCTCGTCGTCCAATGGCTCGTCAAGGAGGACCGGCCGACCGGAGGCCGGGTGGACGTGGCGGGAGCGATCACCGCGACCCTCGGGTCGCTGGCCCTCGTCTACGGTTTCGTGCACGCCGCAGAGACAGGATGGGCCACCGCGGGAACGGTGGTCACCTTCGTCCTCGCTCTCGTCCTGCTCACCACGTTCGTCGCCGTCGAGCGGCGCGTCAGGCTCCCGCTGCTCGACCTCTCCCTGGTTCGTCATCGCAAGCGCGCGACGGCCCTGGGCGCCATGGGGCTCACCGTGGGGGTCCACTTCTCCCTGCTGTTCACGCTGGTGCAGTTCTACCAACGGGAGCTGGGCATGAGCGCCTTGGTCGCCGGCCTCGCCTTCCTGCCCCTGACAGGCACCATCCTGATCGTCACGCAGTTCGTGCCCGCATTCGTACGGCGGTTCGGAGCCGGTCGGTTGCTCGTCCTCGGCACGGCCCTGGTCACCATCAGCTTCGTCTGGTTCGCCGCCCTGGACGACTCCAGCACCTACGTCAGCGGGGTCGTGGCCCCTCTGGTGCTCCACAGCCTCGGTGTCGCCCTCGTGTTCACCCCCGGGACGATGCTGATCATGGAGGGGGTGCCTGCCCGGCACAGCGGGTCGATGTCCGGGTTTCTGCAGATGGTTCAGCAGGTGGGCGGCTCCCTGGGCATCGCCGTCATCGTCGCGGTCCACACGAGCGGCGGCGAGCCCGGCGCCTTCGTCCCCGGCCTGGCGGGTGCTTTCTGGACAGCGGCCGGCCTAGGTACCGCCGCCGTGCTCGTTGCCCTCTTCGGTCTCAGCACCCGACGCTCTCGGAGCTAGCCCGCCGGCTGACCGCGGGTGTGCACCACCCAGGTCGGCCCACCTTCTTCGACCGAGTGCCGCCCAGTGTGGTGGCAGCGGCGAACGCCAGCAGCTGCTTCCGCACTCGAGGGTGAGCCACTGGCTTCGGAGGACGGCACTGCTAGGCCTTCCCGAAACGGTCAACCAGGGCGACGGAGCCTTTTCCAACCTCATGTTGAGGCGTGGTGGAGGACGAGGACTGCCTTCACGATGTCGGTGATCCGGTTCGTGCTGCAGCGGAGCTTCCGCA
>NZ_JBEOVL010000079.1:0-14427 GCF_040295485.1 Streptomyces sp. NPDC002793 | reverse complement strand
ACCAGGGCCCGCAGCCACCACCGGCTGCGGGCCTTGTCTTGTCGCTTGTCTTGTCGCTTGTCGCCCCGCAGGTCAACAGCCCACCCAGCACCGCCTACACCCGACACCGAACCCGGAGACGACAAGCGACAAGCGACAAGCCCCCGGGCGACCCAGACGCCCTCTCGCCCCCGTTTTTGCGCGGGCAGAATCTCAGCCGCGCCCCTCGGTTCCGCCCCCGGCCTCACGCGGGAGACCCGGGCCGTTCCCCGTGGGAACACCGAACAGACCGCCCGCCCGCAACTGCTCGATGTCCGCCCACCGCTCACCGGGGAGCTCCTCACTCAGATCCGCCTCCCGCGCACGGACATCAGCAGGGACCGGACCAGTGCCCAACGGGCGACGCTCACTCATCCCGTGATCATCCACCCCTGCTGTTCCCCGTGGGAACACCCTCCCGCGACCGGTCGCGACCCCTGCCGCGCGCGGGAACAGCCGAATACGCCGTGCCACGAGGTCCGCCGTATCGAGCAGCTCCAGGGAGCAGGGGGAGGGGCGTCGCAATCACGGGAGCAGATGTCAGGGGCCCCGGCGCGGGTAACCCGACACACGCACGCTCAGAAAAGCGACCAGGGGGTCAGTGAAGAAATGCGGAGCGGCTGCGCCGCACGACCCTCAGGCGGCCACCGCCCGGGCGTCGGTAGGTCCGGCTGCCGACCGCGAGTTCGGACAGACAGACATTACGGAGCGGCAGAGCCGCACGACCTCCGGGCGACACCCCGCCGTTGTCGGCCCGGCCGGATGTCGAGTACGGGCTACTTCCGGCAGACGCCGGACGGGCTGCAGCACCGGCTGCCGAGTGGCGGGGGTTGGGTAGCTGCTGTGAGGCTCCCCAACCCCCGGCGGAGGTTGTCCACGGCCGGGGCCGGCGGACCGTCTGCGGGCTGCGGTTCCACGTCCGGTTCCATCAGTTCCAACTTCTCTGGGTTGCCAGCTCTCCCCGACGCATAAGGGGGTAACCGGAGGAACGTGGAACTGATGGAACCGGAGATGGAACCGGCAGGTCAGGGCATGGCACTGCCCCCGCCGAATCACGTTCGACGGGGGCAAGTCAGTGGGTGCCTACTCGCAGACCTCGTCCATCCGGAGGCCATCCTTCGTGAAGCGCATCCCGAGCCATGCCCAGTAGGCCGCGGGGACTGCTGGAGGGGAGAACGACTCCATCACGGAGTCCGGGCGAGAGAGCCCGGGGCGCGCTTTGATCTTGCGTCGCTCTGCTCCCCGTGCGTTCGTTTCGTCATGGTTTCCGAACCGGGTGCCGAACGTCTTGTCCGACCACCGTGCGTGCTCCTGTCCCTGCAACCAGCCGTTGAAATCGGCGAACAGCTCCCGCGCGATAACGTGGCCGTCAGGGTCGGGTTCGATCCGGTCGCGCCAATACTTGAGCACCAGGTCACAGTCCGCGCGCCAGTTCCTCGTGTCGTTCTCGACCTGCTTCGGCAAGGGCGGCATGACCCGCTCGTTCTCGTACCAGAGCTTCGCGCCCTCGATGAGCCATGCAAGCACGGCCTCATGCTGCTTCTGCCCGTTCTTCATGCGCTCGCGAATCCCAGGGTCGCCCTGTCGCTCGTTCGGTGCGCTCGGAGTCACGCCAGGCTTCACGAACTTGTACGGGAAGGTGACCAGGGCAAGGCGCCGCCACGTGCCGTGATCAGTCTCTTCCACGGTCGGCAGGTAGTTCGTCGACAGGAACACAGAGTGCGTGGATGACCACTCCACTGTGTCCTGCTTCATGTACCGGGCCTTCATGGTGGACGTGCCGATCACGTCTTTGAGCCGCTTCACATTCAGCCGGCCGCGCTCCGGCAGCTCCTCAGCCATCGCGAACCGAGCGCCACGCAGATCCATGAGTTCAGTAGGGTGCGCGCCCGGATCTGCAAGCAGGACACGGTCCGACATGAGGACCCCGTACCCCTTACCGATCGTCCGGGCGATGCTCTCGAGAACGGTCGACTTCCCGTTCTCCCCGCCCCCCTGGAGCAACAGCAGCACGTCGTCAGGGGTCATGTGTCCAGTGATCGCCTGCCCGGCCCGGATCTGAAACCATCGTCGACTCTGCTCCGGCAGCGCTGTGAGCGCCTGGTCCCAATCCTCATGAGTCGCCCCCGGCCGGTACGGCGCAGCAGTGATTTTCGTCAGATACAGCAGCGGGTCGTGCGGCCGGACCTCTCCGGTGGCCAGATGAACCACGGCCGAGGGGGTGTTGAGTAGATCCGGGCGCGCGTCGAACATGTCGTCTCGCACCTGCAGAATGCCCTTTGCCAGCTCGACCAGGGCGACCAGCCGCGACTTGCTGAGCAGGCTCATGAGCTCCTGTCGCTTACGCCAGTCTGTATCGGGCGCCCGGAGTTCGTTGGTCACCGACTCGACCATGTACTGACGGACGGTCTCCGTGATCGTCTGCGGATTGCTGCGCTCCCAGTGGGTGCCAGTCCATCGCATCCAGCCGAGACCGGCAGACCAGCAGTAGGACCCGCTCAGGACGCGATGAGAGACCCGCTCAGCGAGGATCGCGTCCGTGGTCTCAGTACCTCCCGTGGGAGGCACCGGGGCCCGCTCGGCAGCCTTCGCTGCGGCGGCAGCTTCCTTGTCGGCAGCCTTCGCTGCGGCAGCTGCTTCCTGCTCTGCCCTGTACTTCTCGAACTCCGCGCGTTCCGTGGGCGCGGCAGCCTCGAGCGCCTGCCGTGCTTTCTCCTGCCGGGCCTTGTCCCGCTGGAACGCCTGAAACGCGATCACGTCGAGGTCGGTCGCTTCGGTCGTCATGCCGCACCCGCTTCTGCTCCGCGGCTGCCGGTACTCCACCCGGACCGGATGGTGTGCAGAGCCTCCTGCTCGCCGAGACCAGCGGCCCGGGCTGCGGCGAGCAGCTCGTCCTGCACGGTGGTCTCGCCGAGCACGGCCGGCGCGGTGGGGGAGAGTTCGCCGAGCCTCCGAGCCGCGGCGTACAGCCTCCTGTTGCGCTCGCCCTCCCCGGCACTGCCCACGCCCTCCAACTCCCCGTTCAGCGCCGCCACCGCGTACCGCTCGGCACGGTCTCCGGTGGGGAGCTGATGAACTCGAGCAGGGCGGGGAGCAGCGGCCGGTGCCGGACGCCGGAGCAGGGCGAGCAGCCACCCGGGCACCTGCTGCGGCAGTAGGTGCGCCGGAGACTCCCGGACGTAGGGCCGACCCTGCGCGGCCGAGTAGGACCCGGCAGCGATGACGTACCCGCCGAGCCCGCGCACGTCCACCAGGGGCCCGAGATGTGGGGCGCGCTCGCCCTCCCCGGTCGCGCACCCGATCAGCGGCCCATCCTCCGGCTGCCGGTAGTACAGGTGCAGCCCACCGGACGGGGTCATCACGGTGTACGTCTCCGGCCACTCCGCCCCGGCCTCCCGGGCGAGCAGCTCGAGGACATCAGTTCCGCCGGCACATCCGGCCCATCGGCCGGTGAGCTGCTCCGCTCCAGGCTTCGGCATGTCGAGATCGACGACGACCAGGCCGCGGCCGTCGATGGTGCTGCGCCCGGTGAGCAGACCGACGTGCGCACGGGCGAACCGGCCGGAGCTCCACCACCTGGTGACCGTGTCCGGGTCGGAGAACGGGGCCATCTCGTCCGGCGTCCGGCCCTTCCCGAACCCGGGGACCAGGGCGCCCTTATCGGTACGGGAGCAGGGCACCACGGGGATGCCGCGGCGTACCCAGGTGAGCGCCACGGACAGCTGTGCGGATGCGAGGCTGGCGTGATGCCGTTCACCCGGCGTGTCCACGGACGGCCGATCGCGGGGGTTGGGTAGCTCTGTAGCGGTATGCGCCGTGAGCTGCAGGTTTTCGTTCATGGAGCGTCCCTCTGTAGGTAGGGGCCGGCTCCGGGGCGTGGACAGGAATGAACAGAATTGGCCGGGGGCGAGATGGTCCCCCCTGGACATCCTGTCTATCCTGAGCAGCGTGCCCAGCTAAGCACTGCTGCTGATTTCCACGTTCCGGATGCCAGTCCGGTCGGTAGAATTTCGGTAGCGTCCCGAAGGGTCCGGTGGTGGAACACCGGGCCCTTCTGCATGTCTGCTAGGACGCTGCCGAGAGGTACTGCTGCTGCTCGTTCTCGAGCTCTGTGCGGTGGATCCGGACCAGGCGCCCCGGTCCGATCCGGTGGGACCGGATCTCTCCCGTGGCGACCCATCGAGTGATGGTCCGTGTGGACACCCGGTAATGCAGGGCGACCTCCCGGACCGTCAGCCATGGGCTCTCGGTGCTCGCGTCCATCAGTGGCCTCCTCAGCCTCTGTTGCTCCGTTGATCGTACCTGCGTCCAACGATGTTGTCCGAGCCGCTCTATGCCCCCCTCACGCGCCGTTTCACGGGAGAAACGGGGAGCGCGTCCCCCGCATCCCGACGAGTCCCGACGAGTCTCGGTGAGTCTCGGTGAGTCTCGGCGGTCATTTGCTGTCCCACCTATGGGTACGACAAATCGCGGAATCTGTTACACCGAGCCGGAGACCTGCCACAGCCCGGGCGCGTAGACGTCCTCCCAGACCTCGATCGGCCCGTCCTCGTCGTGGTGCGCGGTGTGCAGCACGAGTACGGCTGCTGCCACAGAGCGGGGCAGGTCAAGGCCGAATACATCGAGTTCATCCTGTGAGGCCAGCCGTGCGCCACGCTCTTCAGGGGATCGGCTCACGATGAGTCCGGTTCGCTCGGTGTACGTCGTCTGCCAGAAGGGCTTGAGCTGCCCTTGCCGCATGATCTCGGGTACCGCGGTGAGGGCTCGGGGGTGGAAGTACGAGTACCCGATGACTACGGGCTTGCCGTTCTGGATGAACGTGCGTCGCCGAATCGGGATTTCGTCGTAGAGCTCGACACCCAGAGCATTGGCGACCTTGAGGTCTGCACAGCTACGGAACATCGCCTCGTGGTCGGTGCTGGTCTCTCCTGGGCTGTAGATCCTTCCCGTCCGGGCGAGCCGATCGAGTCGGGCTGATCCGCTGGACGCCACGCGGGACTGCTCTGCCACGACGGTGCCAAGGCTCCCTCGCCCAATGGCGAGTCCCTCGGATTTCAGGACAGAGAGGGCCCGACTGACGGTTTTTGCGGACACGTTGAACTGCTCGCGGATCTCCTGCACAGACGGTAGGGCGGCTCCGGGCGCTAGCTCTCCGTCTCGGATGAGTGTGCGGAAGTGCGCCGCCACATCGGCGTACCCCGCCCCGACTGCCTTGAATGCCACGGTATGACCCCTCTCGTGAGTGATGCGCTCTCCCGTCAAGGTACATCATGAACCCACGTAGGTACATCTCTTGCGTGCGGAAGGTTATTTATGTACCTTCGGAGGTGTTGCAAGGTTCATCACGAACCTTGCGCCTCTCATGCCGTGCCAGAAACCGGCGCGGCCCCGGGGTGTGATCCCGGGGCCGCTGTCGGACCGGACCCCTCGGGAGGGACCGACCCATGAGCAAACGTACCGCTGTCGCCGCGCTGTATTGGCTGGCCATCGCGCTGGTCATCGCCGAGATCGGCGCGGCGTTCGTCCTGCACCACCGAGACCTCACCAACGTGGTCGCCCTCGTCGCCCTTGTGGTGGTCGGGGTACGGGAGCTGCTGCTCCGCTCCGCGAACGCCGACGACCGCCGCGCCGCCGCTTCCGGGGGTGTGGAGCAGTGAGCAGCCGCATCGAGACCCTGACCCCCGCACAGGTCCAGTCCGCCGAGCGTGTCCTGTCCGCCGGAACGTGGGGCATCACCGCGGGCGCCGTGCTGTTCTCCGTCTTCACCGTCACGCCGCTTGTCGAGCGGGTCACCCCGGACGGCTGGGGGTGGACCGCGCCGATCCTGCCGCTCGTCGTCGACGCCGCGGTCGTCATCGTGGTCCGCCTGGACGCCACGGTGGACCGGCTGCGGACCACCGGGGGTCGGTGGCCGGCCGCGCTCCGTTGGCTCACCGGCCTGATGACGCTGCTCCTGAACATCGGCGACTCGGCGTTGAAGGGCGACGCGACGGGCGTCGCTGTTCACGCGGTCGCCCCGCTGCTCCTCATCGTCACCGCTGAGGCCGCGCGTTCATACCGGGCCGCGATCGGTCGGGCGCTGGACGGCATCGAGCGTTCACGGGCCGAGCAGGAGGCCGCCGACAAGGCCGACCGTGAACGCCGTGAACAGCGCGAGCGTGCCGACCAGGAGGCCCGTGAACAGCAGGCCCGAGCCGACCGTGAACACGAGACAGCTCGTCGTGAACAGGCTGACCGTGAGGCCCGTGAACACGCCGAGCAGCTCGAGCGTGACCGCCTCAACCGTGCCGAGCGGCAGGCACGGGAGGACCGGCAGCACGCCCTGCAGCTCGAACAGCAGCGCGCGGACCGGGAGGCCGCAGAGCGCCGTGAGCAGCGCGAGCGCGAGGAGGCGCGGGAGCTCCGGGAGCAGGAGCAGCGGGTCCGTGCCGAGCGTGAACAGCAGCAGCGTGCAGCTCTCGAGCGCGCGTCTATCGAGCAGGCCGCTGCTGCGCGCCGGGTGACTCGTGAACGGCAGACGCAGCGCCCCGTGAACACGGACACCCCTGCCGTGAACAAGACGACGCCCTCCGTGAACACGGACACCCCTGCCGTGAACACGAATGAACGACGCACCCCCAACGTGAGCCTGAACAGCGGCGAGCTGGTGTTCAGGAAGCTGCCGGAGGCGGAGGCCCGGGAGGCGGTCGCGGCGGCCGTGAACACCGGCCAGACCATCCGTGAACTCGCCGACCTGACCGGCTGGTCTGTCGGCTGGATCTCCGCCCGCCGGCAGGAGCTCGCGCTGACGAACGGGGCCGACCGATGACCCCGGCGCAGCGGCTGCTGCTCGCCACCACGGAGAGGGCCGCGGCCACTGTGCGGTACCTCGAGGACGCCGACGCCGTCCGGCAGATGCTCGCCGGAGTCGAGACCCCCACCGTCACCCCGCTCCCCCTGTACGTCGTCGTCTCCGGCGGGGAGCTGCTCAGCGTCCACGCCACCGAGGACGAGGCGGAGCGGTACGCGGGCCCTGGCACGACTGTCCGCACGATGACGCAGCGCCCGGGGGGTGGGCAGTCATGACCGTCATCCCGCTCGGTGTCCCCCGCGTCTGGGCGGTCGTCATGTCCGCGGCCGGGCACCGCTGCCACTGCACCGGGGCGTGCGGCTCCCGCCACTCCGACTCCGGTCTGCAGTGCGACGAGACGACGGAGCAGAGCGCCCTGCTCGCCGCTCCGGCCGATCTCACCCTGACCACCGCAGCCGCCGCCGCGGTGCCCGCCGGGGAGCTGCTCGCCTGGTGCACCGACTGCCACCGCAAGGCAGCCGCCCGGCAGCGCCGAGACGCCCGGGAACGGGCCCGGCGGGAGACCGCCGAGCCCGCCGGCCTGTTCGACCTCTGACCCACCGCCCCGGCATCCAGCCGCGAGGGCGCCCGACCGAATCGGGCCCGGGGCTCTTAACGAACACGCTCTCTACTCAGCAGGAGGCAGCAATGGAGCAGCTCCCCACCACCCGCGCCGTACAGGTCCCCCCGGGCTGGCCGACCGTCCAGCAGCCCGCAGTGCAGCTCTACCGCGAGCAGGACACCACCGTCGTCTACGTCCCCGGGCCGGACGGCCGGATGGTCGCCGTACTCCGCGAGCACCTCCCCACCGCCCCCGTCGTCTACCAGCCGCGCGACCTCACCCCCGCCCCCCTGCTCGACCCTCGGGCGCAGCGTCTCGCCGCGGGTGGACTGCTCGCCGGGGGAGTCGGTTTCGGGGGTGGGCAGCTGCTCGCCGGTCTCGGCACAGCAGTCAGTGCGCTCGCCGGTCTCGGCTCCGTCGTGATGTGGATCGCGGTCGCGGTCGTCGCCTCCCGCATCGCGCCGGCCGTGCTCGGCACCGGGTCCACGGTCCACCACCACACCACCAACGTCAGCACGACGACCAGGTGGTTCGGGCGCACGACGACGCACGTCCGCTGACGGTCCCCTGCCGCCCCCGGTACCGGCCTACGGGCCCGGGGACGGCAGAGGACCGGACAGACCGGCCCACCGCACCACCAACTCAGAGAGCAGGCCAGCATGACGACGACCACACCCCCCAGCGGCGGCGAGAGCAAGACCAACAAGTTCGCGAGCGCCGCCGGATCGTTCGCGGGCGCCGCCGCCGGCGGATTCGTCCCGCCGATCAACGTCACCGTGAACAACAGCGCGAGGAAGGGCCCGGCCGTACCGGCGGCCCGGACGCACGCGGAGAGCCTCCTGCCCGCCCCCGAGTTCAGCTCCCCGGCGCAGATCCGCGACTACTGCAACACCCTGCGCGCGTCCGCCGTGATGCTCAGCTTCGAGGTCGCGATGGCCGCCGAGATCCTCAAAGCGGTGCTGTCCACGGTGCCCGACCCGGAGGGCCGGATGGGCGGCGCGAAGATCCGCGCGTTCAAGGTCTCCCGCAAGATGCAGCGCGCGGCCGACGAGCTCCGCAACGCGGCCAAGCTCGCCGCGGCCACCTACGCCCTGTTCGCGCAGGAGTACGAGGGCGAGCTCAACGCCCACCGGGCCAAGCCCAAGAGCATCTACCAGCCGCGCATGAGCTGGGGCCAGCAGTGAGCGCCCGCTGGGTTGACCAGCACGGACGAGACGTAGAGCGGGAAATCGAGAGGACGGAACGGAAGATGAAGAAGGACCGAGAGAGCAGCTCGAGCGGCAGCGTCGGGGCGTACCTCCTGCACCGGACCAAGCCGCACCTCCCCCCGTGGATCGGGCTCGGCGGAGTCGGTCTCGTCGGGACCGGCGCACACCTGATGTGGGCCGACTCCGTCGCCGCCGGCGTCGGCCTCACCCTGTCCACCGTCGCCCTGACCGGGGCCACCTGGTGGGCGGGACGCGAGACCAGCGCGCAGCGGCGCCTGCACTCCGCGATCACCGTCGCCGCCGGGTCGGCGTGGATGACCGGAGCAGCGCTCGCCGGACCCCTGTCCGGGATCCTCCCGGACACGTACCTCATGGGCGGCACGGTGCTCGCCCTCTCCTGGAACGTGCGCATGATGCTGCGCACGTCGGACGGTCCGGCCCCGGAGTCTGCAGACAAGGGGTTGTTGGCCAAGGTCGGTCTCGCCAAGGCCCGCATCGGTAAGACGGAGGTGGAGCCGAACAGGGTCACGGCCGCGCTCGCCCTCGAGGGCGGGGAGCAGACCAACGACGACGTGGCCCGCGCCCTGGTGCGTATTGCGTCGGCGCTCGACCTCCCGCAGTCCGCGATCCGCTACCAGCCGGACCCCGAGTCCGCGCGCCGCGGCGAACTCGTCATCGTGCCCCGCGACATGCTGGGGGAGGCGCAGGAGTGGCAGGGTCCGGCCCTCCCCGGCGGCAGCATCGCCGACCCGCTCGTCATCGGGCAGTACGACGACGGCTCGCCCCTGGTGGTGTGGCTGCCCGGCGACCCCGACGAGGGACGCAACGCGTCGCACTTCCTGATCGCCGGTGGCACCGGCTCGGGGAAGGGGGACGCAGCCCTGAACCTCATGACGGAAATCCTGTCCCGCAAGGACGTCGTGATGTGGCTCAGCGACCCGAAAGCTTTCCAGGATTTCCGGCCGCTGCTGCCCGCCTACGACTGGGCGGTGGAGGGCGGAGCAGGCACCGAAGCCATGGTGGAGGCGCTGCAGCACGTCATTCCGGCACGGACCGGGTGGCTCGGCAAGCACTCCTACCGGCAGTGGTCGGTGCAGGCCGCCGTCACGCAGACCGACCCGGCGCACTCCTGCCGCCCGGACCGCACCGCGTGCGGCTGCCCCGGAATGCCGTACATGGTCGCGTGGATGGAGGAAGCGGCAAACACACTGCGGAACCTGGGCGACGACGCGTTCACCGGCATCGCGCAGGAGGCCCGCTCCGCCGGCGTCTCCCTCATCGTGTCCCTGCAGCGCCCCTCCTACGACCAGATGTCAACCAGCACCCGGGCCTCCCTGCCGTCCGTGATCGCGCTCGGCTGCGACCCGAGGGACGAGGGATTCAGCCTGCCGGAGTCCGTCATCAACCAGGGCGCCCACCCCGGGGCGTGGGGCAACCGGCGACCGGGCTACTGCTACGTGGTGTCCAGCGGGATCGACGAGGCCCGGTACGCCTCCCCCGGCAGGACGCAGCAGTTCACCCCGCGGTCGGTGTCCCTCATGGAGACGCTCGCGCAGTGGGCCGTGCGCAACGGGGCTGTTGCCGACCCGATCACCGTCGCCGCCGCCCGGGCGGTCGTCGGCAACGCGTACACCGGACGGCAGGCCACCGACGAGATGGAGCAGACCACCGTGCCCGAGCAGGACGACGACATCGTGAACGGCGCCCTGCTCGACCCGGAGGACGCCGCCATGGACCCGGAGGCGGACCTGCCCCCGGCCGGACAGGGCGACGACGCCCCGGGGCTGTTCGGTACGGACAAGGGGCGCAACCCGTCCCCGCAGGAGACGCGGGAACTGCTCGCCCGCGCCATCGACGAATTCGAGGAGAAGGGTCAGATGGTCGTCGGGCCCGTGGACTTCATGGACTGGTGCGAGAAGAACGACTTGTCCCGCCCGTGGGTGTCCGCACGGCTCCGGGAGGCCGCCGCAGAGGGGCGCCTCGAGCCGACGAACAAGACGGGCCGGTGGCGGATCGTCCCCGCCCTGACACCCGCGTGACGCCTGACACCGTCACGGACCCCGTGACACCCATTCCCCTAGGCGGGAGCAGGTGTCACGCCCCCTGACACCCCGCCCTGACACCCGCGTGACACCGAGCCTGACAGCAGAAGGGGACGCCCGCGCAGCTATCGCGGGCGTCCCCGAATCGGAGGGTACGCCAATGAGCACTCGCAGCCCCGGACGCCCCGGACCGTCCACACCGACCGAGCAGGGCCCCGGCCGCTGGAACCGCGACAGCGGCTCGAGGCCGTCCACGACGACGAGCAACCCGGCACCGCGCCGAGACCCGAAATCCTCCTGACCGACCGGCCGCAGCGGCCCCTGCTCCCCACCGCGGGACAGGGGCCGCTGTTGTGCCCTGCTACTCGTCCGGCAGCATCATCGGCGCCCCCGTCGCAGAGAATCCCCACCGCCCCTGTGCCGGCGGCTCACTCCGTGGGGCGACTGGTCGAGAGCCGTCAGGTGACGCGTCATGTGACGCGTACTGTGACGCGTCACGTGACGACTGCCGCCGTACCGCTGCGGCACGCTCCTGCTGCACCGCCGTGGCCATCGCCAACGCCACCGTCTCCCGCAGCCGCCGCGCCTCATACGCACGCTGCCGGCACGACTGGGAGCAGTACTTGCGGGGGGTCGCCCCACGGGACGGAGCCAACGGGTTGTCGCACGAATCCCGCTCGCACACCGGAGCAGCCGCGGGGGTTGGGAAGGTCTCATTGCTCATCCCGCGACCGTATCGGGTGGGTGACGAACGGACGTTCTGCGGCTACGCGCAACTCCATTAGGTGGTCGGCGTGTTTCATCCTCTGCCCCCTGTCGGAGGGGAGAAAGCACCCTCTGGAGTCACGTCTACTAGTCCCAGCCGCACCCCGGGGCCGCCTCCCCCGGGGACTTGCGCGGCTAGGTCACCGAATCCCTTAACTGCAACCAGGCAGCCGCAGCTATGAATGCCGCTCGCCCCGCTGATGGTCTGCCCACAGACCACCCGCGCCTCCCTCCCCGCTGTCGGGGACGGGAGGACTTTTTCTTCCACCACCACCACCGCCGCCCTACCCCCGCACGCCCTCACTCAGGAGACACCCATGGACTACGTCGCTCTGCTCGCCGCTCTGCCCCTCGTGCTCGTCGTCGCCCTGCTGTGCGCCACGCTGGTCTGCCTCGTCGCAATCCTGCGGGCCCACCGCTCCGAAGTCGTGGCGGTGCTGCGCGCGCTCCCCGGCCTCGTCGCAGCGCTGCTCCGCCGGAAGCCGTAACGCGCCCCGCCCCGGGCCGTTTGTCATACCGCCCGGGGCCGCTCCGCTCCGGGCGCCCCACTCCCGGAGGACCCCATGAACACCAGCACACTCGCGCTCGGCGCACTCGGCGCCGCCTGCGTCACCGCCATCTGCATCGTCGCCATTCGCCGGGCCCACCGGTCGGACGTCCCCGACGTCATGCGCTCTGTGTCCACTCTCGCCGCCGCCGTACTGGCCCGGGAGGGGTGACCCGGGGTGCTCGGGCCCGCAGGGCACCCAGAGCCCTCCGCAGGGTCCCGTAGCCCGTCCGGGGATTCCGGGGACAGCAGCCGCTGCTGCTCGCCATCGTGGACCGCATGAGCGAGCAGCAGCAGCACGACACCGACACCGACCGCGAGTTCGTCACCCTGTACGGCGGACCGCTCGACGGACAGCACATCGACGTCACCGGATGGTCCGACGCCCACCGCGGCGCCGGCGTCGCCCACATCACCGAGCACGGCACCTACGGACCCGGCGGACGCGCCATGTACGGACCCGCGCCGGACGACCCGTGGCCGTTCTCGACCGACCGGTGGGTGTGGGAAGGCGACTGCCCCTGACTCAGAATCCGGCGTGGCTCCGGACGAAGCGCGGGCAGTCGTAGTCGCAGTCCCCCGGATCCTCGTGACACGGAGCCTCCGGCTCGGACGGCTGCATGCAGAGTCCGCAGACGTACCCCGGGCCGTGCCCGCACCGCCGCGGGGCGGACGAGGTGATCGGCAGCCACGGGGCCCCGTACTTCCGGGTCGGGCGAGATGCGCTCATGCGATCACCGCAGCAGTACGGCGGGTCACCAGACAGGCGCCGCGCCCGAGTTGCACCCCGATAGTCACCATTAGGCGTATGCCCCGGTATGGGCCGTCGCTCGCGTCCACTCCTGTCCTGATGGGTCTGCGCGAGTTCCCACTACTACAGAATAATGACTGTTATCCTGTACTCATGGATTCGACGCCCGCACTCCGCACCCGCCCTGACGCCCCGGCACCCACCGCTGCTCCGGCCGTCGTGCTGCGCGGCACCCCGCCGGCCGCATCGCCGGACGCTCTGCTCGCCCTTCTCGAGCGAGCGGGCGCCGGAGCCTCCGTACTCACCGCGACGCGCTCATGGCTCGGCAGGCGCCCCTCCGTCCACTCCCAGACCGCCTACGCCAAGGACGCCTCCTGGTGGCTGGCGTACTGCGCCGCGTCCGGCACCGACCCGACCACCGCGGCCCCGACCGTCGCCGACGACTACGCCACCGCACTCCGTGAGACCGGACTCGCGAAGAGCACCCGGGCCCGGCGGCTGGCCGCGGCCTCGTCCTGGTACGCCTACCTCGTCCGGGCCGACGTCGCCGGACGGAACCCGTTCACCGGCATGGAGCGCCCCAGCGTCTCCGCGGACGCCTCCCCCACCCGGGGCCTGACCCCGGCCGAACTCGGCACGCTGCTCAGCTACGCGCAGCAGCACGAGACGCCGCGCACGTTCGCGCTGCTGACCACGCTCGCCACCACCGCCGGGCGCATCGGCTCCGTACTCGCCGTGACCGTAGGCGCGCTCGGCTCCGACCAGGGCCACCGCGTCGCCGACCTCGTGGTGAAGGGCGACCACACGAAACGCGTCGTCCTGGTCCCGCTCGCCGTACAGGCCATCGACGCCTACCTCGAGCAGCGCCCCGACGCCGCCGAGGATGAGCCGCTGTTCGCCACCCGCACCGGCCGCCCCATGGACGAACCGGCCGCGTACCGGCTGCTGCGCCGCGTCGCCACCGCCGCCGGCATCGAGGGCGCCGACCGGATCTCCCCCCACTCGCTGCGCCACTCCTACGCCACCGCGCTGCTGGACCAGGGCGTACCGCTCGCCGACGTCCAGGACGCCATGGGCCACGCCGACCCCCGCACCACCCGCCGATACGACCGGCACGCCGGAGCACTCCACCGCTCCCCCTCGTACCGGATGGCCGACGCCCTCACCGCAGCCATGCGCACCGCCTGACCACCACAACCCACCGCCACAACAACGCAGGGGGAACCACCATGCAGATCGACCCCGTACCCACCGGCCCCGTCCAGACCGAGCCCCGCAGATACGTCTCCGGACCGGACCAGCACGAGCAGCTGCTCGCCGTACTCGCCGACGCCGGTATCGAGCTGGGGGAGTACGACCACCGCATCATCGAGTGGCTGACCCTGTCCCCCGGTCAGGCCTGGGGCACGGTCGCCACCATCGCGTCATGGGTGAAGCGAGCAGCCGAGCCCGACACCGACACCGACAGGATCCGGGAGACGCTCGACTCCTACCTGGAGCAGGTGGACCAGGACGACGTCGACACCGACGTGCTCGCCGAGACCATCGCCCTGCAGCTCCAGCGACGCCGCGCCACCACCTGACCCGCACAACCGCATCACCTGCCCAACACCAGGGCCCGCAGCCACCACCGGCTGCGGGCCTTGTCTTGTCGCTTGTCTTGTCGCTTGTCGCCCCGCAGGTCAACAGCCCACCCAGCACCGCC
>NZ_JBEOVL010000078.1:0-16321 GCF_040295485.1 Streptomyces sp. NPDC002793 | reverse complement strand
CGGCGACCGCCTCGAGGACTGGATCACCCGAGCCGAGCAGGACTCCCTGGTCCCACTCGCCTCCTTCGCTCACAACCTCCGCCGCGACTTCGACGCCGTCCGCAACGGCCTGTCCCTGCCGCACAGCTCCGGCGCCGTCGAGGGCAATATCAACCGGCTGAAGATGCTGAAGCGGCAGATGTTCGGCCGAGCCGGCCTCGATCTCCTTCGCAAACGTGTCCTACTCGCGCGATGAGCCCAGCCGTCCGGATCACAAGATCGTCGACAGAACCAAGATCCGCGACGGCGCGGTCGCCAACCGGCCCATCTACGTGGCTCTGGCCGTCACCGTCGAGGGCCGGCGGGACATTCTCGGGCTGTGGACCGGCGACGGCAGCGAGGGCGCCAAGCACTGGATGCACATCCTCACCGAGATCAAGAACCGCAGTGTGAAGGACGTCCTCATGCTCGTCTGCGACGGGCTGAAGGGGCTTCCTGACGCGGTCGAGACCGTCTGGCCCCGCACCGTCGTGCAGACCTGCGTGGTCCATCTGCTGCGCAACTCCTTCCGCTATACCGCCCGCCAGGACTGGGACAAGATCGCCAAGGTCCTCAAGCCCGTCTACTCCGCGGCGACCGAGGACGCGGCCCTCGATCGGTTCGCGGAGTTCGCCGACGCATGGGGCAGGAAGTATCCGGCGATCGTCAGGCTCTGGGAAAACGCGTGGCAGGAGTTCACCCCGTTCCTGCGCTTCGACACCGAGATCCGCCGCATCGTCTGCACCACCAACGCGATCGAGTCCGTCAACGCCAGGATCCGCCGGGCGGTGAAAGCCCGGGGGCACTTCACGAACGAACAGGCCGCCCTGAAGTGCGTCTACATGGCGATCATGTCGCTCGACCCGACCGGCAAGGGCCAAGCCCGCTGGACCATGCGCTGGAAAACCGCTCTGAACGCCTTCGATATCACCTTCGACGGCCGACTCTCCGCAGCACGCCAGTAACCCTCAACAACCCGAGTTACACCGCTCGTTTGACAGTCCCGATGGCACTGGGCAGCCGAGGGGGTGACCACAGCTCGGCAGGGTCACTGGCCCGATGTGAGCGCTTCACTGGGCTGGGTGACTTCGAGGATGCCCATCATGCCGAGGTCCTCGTGGGCGGCGATGTGGCAGTGGTAGACGGTGCGGCCTCCCTTGCCGCGGAAGGGCACGGCGAGGCGGACGGTGGTGCCAGCGGCGATGTTGACGGTGTCGCGCCAGGCACGGAAGCGTTCCGGTTTCCCGTCCCTGTCGAGGACTTGGACGGCGTAACTGTGGAGGTGGAAGGGGTGGTCCATGGTGTGGGTGTTCTCCACCTCCCAGATTCCAGGGTGTTCAGGGAGGCGTGGAGGTCGACGCGGTCGTGGTCGAAGGTGCGGCGGTCGATGGTGTAGGTGCCGTCGCCGGCTCCGTCCAGGAGGATCCGGCGGGTACGGACAGCGGTTGCGGAGTCGATTTTCTCCACCGGCAGCAGTGAGGCGGGAAGTTCCACGGGGTCGAGACCTGCGGGGATGTCGATGGCGGCCATCGGCCGGTCGGGGGTGCGCTGTCCGCCGGGGCCGTAGACGGAGTAGGGCAGGGCGCGCAGGGTCAGGCGGCCTGGTGCGGTGGTCGCCACGAGGACTTCCGCGCGTTCGCCGGGGGCGAGGAGGATCTCGGTGAGGGGGACGGGCCGTTCGAGCAGGCCGCTGTCGGTGGCGATGAGGTGGGCGGTGGTGCGCTCCTCGTCGCGGGTGAGGGCCAGCAGCAGGTGGTCGCCGGCGGTGGCGTTGAGCAGGCGCAGGCGGGTGCGTCCGGTGCGGGCGGTGATGACGGGGCGGGTGGCTCCGTTGACGAGGACATCGCGGCCGGTGCGGGTGAACATCAGCAGGCGGTCGTCGGCGTTGCGCAGTGCGGGCTGGTCGTCGGCGGGGCCGGTGACGACGATGGGTCCGGGGAGACCGGCCAGGAGCTGTCGTTCGACGTCGCCGTGGGCGTGGGGGTGGTACCAGTAGGTGCCGGCCGACCCGGGCGGGAGGGTGAACTCGCGGACGTCGGACTGGCCAGGTGCAAGGTGGGCCAGGGGGGCGTCGGTGGCGGGCGGCATCGGGACGCCGTGCAGGTGGAGGCTGGAGGGGACATCGAGGTCGTTGCGGAAGGCCAGCCTGACCCGGTCGCCTTCGCGCAGGCGCAGCAGCGGCCCGGGGCCGGGTGTGGTGCCGTTGTATGTCAGCCGCCCGGCCCCTGCACTGGTGGCGATGAGGGTGCCGGCCCTGGTGGCGGGCTCGCCCTGGGGGGTGTGGAGGTCGAGTTCGGGCAGTGCGGGCAGAGGCGGTCCGTCGGCGGGTGCGTCGGCGGGGATGAGGGTGCGGATGAGGGGGGACAAGCGCTTCAGTGGTGGCGAGGACGCCCGTGACGATCAGGGAGCGCCGTGACAGAAGGTCAGTCATTGTGGTGGTGGGCGTCGGTGGCGGGGGCGGTGTCGGTGTTGAGGGCTTCCGGTGTGAGGGTGGTGGCGTCGCCGGTGATGACGAGCTGTCCCTTCATGCCGTCAGCGCTGTGGCTGCCAACCGAGCAGTGCATGGCGTACCGGCCGGGGGGCGCCTGAACGACGACGGTGCGGGTGCGGCCGCTGGGGACCTCGATGTCGATGCCGAGCTTGTCGACGGCGAAGGCGTGGGCGTCGTCGGTGTCGTTGGTGAAGGTGAAGGCGACCGGCTGGCCGGGGGCGGCTCGCAGGACGGAGGGCTCGAAGCGGTAGTTGACCATGTCGACGGTGGGCAGTGCGGCGATCTGCTCGGTGGTGAGGGAGCCGTTGTCGTCGCTCTGGGGGGAGGTGAGGACGACGCCGGCGCTCAGGGCGAGGGCCGCGGTCAGGGCGAGGGCGCCGGTGATGGCCGGGGTGCGGCGCTTGAGGAGGGTGGCGGCTATCGGCCCGGTGACCGCGCCGGCTGCGGCGAGTTCGAGGAGGGCGGCGGCGAAGTACAGCATGTCCCCCGGGCGGGTCAGGTCGAAGGAGAGGGCTGTGGTGCGGGTCGCGAGAACGGCGATGACGGCGAGGAGGGAGGCGAGGGGGGCCCAGCGCACGCGCCGCCAGATCAGGGCGGCCGCGGTCAGGGGCAGGACGGCCAGTGCGGCCATGCCGGGGTTCGGCTGGCCTCCCAGGGCCAGGTGGGCGAGGAGCTCGCAGAGCGCCAGGGCCAGCAGTCCGGCGGCCGTCAGGCGGTCGGGGAGCGTCAGCGGCGGGGCGGAGACGGGTGTGGGAGCGATGGCGGTCATCGTCAGTGGCCTTCCGGGACGGGTTGTGGCGAGGGAGGGTGTACGGGGGATCGACGTCGCTGCGCATCGTGCGGGAGATGCGTGATACGGGTGAAGAGCGGCCGGAAGGGCGGCGCGGGAGCATGGGGCCACGCAGTTCCCTCTCCGGCCAGGTCGTGAGGAGGTCAGCTCCGGCTCTCGGCAGTGGCCTTCAGGACCTTCAGCCATGCCAGGAGTGATTCCTCGAGCGCGTGGTGCATGGCCTGCGGGGCCGCGTCGACGGGGGCGCCCGCCCAGGACTCGCGGGTGCTGACCTGCACGCCGTCGCTGGTCTGTTCGAACTCCCAGACGTGGATGCCGGTGATGCCGTGGGCGGGGCCGCCCCAGACGATGCGGCGCATCGGCGTCAGTTCGGCCACGGTGGAGCGAATGTCGAGACCGGCTGTCGTCCAGTCGAAGGAGGCGCCCAGGGCCAGGGGCTGGCGCAGAACCGCGGTGTCGATGCCGGTGTTCCACGACGGCCAGGAGGCGACGTCGGTGTGCAGCTGCCAGATCGTCTCCAGCGGGGCGTGCACGGTCTCGCGCAGTTCGACGACGACGGGGGCGGTGCGGTCGATGTCCATCATGTTCGTTCTCCAGAGGAAGGGTGACCGGTGGGGTCAGGGTGGTGAGGGCGAGGGCCGGATGCTGCCCGGGCCGGCGGTTCAGGAGTGGACGGAGGGCGCAGCTGCTGCAGTGAGGGTTCGGTTGCGGCCTCGGAGCAGGTGGATGGCGGCTCCGGCGGCGGCGAGGAGTGCGATGAGCGCTGTGGCGGCGAGGGCGCGGCGGTAGCCGTGCGCCAGGGTGGCGAGTGCGGGTGTGGAGCGGCCGGCGGGGGTTGCGAGGGTGGTGAGGACGGCGAGGCCGAGGGCACCGCCGACTTGCCGGGAGGTGTTGATCAGTCCGCCGGCGGTGCCTGCGTGCCGGGGTTCGGCCCCTTCGATGCCCAGGGCGGTCAGGGGGACGAAGGCCAGGCCGAGACCTGCGCCGATCAGGAGGGACGGGCCGAGGAGGTCGGGCAGGAAAGCGCCGTCGGAGGGGAGCCGGGCGAGCCAGAGCAGACCGGCGGCGAGTACGAGCAGGCCGGGCAGGAGCGTGCCTCGCAGCCGTCCCGCTCCCCAGGATGCGGCCATGAGGGCTGCGGCGAGGGGAAGTTGGGTCAGGCCCGCCTCCAGCGGGGTGTAGCCGAGGATCTTCTGCAGGTAGAGGGGGAGGAAGAAGAACGTGGCGACCCATACCGCTCCGAGGAGCAGCATCAGCAGGTTGCCGGTGGCGGTGGAGCGGTTGCGCAGGAGCGAGGGGGGCAGCAGGGGGTCTTTCGCACGTCGCTCGATCGGTACGAGTGCCGAGAGCAGCAGCATTCCGGCGGCCGGGAGGACGAAGTCGGGCAGTGGGGTGGTGTCCTTGGCGCCAAGTCCGTAGACGAGGAGGGTGAGGCTGGCGGTGACGGTGAGGGCGCCGGGCACGTCGAGGCGGGCGGTCGGCTTGCGCTCGCCCTGGGCCAGGAGGAGGGGGGCTGTTATGAGGCTGGGAAGAGCGAGCAGGGCGCTGATGGCGAAGATGGCCCACCAGCCCAGCGTGCTGATGAGGACTCCGCTGAGCAGGACACCTGCGGCGGAGGCCGCTCCCCAAGTGCCCAGAGCCTTGCCGCGGGCAGGTCCCGGGGGCCAGTGGGCGAGCAGGATCGCGAGGCTGGCCGGGGAGAGCAGGGCCGCGCCGATTCCCTGGGCTGCTCGGGCTGTGATGAGCGTGGTGGGGCCTGCGGAGAGGCTTGCGGCCAGGGAGCCGGCGGCGAAGACGAAGAGGCCGGCCAGGAAGGCGGTGCGGTGACCGAGGAGGTCGGTGAGGCGGCCGCCCAAAGGCAGCAGGGCCCCGAAGGCGATGAGGTAGGCGTTAACGATCCAGGTCAGGCCGGTCGAGGTGAGGCCGAGGTCCTGGCCGATGGCGGGCAGGACGACGTTGACGATGGAGGTGTTGAGCACGACGAGGAACTGCGCACCGGCCAGCAGGACGAGGAGGAGGCCCGGGCGAGAGCGTGGTGGGGAGGCGGCGGGGGTCATGATGCCTTTCGGGGTGCTGTCCGGGGCGGGGCACCGTTGTGGCGGACTTGGGCGGGGTCTCGTCCGATGGCGGCCCCGCTCGTGGTGAGCGGCTTGGGGCGTGAGCGGGGCAGTCGCGTCGAGGGCCGGGGCTGCGGCTGGGGCTGCCGTTCAGGGAGGTTGGTCGTTTCCGGGCTCAGGCCTGGGGGTGGCGCTTCTCGGCCTGCTGCTTGAGGTTGTGCAGCCAGTGGTCGAGCGAGTCGTCCAGGGCGTCCTGGAGGTAGTCGGTGTTGGCGGTGACGGGGTCGCCGGTCCAGGACTCCTCGGTGTGGACGTGAACGCCGTCCTTGGCCTGGGTGAAGGTCCACACGTGGACTGCGGTGATGCCCTGGGCCGGGCCGACCCAGACGATGCGGTGCTTGGGCTGCACCTGCTTGACCGTCGAGGTGATGTTCTCCAGGCCTTCGGTGGACCAGACCCACGAGGAGCCCGGGCGCAGCGGCCCCGGGGTCTGCTTGATGGCGGAGCTGACGTTCGGCTGCCAGGCGGGCCAGTTCTCGACGTCGGTCTGGATGCGCCAGATCCGGTCCAGCGGCGCCTTGATGACGATGTCGTCCCGGGTGATCATCGGGGCCGTCTTGTCGATCTCTACCGGTGCGGTCCCTGCGCTCCCGAAGGCAAGGGGCAGTGCGGCAAGGAGTGCGGTGATGGTCGTGTACATGAGAAGTCCTTCGTGAGATCGGAAGAGTTGACACCGCCAGAGAGTGTGGTTGCCCACTCATTTACCGGTCGGCTTGAATCACCAGCCACTAAAGGCCAGAAAACCCAGGGAAGCGTCGCGCCTTGAGCATCGGTTCCAGTTTCCTGGCCGCCCTTCTGGCATGTGAGTAGTCAACCACTCTCTTTCGTTGGTCGTCAACCGGCCCCCTGCAGCTCGGTGCTCAGCGGGACGCAGGGACGAGAGTGCAGACGCCGCCCGGGCGCCTGCGGCACAGAGGGAACCGGCGGCCCGCCGGGAGCGGGAGCGCAGGGGCGGCGGGCGCCGCTGGCCGGACGGCCGGGCGGCCGGACAGAAGGGGACCTCGGCTTCCCGGCCACTCAGGAGCCCGGAAGCGATGCACTCGCGGTGGATGATGGAAGACGCCACGTATCCGCACGACGACCAGCCATCCTTCGCTCGCACGGGACGGCCGCTGCGACCATCGGCCTCGGACCGTGCGGCACCAGCACCTTCCGCCCAGGCCACCCTGAGCGGCATACGCGAGTCCACCGGAGTCCACCGCAGGGACAGGGGCAGGAGCAGGGGGGCACCTACCGGCAACGGCAGGTCACTGCCGCCCGGCCGCCGTACAGGAGCGCAAGACCCGCGGACCAAGCCCGCGGGTCTTGCGCTCCCCTCCTGCCGCAGCACTCCGGGCCGACACTGCCGACCGGCCCGGGAGAACCGACTGGCAGCCGACCGGCCGCCGGGCACCCTCTTTCCGGAGTCGTAGGTCCTCGCATGCCGTCCGAGCCGCGATATCCGGGGCCGGGGACCGTCGCAAACCCGGAAGCACCCCGGAGTTCAGGGAACGCCCTGGCCAGAGGGCGCCTGCACGTCGGCCGCCCAGGAGATGGTTACCGGTGCCCCCGGCCGGGGGCCTGCTTCGCGCGTGACCGCGGGACGGATGACCGGTCGGCGCGCAGCGCTCAGGACGCCCCGGGGAGGGCGGTCAAAACGCCCCTGGGGCCGCGCCGTCCCACCCGCCGCCCCTTCGGCACACCCCGCCCCGACTGCCCCAAGCCGCCGGGGCGGACGTTTGACACCGCAAGGTGTGAGTGGTTGAGTACTCACATGAAGACGGAACGACGCCAACTCTCCACAGCCGACGAACGCCGCGAAACGGTCCTGCATACGGCCATCGGAGCCTTCGCGGCCCGGGGGTACTTCGGGACCACCACCACGGAAGTGGCCAAGGCGGCCGGCATCTCCCAGGCGTACGTCTACCGGCTCTTCCCGAACAAAGTAGCCCTGTTCACCGCGGTCGTCGAACACTGTTTCGTCAGGGTGCGTGCCGCCCTTGAAGAGGGGGCGGCAAAGGCCGGGAGCAGCTCGCCGGAGGCGGTTCTGGCTTCCATGGGTGACGCTTACGCCCGCCTGATCAGTAACAACGATCTGATGCTGGTGCAGCTGCACGCCCAGGCGGCGGCGGTGTCGGAGCCGGCCATCCGGGAAGCGGTCCGGGCGGGGTACGCCCGCAGCGTTGAGTACGTGCGCAGCGCCTCGGGCGGTAGCGAGGCTCAGGTGCAGGAGTTCTTCGCCGTCGGCATGCTGTGCCACCTGCTGGTCTCCATCGACGCCGAGGCGGTCTCGGCTCCCTGGACCCGCACCCTGGCGGCCGGGATCATGCACTACTGATCCCGTCCCGGACGGCGGCCGCCTGCGGACCCTGCGGACGCCCCATTTTTTCACCCTAGGAGTGAGCGTTTGACCACACACTCAAATGTGTTTTTTTCTTCTGAGATTGAGGTTCGTCATGGCCAGCAAGCCCTACCTGACCGGTCACTACTCCCCCGTCGCCGATGAAATCACCGCGACCGAACTGTCCGTGGAAGGGAGTCTGCCGCCCGAGCTGACCGGCCGGCTGATCCGCAACAGCCACAACCCCAAGCCCGGCATCACCCCGGCCCACTGGTTCAAGGGCAGCGGTATGGTCCACGGCATCCGCCTGAACGAGGGCCGCGCCGAGTGGTACCGCAACCGGTGGGTCCACACGCCCGCCCTGGACGGCGCCCCCTACATGACCGACCGGGGGCCGGATCTGAGGGTCAGTACCGCCGGCACGCACGTCATCGAGCACGGCGGGCGCCTGCTGGCCCTGTCGGAGGCAGCGCTGCCCTTCGAGCTCACGGCCGATCTGGAGACGGTGGGCGCGTACGACTTCGGCGGCAAGCTCACCTCCGCCATGACCGCGCACCCCAAGGAGGACCCGGCCACCGGCGAGCTGCACTTCTTCGCCTCCTCCCCCTTCCCCCCGTACCTGATCCACCATGTCGCCTCCCCCGACGGCCAGGTGCTGGACAGTCAGGAGGTACCCGGCGCGAGCGCCGCCCTGAAGCACGACTTCGCGATCTCCGCCCACCACGTGATCTTCCTGGAGGGCTCGGTCACTTTTGACCCCGCCGAGCACTCCGGAATCCCCTACAGCTGGAGCGACGCACAGGCCTCACGGATCGGCGTCATGCCGCGCGGCGCGGGCGGCGCACGGCAGGTCCGGTGGTTCGAGATCGGCCAGGGGTATGGCATGCACTTCGCCAACGCCTACGAGGACGCCTCCGGGCGCATCGTCGTGGAGGGTCCGACGGTGGGACGCGAGGGCTGGCAGCGCTCATGGAACTGGTGGGTCGGCGCCCCCGACCGCGGCGCCGAGCCGAACTCCGGCTCCCGCAACCGCCGCTGGAGCATCGACCTCGCCGCGGGAACCGTCCGCGAGCAGCAGACCGACGACCTGACGGTGGAGTTCCCCACCATCAACGACAGCTTCACCGGCAGCGAGCACCGCTACCAGTACGCCCTGTCCTTCCCCGACGACCTCGGGATCGGCAACCACACCCTGGTGAAGTACGACCGCGCGTCCGGCACCCGGCAGCTGCGGCCCTTCGCCACCGGCCAGCTGCCCAGCGAAGCCGTGTTCGTCCAGGCCGAAGGCACCACCGGCGAGGACGAGGGATACCTCCTCACCGTCGTCAGCGACCTGAACGCCGACGCCTCCAAGATGCTCGTCCTGGACGCCTGCGACCTCACTCTGCCCCCGGTCGCCACCATCCACCTCCCCCGCCGGGTCCCGGCGATGATCCACGGCTCGTGGATCCCCGACTCCGCCCTCTGAGAAGACATCCCCGGCGGCGGCCGGGGCAGCCCACGAAACGCCTGCCCCGGCCGCCGACAGCCCCCTTGCATCGCTCTTCAGCCGCTCCGCCGTACGCCCGCCATCACACGCCCGCTCATTCCAGACGAGGAACACACCCATGCTCTGCTCCCGCCGCACCCCCGCCGCCGCCGCTTCCTCACACACACCGTTCACCGTCACCGAAGCCGTCCTGCCCGGCATCGTGGACCCCGAAGGCATCGAGGTCCGCACCCGCCCCGCCCTTCCCGCCGGCCCCCGCCAGGTGGTGCTGGCCCTGGAGGCCGCCGGGGTCTCCTTCGCCGAACAGCAGATGCGGCGCGGCAAGTACTACGACCAGCCGCCCTTCCCCTTCGTCCCCGGCTACGACCTCATCGGGCGGGCCGTCGAAGCAGGCGAAGACGTCCCCGAGAGCGTGCTGGGCCGGCGCTTCGCGGCCCTGACCAAGACCGGGGCCTGGACCACTCACGTCACCGTCGACGTCCGCGACCTGACCGAAGTCCCCGAACAGGTCGACTCCGCCGAAGCCGAGACCTTCGTCGTCAACGGCATCACCGCCTGGCAGATGCTCCACCGCCTGGCCAAGGTCCGCCCCGGCGACACCGTCCTCGTCCACGGCGCGAACGGCGGAGTGGGCTCCACCCTCGTCCAACTCGCCAACACCGCCGGCGCCACAGTCGTGGGCACCGCCTCGCCCAAGCACCACCAGGCCGTGCGGGCCCTGGGCGCCACACCGGTCGACTACCGCGCCGCCGACCTGGAGGACCTGCTGCGCGAGCACGCACCCCAGGGCTACGACGCGGTCTTCGACCACGTCGGCGGGGAGGGCATCCTCGCCTCCTACCGCCTGCTCGCCCCCAGAGGCACCCTCATCTCCTACGGCACCGCCTCCACCCGCGACGCCCAGGGCTCCTCCAAAGCCCCCGTCCTCAAGCTTTTCACCCGCCTGATGCTCTGGAACGTTCTACCCAACGGCAAAAGCGCCCACTTCTACAACATCTGGGCCGGACGACGCCGCCCCGACGCCTTCCGCACCAAACTCACCACCGACCTGAGCCAGGTCCTCGCCCTCCTCGCCGACAGCCGGCTGATCCCCCACGTCGCCGCGCGCATCCCACTCACCGAGGTCGGCAAAGCAGTACGACTGGCAGAGTCCGGCACCGTCGTCGGCAAAGTCGTCCTGGTGCCCTGACACCTTGGCGAGATCACTGCGGGGCCTGGCGGCTCTCGCGCAGTGGGTGGAGCGGGAGGGCGCGGATCGGCCCGTACCGCGCGGCCACGGCGAAGAGATCGGGGTCGACGGAAAGGCAGCCGGTGGCCGTGAAGCTGAGTGTATGGATCTCGAGTTCATGGACCGTCCTGAGGGAGGGCCCTCCGACTCGTTCGACCCCGCAGGGTGCGGAATTTGGCGGCGTCGAAGTCGGCAGGCAGTTTGGGGAGCAACGTGAGGGCTGCAGCGATGTGCTCGGGTGAAGCGTTGGAATCTGCATCGACTGCTTGGAAGGCATCGGTGGTAGCCATCGGAGTCAAGTGAAGACGCCAAGCTTTGCGGGCTGGGCCCGATGCGTAGCGGACTGTGAGGCTTTCCAGCGGGGTCAAAGGCACGGCGGTACGCAGTGCGTGCCGGGCGAGGCCGTCGGCGACCAGAGCGCAGATTTCTTGGGCGTGGGCCACGTTGCGGTGATGATAGTCGTGGATCTCGTAAATCACCGCGTAGACGAGGGCTAGCTGTATTGCCCTGTGAGGTTGGGGACGCGGCTGGCGGGTGGTTTGCCTGCGAGCGCGGTGTGGCCGCGGTGGTGATTGTAGGAGTGGAGCCAGTGGGGGAAGGCGTCGCGTCGTTCCTGTTCTGAGCGGTAGGGCTTTGCGTAGGCCCATTCGTCGAGCAGGGTGCGGTTGAGGCGTTCGACCTTGCCGTTGGTCTGTGGCCGGTAGGGCCGGGTTCGCTTGTGGGTGATCCCGGCCGCCGTCAGGGTCTCTCGCCAGAGGTGGGACTTGTAGCAGGCGCCGTTGTCGGTCAGGACCCGTTCGACGGTGATCCCGACGCCGGTGAAGTAGGCGTGTGCGCGCGTCCAGAAGGCGGTGGCGGTCTCTTTCCTCTCGTCGCTGTGGATTTCGCTGTAGGCGAGGCGGGAGTGGTCGTCGACGGCGGTGTGGATGTAGCTGTAGCCGGCCCCGGAGCGGGTCTTGCGGCCTGCCTGGCGGCCCAGGGCCTTGTGGCCGCCGCCGTCGGGGATGTTGCCGAGCTTCTTGATGTCCACGTGCACGAGTTCACCGGGCCGGTCGCGTTCGTAGCGGCGTATGACGCGGCCGGTGGCCCGGTCGAGATGGCTGAGCCGGGCCAGGCCGAAGCGGGTCAGGACGCGATGCACGGTCGAGGGCACCAGGCCCAGCAGATGGGCGATGCGGGCTGGGCCCCACCGGCGAAGGACACGGACCTTGATGATCCGGCGTTCGGTGCGGGTCGGGGTCCTGCGTGGGCAGTGGTGGGGGCGGGAGGAGAGGTCCGTCATCCCGGCCTCGCCCAGGGTCCGATAGCGGCCGGCCCACCGCTGGGCGGTGGTCGGTGAGACCTGGAAGCGTTCCGCGGCCCGGCGAAGGGGCCAGCCGTCCTCGACAACGCAGCGGGCCAGCCTCAGGCGCCCGGTCTCGGTCAGGGGTGCATTACGGTGGGGCACGAGGGCCTTTCTGGTCGGTGTAGACGTCGCAATCCACACCGAACCCGGAAGGCCCTCACCCGTTCAAGATCCCTCAGTCGAGACCTGCATCACCCGTCCACAACCTCCCGGGACAGAACAGCTAGCTCGCGGTCCGTGGCAGGACTCGGCAGCGAAACTTCCCGCCAGACTTCCTCAACGGCTTCCGGGGTAATCTGTCGGCGCCCTCCGGCTTCCGGGCCGGGTCCCATCGCGAGCCGGACGGCGCCTAGCCTCGCGCTTTCATGAAGTGGGCTGTCCGGCAGGCGGTCAGGAAAGCAGAAAGTGCCTCTGACCAGCAAGAATGAGGATTGTCGAGGTCCTTGTTCCTGCCACCGTCGGAGGCACTTCCAAGGTGAAGCACTCTATCGGGTCCTATCCCCGTGTCCGTGTCCAGGACGACGGCCGCCAGGTCGTCTCCCAGGCCGGGGCGGTCCTGCTCGTCGAGACGGTCCGTAAGACCGGTCTTGACAAGGCGGTATCCGCGGCGCTGTCGCCGTGGCGGTATCCGCGGGCCGTGCACGATCCGGGCAAGGTCCTCCTGGACGTCGCGCTGGCGGTCGCTTCGGGCGGGGACTGCCTCGCGGACGTGGGCATGCTGCGGGCCGAGCCGACCGTGTTCGGGCCGGTCGCGTCGGACCCGACGGTCTCCCGCCTGATCGAGGCCCTCGCCGCCTCCGAGGAGAAGGCCCTGCAGGCGATCCGGTCCGCGCGGGCCCGAGCCTGTGACCGGGTCTGGCGGTTGGCCGGCCGGGCGGCGCCCGATGCGGACGGGACGGTGACCGTCGACCTCGACGGGGTGCTGGTGGTCGCGCACTCGGACAAGGAGGACGCGGCCCCGACCTGGAAGCGGACCTACGGCCATCACCCGCTCATGACATTCGTCGACCACGGACCGGGTGGCACCGGAGAACCGGTCGCGGCCCTGCTCAGGCCGGGGAACGCGGGCTCGAACACCGCCACCGACCACATCACCACCGCCCGACTCGCCCTGGCCCAGCTACCGAAGGAGTACCGACGCGGGCGGCAGACCTTGGTCCGCACGGACTCCGCGGGCGGCACTCACGACTTCGTCGCCTGGCTCTCCCGGCGGGGGCGGTGGCTGTCCTACTCGGTCGGCATGGTGATCACCGACGCGATCCACCAGCGTGTCCTGAAGGTTCCCGCCTCGACCTGGACGCCGGCCGTCGAGGCCGACGGGGAAATCCGTGACGGGGCCTGGGTCGCCGAGCTCACCGGCGACGTCCTTCACGGCTGGCCCAAGGGCATGCGGCTGATCGTTCGCAAGGAACGGCCCCATCCCGGGGCCCAGTTGAGACTCACCGACGCGGACGGCATGAGGCTGACCTGCTTCGCGACCAACACCGCCGACCGGCCGATCGCCGATCTCGAACTGCGTCACCGCCGACGGGCGAGGGCCGAGGACCGGATCCGGGCCGCCCGGGCCACCGGCCTGCGGAACCTCCCCCTGCATCGCACGGTCCAGAACAAAGTCTGGCTGGAGATCGTGCAGATCACTCTCGACCTGCTGGCCTGGATGCCGATGCTCGCGCTGACCGGCAAGGCCCGCCTCTGGGAGCCCCGCCGCCTGCGGCTTCGCCAGTTCACCGCAGCAGGACAGCTCGTCACCACCGGCCGCCGACGGATTCTCCGGCTGGCCCGGCACTGGCCCTGGACCCGCCACATCACCACCGCGCTCGAACGGCTCGCACTCCTGCCGAACCCCGGCTGACCAGCAGCCTCCCCGACCCGACGACAGCACCTCACCACCCGGAGCAGTGGAACCCGGCGCCACCCCGAGACGACACTCGGGCCCTCGACCTGCCCCACCCCAGCCCACAGCACGAAAACGGTCCACCGACTCCGTCGGCGGACCGTCACGTAGGGCTTGGTCAGGTGTGGTTTGTGATGGCGTGTCTTCTTGATCGGTCGTGTCGTTGACCGGGCGTGCTGAGTGAGGAGTTGGCTGCGGTCCGGTGTGATCTGGACGACTTCGCGGCGGAGATGTTCGAACCGTTCGCGCGGGCGGACCAGTGCCGGTGGGACGGGGTCTATCTGCGGGGCCTGTTGCTGGACGGTGGGCGCAAGTCGGTGGAGCCGATGGCCGCCCGCCTGGGCGAGGACGGGAACCGGCAGGCCCTGGCTCACTTCGTCACCTCGAGCCCGTGGGATGCGGCGCATGTGCGGGCCCGCCTGGCCTGGCGCATGCAGCCGGTCATCAAACCCAGCGCCCTGGTCATCGATGACACCGGCTACGGGGACGCCTCGGCGTGCGTGACCCGGCAGTACACTGGCACCGCGGGCAAGGTCACCAACTGCCAGGCCGGGGTTTCGCTTCACTGGCTTCCAACGGCGCCTCCGCGGCGGTGAACTGCGTCTGTTCCTGCCCGGGAGCTGGGATCCCGCCTCACCGAAGGCCGATCCGGCCAAGGTGGCCCGCCGTGACAAGTGCGCCATCCCCGCCGAGGTGGGCAATGTCGAGAAGCGGCCAGCGCCAGCCGAGGTTCGCCTGTGCCCTGACTGGCTTCCTGCTAATCCGTGAACGGGGGCAGAAACGGTCGTCTTCGCCCGCGCTTACAGGCCGATGCCCTCGGTGGCGGTGTCCTCCCAGCGTTCGCCCTCGTCGACGTACTCCCAGAAGACCGGGCTGTTGGCGGCCCAGCCGCCCTGCTTGCGGAGCTTCTCGGCGCGCTTGCCGCGCCTGCGGCCGGTGTTGACCAGGCCGCGGCGTGCGGAGTGCCCGGTGAGCTTGACGTCCAGGCCGGCGCGCTGGGCGGCCCGAGTGATGGCCAGGCGGCAGCCGTCGGGCCCGAGCCGCAGGGTGCCGAGGCGGCCCTTCTGGTCGACCGGCAGGAAGGCCGGACCCGCGGTGAGTCCGGCGGCCTCCTGCCAGGCCAGCCAGCAGCGGACCGGGCAGGTGTCGGGGTTCTCGCCGTAGGCGACCGCGACGTCGCGGGGCGGGCGGCCCTTGACGGAGGGGACGTGCACCTCGAGTCCTTCGGCGACCTGGGTGATGCCCTCGGTGTCGAGGGAGGAGACCTCCTCGGACCGCCCGGCGATGCCGAATGCCAGCGTCGCGAGCGCCCTGTCGCGTAGCCGGGCGAGCTCGGGCAGTTCCTGGGTGCCGCGGCGCCGGCCGACGGCGGGCTGCGGGCGGGTGGCGGGCGCGGTGTTCATCGCCTTCAGGTGTGCGGGGGTAGCCGCGATCGCCTTGCCGCGGCCGCGCGCGGTCCGTGCCGGGTCGAGCTTCATCGGCTTGAGCGCCTCCCGGGCGGCCTTCGTCGCCTGCTTGGGGACCTCGGTGCCGTGCCGGCGAGCGGTGACCGTGACGCCGGTGTTGCGGCGGTCGATGGTGCTGGGCGCCGCCGTCTTCATCTCGTCGAGCCAGACGACGAAGGCGACCAGGGTGCCCTTGGTGACCGCGGTCAGCGGCAGCACGTGGCCGGTCCGTCCGGCGAGCCACTGGTGGAACTCGGCCCAGAGCTCCCAGTCGCGGGCATAAGAGGCGCGGGTCTTCGTCGGCCGGGCGTCGGCCAGGTGCTCCTCGGCGCCCTGGTCGAGCGCGGCGAGCACGGCGGCGGTCGCGCTGTCGTACGGCGCAGGTGCAGCGCCGCCGGGGGCGCACGGGGCGACAAGCTCGGCGGTGACGTGGTCCTCGTACGGCTGGAGCTGACCGGTCACGCCCGGATCGCCTCCTCGTCCGCGGCGGCGATCCGGGCGCGGAAGGCGGCCTCGCCGGCGGCATCGTTCCTCCGCCCTCGGCCGCCACCGCGACCAGCCCATCGACGACCTCACTGCACTCCAACTGACCGTGCGCACCGACCGGCCCGGAGTGCTGCTACGCGACCTGCACACCGTCGGCGGCGGCCTCCCCGGCAAAGCGACCGTGACCACCGCCGAGGGCAAAAAACGCCCCGGCGACACCGGCACCCTCCTCACCCACCGCTACTACCTCGCCGACGCCGCCTTCACCCTCGCCCTCACCACCCCACAACCGACCACCGAAACCCACACCCTCCTGGACCGCTGTGCTGAAGCCCTGCGTGCCCCCCCGGTGGTCCCTGCACCTCGGCCGCCGCTCATGCCCGCCCGAAGGCCCCGTCCTGATCGGGCGAAGCGACGACGCCCTGCACCACCTCATCCACCTGCCACTCGCCGCACAACCCACCCGGCACCGCTCAGCCGACAGCACACCGGTGGAATTCCTGGCCGACCGCCCCCTCACCCACCTGCCCAACCCCGCCGCCACAGTCAGCGACACCAACGAGGACGGCAGCCACACCTCGGGCGAAGTCAACGACCAGCCCATCAGCTACCACCCCAGCCGACGCTCCTACCGCGCCCGACCGCTGTACCGACGCACCCTGCTCCTGCCCCACTCCCAGTTCGCCGGCTTCGGAAAA
>NZ_JBEOVL010000077.1:0-17996 GCF_040295485.1 Streptomyces sp. NPDC002793 | reverse complement strand
GCCGATCCCCGGCATGGACGTCAGGACCTTGGAAAGAGGGTGGTTCTCCAACACTTCCTCGATCCGAGCGGCCAAGAGTTTGCGCTGGTCAAGGATGGCGGTGAGCGAGCCGGCCAGGCTCGGGACGATCAGCGCGGCTGCGTCCGTGCCCGGGACAACGACGGTCTGTTCGTAGAGGCCATTTCACTTGGCCAGGCGACGGTGGCATATGAGGGTCGCGGCGATGGCGGTGAAGGCGAGGAAGTGTTCCGGCTTGCGTTCGTAGCGGCGGTGCAGACGGCGGCAGCCGGACAGCCAGGACACGGTCCGCTCCACGACCCAGCGGTGCTGGCCCAGGCGTCGGGACGACTCGATGCCCTTGCGGGCGAGACGGTGCCTGATGCCACGGGAAGCGAGCCATCGGCGCAGATGGCGGTAGTCGTAGCCCTTGTCGCCGTACAGCTTGCCGGGGCGCCGACGCCGTGGGCCGCGACGGGAACGGATGGGCGGGATACCGCGGACCAGTGGGATGAGGGCCTGGCTGTCGTGGAGGTTGGCGGCGGAGATGCTGATCGACAGGGGCAGGCCCTGGCGGTCGACGATGAGGTGGATTTTCGATCCCTTTTTGCCGCGGTCGGTCGGATTCGGTCCCGTCAGCTGCCCCCCTTTGAGGGCCCGGACGCTTACCGAGTCGATCGCGCACCGCGACCAGTCCAGCTCGCCCCGGGCACCGAGTTCGTCCAGAACCAGGCGGTGGAGCTTTGCCCACACCCGGGCCTCGGTCCACTCGGTGAACCGCCGGAAGACGGTGACACCCGACAGGCCAAATCCTGGTGGCAGTTGGTTCCAGGTGCAGCCCGAGGTGGCCACGAAGACGATGGCGGCCAGCACCTCGCGGTCCCCTCGTCGCCGATGCCCTCCACCCTGCGGACGGACCGGCGCCGGCGGCACCACCCGCTGGAAAAGAGTCCACAGATCTTCAGGTGCCATCCGCTCGACAAGCGCAGCAGTCATCACCCCAGACTGCCGCAAGATCACACCAAGTGAAATGGCGTCTAACCACCCACCTAATGTCACCCAGGGACTCGTGACTGCTCCCTGAGGCAGGATGTGCTCATGATGAGTCGGGGGCGTGCCGGGGCGGTCTCAGCAGTGGCGTTCAGCGTTGCGGTGGGCTTGGCCGGTCTGTGGTGGACGGTGGACGCGCTGCCAAAGGCGGAGGAGGGCTCCGACCCGGCAGGGGTGCTGGCCCTCTTACCCAGCCTGATGGGTGTGGTTCTCGGGGGATGGGGAGCGTGGGCGGGAGTCCGGGCCCTGCAGGGTCAGCGCACGGCCCCGGTGATCGCGGAGAGGCTCGCTGGGCGGGTGGCGGAGGCGGAGGGTGAGCAGTACCAGCAGTTGCTGGGTAGTGGGCGGGCAGCGCCGGACGGGCGGATCGACCTTGCGTTCACAGCCACGGCCACCGGGGTGAGCGGTTCGCGCGCCGACGGAACGCTGGAGGGGATCGCCGACTACTACAGGAGCCTGCGGCCTGGGCGGATGGTCATCACCGGTACACCGTCCAACGGCCGGGACAGGCGGACCGGCGGTGACGCGGGAACAGGAAAGACCGTTCTTGCCCTGGCCCTGATCCTGGGCTTGGCCATCGATCGTTCCCCGCAGGATCCGGTGCCGGTACGACTGACCGCAGCATCCTGGCCCGGCAGCGATATTCGTGACTGGTTACGGATACACCTGACCGACGTCTACCGTCTTTCCCGTCGCGAAGCCGCCCGCCTGGTGGCCGCCAATCTCGTTCTGCCGGTCATCGACGGTCTGGACGAAATGGACCCGGGAACGAACCCCGGCTACCGTTCACGCGCCGCCGCCCTCCTGGGCCGTATCAACCAATTCGGGCACGGTGGTGCACACTGCCCTGTCGTCGTGACCTGCCGGCACGCCCACTATCAGGCCCTGGTGGAAGCAGAGGCGGAACCTCGGATCGTGGCACACATCGCCGTGGCCCGCGTCGACGCCGCCCGCGCTCACAGCTATCTCTCGCAACGCGTCGCTGGCACGGAGCGGAGCCGGACCCGCTGGCACCCAGTTCTCTCCGCCCTGGACTCGGTGGCGGCGGGCCCGGTCGGCACCGCGTTGCCGGAACACACCCTGCTGGCCGAGACGTTGGATACTCCCTGGCGACTGACCCTGGCCGCCACCGTCTTCCAGGAGCGCATCGCCGACGGACGATACCTGCGCGACCCCGTCGATCTCCTCGTGCTGGCAGCCAACGGGCACCTGTACGAGTACCTCCTGGACCACTACATCGGTGCCTCGGTGGCCGCACCCCACCGAGGGGCGGACGACACCTTCCGGCCATCAGCCACCGGCACCCCTCCGCGACTGGATACCGAAGCCACCTGGCGCCGCCTCGCAGTCCTCGCCCGCTACCTCAACGGCAACAGCGGCTCTGAGGACAGCTCGCCCCGCCGCGTCGCAGGGCGCGTGCTGAGCAGCACCGACCTGGTCCTCCACGAACTATGGCCCCTGAGCGGGAAGCATCGAACACGCTGGACCGAACGCATTCTGGCCGGAGCGACGCCACTTCTTTTTTTCTTCAGCCTTTCCTGGCTGCTGGAATTTTATAGCTTCGGTGCGATGGAAATATGGATGTGCATTTCATTTCTCTGTTTCGCAGTGCTCTTTCGTCCAGCCTGGCCGAAGCCGGCGCGAATCAGCCTCGGCCGTCTTCGCACCCCGGTCGGCCGACGCGCCTTCACTCGGGGGTTCACGATCGGATTCGCTATCAGTTCCCTGTTCCTATTTGGACTGTACAAGGTGGCGGATGGCGAGTTCGAACTCCAAGAAAGCCTCGAAAACTGCCTAAGTTTCGGGCTCGCGGTCGGGCTCGCAGTCGGGCTCGCGCGCGGACTCACGATCAAGCAAGAGTATGCAACGGGCGTTCCCCGTTATCTCATCCGCATGGACCTCATCGCTGCGGTCGCGTTCGGGCCTGTGGCAGCGGCTGGCGTCATGCTCATGTTCGGGCTCATGGGTACGTTCGCACTTCACTTCGCGTCCAACGGCCCTGGCTTCCCCGATACGTGGGTGACGGATATTTTGAAGGTGCCCCTCACTTTCGGGTTAGTGATCGGGGGCTTCATATTCAGTTTCCCTGTCGCAGGTGGCCCGGCATCCCTGCGGTATTTCGCGTTTCTCCTACACATGCGCAGAAAGCTTCCGTGGCGGCTAGGACGCTTCCTTAACGCCTGCTACGAACTCGGCATCCTGCGCGTGTCCGGAACGGCATGGCAGTTCCGCCATCGTGAACTCCAGGACCACCTCGCCACCCGCCCCTCGCCGCCATTCCACTCATGACCACCACCCCACTCATGAAGGAGCGCTCCGACGTGGCACTGGCATGGGTTCAATGACAGTCCATGACTTGGAGCTCGTAACACGATCATGAGTGGATGTGGGAACCGTCCACGCACGCCCGTGACCAGTCGAGCTCGCCGGCCGCGTTCAGTTCGGCGAGCAGGACCCGGTGCAGCCGGTCGAAAACCCCCGCCTTCTGCCATCGGTCCAGCCGCTCGTCCTCTACAACGACATAGCCTGGCAACTGCTGCCGCTGGAGCTGGGGTTCGGCTCGGGACAGACATGCTGGCGGGCAGGATCCGTCGGTGACGGAACAGGATGCCTTGCAGGCAGAGCCGGTCCGACACCGGCCGCGGTCCCGGCGACCGATCCGGCCACAACGGCCACAACGGCTCAATGAGCTTCTTCGAGTTGGCCACCGATCGGGTAATGGGCCGTAAAGCGCAACCAACGAGGCTCCCGAGCTGTTGATTGAGATGCCTGACGTGTCAAGCACGTTGCTCGGGGGCCTCGTTGGTCATCCATCCTGCCGCACTCGACCTGCCGCATGCACTCGTGGAGTCGGTCACCATGCTGATCGTCACCCGTGAGGACGACCGCCGCTGCAAGCTCCGTCCCTCCCAGCGCGCGATGGTGGCACTGGTGTACCTGCGCGAACACACCACACTCGCGAAGATCGCCACCGGGTTCGGAATCAGCGAGTCCACCGCTCACGCCTACACCAGCGCGGTCGTCGACCTGCTCGCCGAACGTGCGCCGGGTCTTCTGAAGACGCTGCGCGAGCACGAACCCGACTTCGTCCTTCTCGACGGCACCCTCGCCGAGTGCGACCGGGTCGGCGACGGCCGGGCCGACTACTCCCACAAACACCGGCGCCACGGCGTGAACGTGCAGGTCGTCACCGATCCCGGCGGTCGGCTGCTATGGCTCTCGCCCGCCCTGCCGGGCCGCACTCACGACCTGACCGCCGCACGTACCCACCGGATCATCCGAATTTGTGAGCGTCAGGGCGTTCCGATCGTGGCCGACCTCGCGTACCAGGGCGCCGGTCCGTGGCTGACCACCGGCATCAAGCGCCAGCCCCTCAAGGAACTCACTCCCACCGACAAGACCCGCAACCGTGTCCTGGCCGCGGCACGAGCACCCGTCGAACGCGGCGTCGCCCGCCTGCAATCCTGGCGGATCTTCCGCAGGCCCCGATGCAGTCCCAATCGCATGACGTCAATCGCCAAGGCCGTCCTCACACTGGAGATGCAACGCTGAAGAGCTCAGTCATGAGCAGAGAATAGTGGGCTCCGGTGCCTCATGATCCGATGTCCAGAAGGGGTGCAATCGGTCGTATATTCCCCCGCACCTACAGGCCGATGCCCTCGGTGGCGGTGTCCTCCCAGCGTTCGCCCTCGTCGACGTACTCCCAGAAGACCGGGCTGTTGGCGGCCCAGCCGCCCTGCTTGCGAAGTTTCTCGGCGCGCTTGCCGCGCTTGCGGCCGGTACTGACCAGGCCACGGCGTGCGGAGTGCCCGGTGAGCTTGACGTCCAGGCCGGCGCGCTGGGCGGCCCGGGTGATGGCCAGGCGGCAGCCGTCGGGCCCGAGCCGCCGGGTGCCGAGGCGGCCCTTCTGGTCGACCGGCAGGAACGCCGGTCCCGCTGTGAGGGCGGCGGCCTCCTGCCAGGCCAGCCAGCAGCGGACCGGGCAGGTGTCGGGGTTCTCGCCGTAGGCGACCGCGACGTCGCGGGGCGGGCGGCCCTTGACGGAGGGGACGTGCACCTCGAGTCCTTCGGCGACCTGGGTGATGGCCTCGGTGTCGAGCGAGGAGACCTCCTCGGACCGCCCGGCGATGCCGAATGCCAGCGTCGCGAGCGCCCGGTCGCGCAGCCGGGCGAGTTCGGGCAGTTCCTGCGTGCCGCGGCGCCGGCCGACGGCGGGCTGCGGGCGGGTGGCGGGCGCGGTGTTCATCGCCTTCAGGTGTGCGGGGGTGGCCGCGATCGCCTTGCCGCGGCCGCGGGCGATCCGTGCCGGGTCGAGCTTCATCGGCTTGAGCGCCTCCCGGGCGGCCTTCGTCGCCTGCTTCGGGACTTCGGTGCCGTGCCGGCGGGCGGTGACCGTGACGCCGGTGATGCGGCGGTCGATGGTGCTGGGCGCGGCCTTTTTCATCTCGTCGAGCCAGACGACGAAGGCGACCAGGGTGCCCTTGGTGACCGCGGTCAGCGGCAGCACGTGGCCGGTCCGTCCGGCGAGCCAGCGGTGGAACTCGGCCCAGAGCTCCCAGTCGCGGGCGTAGGAGACGCGGGTCTTCGTGGGCCGGGCGTCGGCCAGGTGCTCCTCGGCGCCCTGATCGAGCGCGGCGAGCACGGCGGCCGTCGCACTGTCGTACGGCGCAGGTTCGGCGCCGCCGAGGGCGCACGGGGCGACGAGCTCGGCGGTGACGTGGTCCTCGTACGGCTGGAGCTGACCGGTCATGACCGCCCCGCCTCCTCGGCCACCGTGACGATCCCGGCGCGGAAGTCGGCCTCGCCGGCGGCATCGTGATGCTCCAGGTGGGTCCACCAGCGGTGCCAGTCGGTGCGCACGGCCGGGTCCGTCTTCAGCAGGTGCTCCAGCATGCCGGCGGAGGTGGAGACGTAGATGCTCAGGGCTTCCAAGGCGAAGGAGAGCTCGCCGGTCTCCCCGACCTGTTCGTGCAGCCGTTCCAGCTGCTGGTAGCAGAACGTCTCCAGGTCCCGGACGTTCTCGTAGGTGAGCTGCTCGGCGTAGCGCAGGGCGGGTGCGGGCTTCTCAGGCATACAGGTCTCCCTCGCTGGGGCGCCGGTACCGACGGGCCGCCATGTCCGTTTTACTACCTCGGATATCGCATCTTATCCAAGCCGGTTCACCGGTACCCTCTTCGGCATGACCACCGCACGCCGCCCACGCTTCTCTGCTCGCATCGGCCTGTCCCAGGCGATCGACGAGGCTCCCTACGACGGCGTCCCGGAGCATCTCCTTGAGCCCTTGCGCCGATGGGTGGAGAGCAACTTCAACGACCACGATCCCGACGCCACCGCTCTCTGTCTGCGGCTACGTATGGCTGTGCCACCGAAGACCAGCGCACGCAGCCGACTCGCCGCCGCTGAGAGCTGGGAACTCCTCGACGTCGTGGACGCCATCCTCGACTACGAAAGCGAGGACGGCTGGGACGGCCGAGACGACGGATCTTTGGCGCGGCTGCTGGACATAGCGGGATCCGCTTACCAGGTCAACGACCGCGACAACGGCCTGGAGGAACGCATCACTCCAGGCGTTCGCGAAGCGGTGAGCCAAACCGTCGCCGACGCAGAAGCCGAATCCAGCGCCGGGTCGGCGGCTGAGCACCTGGCTACCGCCTGGCGGGCTGCGTACGGGCTGCACCCGGATCCGGTGCGGGCGTACAGCGAGGCGATCAAGGCCGTGGAATGCGCGGCGCACTCGGTCATTCAGTCGAACCACGGCCGGGCCACCCTCGGCACCATGCTGGGCGAGATCGGGAACGCACGGGCTAAGTTCACCAGCGCCCTCTCCACACCCTCGAACGGGGACCCGATCGCCCCGATGGAAGCGATGATGCGCGCCCTGTGGGACGGGCAGACCTCCCGGCACGGCAAGCAGACCCCCACCGTGCCCGAGACCCTGGAGGCCGCGCGGGCCGGCGTCCACCTTGCAGCCACCCTCGTGCAGTGGTTCACCTCCGGGGCCGTTGTCCGTACACCCTGATACGAAGCCAGGCTGTACACGCTTCTAGAACAACAGGATGGGCAGGCGCGGCATCCCTCGGCCAACGGTCCTGCTGTTCATGAAGCGATGGCGCCCTCAAGTGACCAACGCACCACCCACGGATGATCATGTGATCGTGAAGGCACAGGTGCGTGACTACGGGTATTCGTCGGCTCAGCAGGATGAGATTTGGAGACGCTGGCGCGAGGGGCAGTCGTTCAGTTTGATCGGGCGCGCGCTCGGGACGCCGATGCATCACGTCCGTCAGTTCGTGTGCCAGAGCGGTGGTGTCCGGATCACTCCGCAGCAGCGGTCAGCGCGGCATCTGACCGGTGAAGAGGAAGGGGACGACCTCTCCGTGTACGGGAAGGCCGCCCCTCAATCTCTTCGGCACTCCGCCAACTCACCCCGGACGCGTTCGCGGCGGCGCAGGTTGTGGCGTTCCGGTTCACCTCCGCTCGCGCGGAGAGCACCCGGACTCGGTGCCGGTGGTGCCGGTGATGGCCGGTTCACCTCCGCTCGCGCGGAGAGCACCCCGGGGCGCACGCCGACGGCATCGAGCCGTACGGTTCACCTCCGCTCGCGCGGAGAGCACGCCCGGTAGCCCTCGGATGCTGTGTCGCGCGTCGGTTCACCTCCGCTCGCGCGGAGAGCACGCCCGGTAGCCCTCGGATGCTGTGTCGCGCGTCGGTTCACCTCCGCTCGCGCGGAGAGCACTTGCTGGCCAGGTCCATGGCCGTGCCCAGTGTCGGTTCACCTCCGCTCGCGCGGAGAGCACATCGAGTCCATCTCGAAGCCGCGGGGGTCAACCGGTTCACCTCCGCTCGCGCGGAGAGCACCGGGTGAGGAGCGTACGGACGTCCTCGCCGTTCGGTTCACCTCCGCTCGCGCGGAGAGCACGTCGACGTGGGCGGCGAGGTCGGGGCTGTTGACGGTTCACCTCCGCTCGCGCGGAGAGCACCCCGCCCCGTTACTGGTCTCAGTATCGTCCAACGGTTCACCTCCGCTCGCGCGGAGAGCACATGATCACGCCCTGCTCGTTCGTCGGGCACTACGGTTCACCTCCGCTCGCGCGGAGAGCACACGATCGGGTCGGCGTAGTCGAACAGCCAGGACGGTTCACCTCCGCTCGCGCGGAGAGCACGGGCGGGACTGACAGCGGGGGTCAGTGGCCGTCGGTTCACCTCCGCTCGCGCGGAGAGCACCGTCTCCACCCGTGGAGAGCGCGGAGTCTCCACGGTTCACCTCCGCTCGCGCGGAGAGCACCGTACCGGCGTCTGGCACGTCGGACCAGTCGACGGTTCACCTCCGCTCGCGCGGAGAGCACGCGGCGCCGGCTTCCTGGGCGTACTCCACGGCCGGTTCACCTCCGCTCGCGCGGAGAGCACATCTCCTCGTCGACCGCCTCCATCTGCGGCGACGGTTCACCTCCGCTCGCGCGGAGAGCACCCATGGCGGGTACCTATGAAGACGTTACGGATCGGTTCACCTCCGCTCGCGCGGAGAGCACACGACACCGGTCATGCCGCCCTTCGCGTCGACCGGTTCACCTCCGCTCGCGCGGAGAGCACTTGCACGACAACACCCCCAAGCCGTGGCCCCCCGGTTCACCTCCGCTCGCGCGGAGAGCACGGCCTTCTTCGTGATCCGGGCGGCGTACCAGCCGGTTCACCTCCGCTCGCGCGGAGAGCACATGTAGTGCGCTACGTCGGCCTCCCGGGACTGCGGTTCACCTCCGCTCGCGCGGAGAGCACTGGAGGTACTGGGAGCCGGCGCGGCCGTGGAACGGTTCACCTCCGCTCGCGCGGAGAGCACCCAGAGAACGGGTCGAGGACGGTTCCTCCGGGCGGTTCACCTCCGCTCGCGCGGAGAGCACGGTCTGTGCGGCCGCGGTCATCACGTCGAACGCGGTTCACCTCCGCTCGCGCGGAGAGCACCCTGGGAAGGGGTACGCCGACGTGGCAGACCACGGTTCACCTCCGCTCGCGCGGAGAGCACTTCCGGTCCGCCCAACGGCCCCTGGAGGCCGTCGGTTCACCTCCGCTCGCGCGGAGAGCACGAACGCGAGCAAGACCGCAGCCTCCACCGAGTCGGTTCACCTCCGCTCGCGCGGAGAGCACAGGGTTGTCGCCGTGGTCTGCGGGGGTGGTGGCGGTTCACCTCCGCTCGCGCGGAGAGCACCCGCCCGCACCGAACGCCACCGCCGTGAGCGCCGGTTCACCTCCGCTCGCGCGGAGAGCACGCCGCAATCCAGCAGACCGTGCAGGACCGCGTCGGTTCACCTCCGCTCGCGCGGAGAGCACAACCACGCCTGCCAAGTCGTCGCCTCCTGAGACGGTTCACCTCCGCTCGCGCGGAGAGCACGACGGGGTGGAGGGCGCGACGAGGTTCCGGGACGGTTCACCTCCGCTCGCGCGGAGAGCACGTCGGTGTCCACGTCCACGTCGATGTCGATATCGGTTCACCTCCGCTCGCGCGGAGAGCACTTGGACAGCTCCGACAACGCGGTCTGGAACTCCGGTTCACCTCCGCTCGCGCGGAGAGCACGCGGGGCGTCTGCGGTTGCGGTGTGGTCAGTTCGGTTCACCTCCGCTCGCGCGGAGAGCACTGGCCTGCTGGCTGCCTTCGGCGAGATCCATCCGGTTCACCTCCGCTCGCGCGGAGAGCACACCGAGCCCACGGACTACCCCGTGAGCGACGACGGTTCACCTCCGCTCGCGCGGAGAGCACCTACTGGGCGGGTACAGCTCGCTCGTCGACAACGGTTCACCTCCGCTCGCGCGGAGAGCACGCCGCCCCGGTGAAGGACGACGTCGTCGTCGACGGTTCACCTCCGCTCGCGCGGAGAGCACCGCCTCGATGACTCTGCTCGGAGCTGATCAGGCGGTTCACCTCCGCTCGCGCGGAGAGCACCCCTGCGAAGCAATCTCCAGAGTCACGTCCGACGGTTCACCTCCGCTCGCGCGGAGAGCACGGAGAGGAGGTACTCGGCGGCGCGGCGTGCGGCGGTTCACCTCCGCTCGCGCGGAGAGCACACGCGTGGCGGGCTCGCCGGTGGCAGCAGCGACGGTTCACCTCCGCTCGCGCGGAGAGCACGAAGGCTGCGCAGTGGCCGAGCAGGTCGGCCGCGGTTCACCTCCGCTCGCGCGGAGAGCACTCATGGCGGGTACCTATGAAGACGTCGCGGACCGGTTCACCTCCGCTCGCGCGGAGAGCACCCTTCGCGACCTGGCCTTACCTGACCGCTTTGCCGTTTTTTTGCCAAGCGTCGTGGTGCATGCAGCTCGATTCGTTGTCGTCGCGCAGTGAGTGTAAGGCTCGCCCCTCCTGTCGGCGCGAGCTTGGGCTATTTGGAGTTGTTGTCAGTGGTGGGTGCTATCTCTGTGCTCATGGTGGATTGCGGTGGGGCGGGTGCTTCGCAGGTCTGTGTTCTGGATGTTCGGCTGTGGGGGAAGGAGGCGGGGCTGTCGCGGCCGTATCCGGTGATTTGCCATCTTCTCGATACAGGTGCGGTGTTCCAGGAGTTATGGGATGTCGTTTTGAGCGACGCGACCAGGGTGGCTGTCGGGGGTGCGCTCGGTCTGAGTGTGGTGGAGGCTCGCACGGTTGTTTCGTTCTGGGCCGGGTTGCATGACATCGGGAAAATTTCTCCTCCGTTCCAGGCTCAGGTTCCGGACTGCTATCAGCCGGTGCGTGACGATCCTGCCTATGGCAGCGCGCCGGGAGCCGAGGGCGAGAAGGGTTTCCGTCACGAGGTCGCTTCCCACTGGGCTCTGTACCAGCTCTTTGAGGAGGCTGGGTATCCGGGCGGCGAGCGCTTGCTTCGTAAGGCTGTGAGTCATCAGGTAGCGCAGTTGCTGGGTGGTCATCACGGCGTCTTCGGTGAGGTGTTGAAGGCCAAGAAGGCGGCGCGGCCCGCCGATTACAACCCTGGTCTCGGGCGGCAGGGCTGGGCTGGTCAGCGGCGGATGCATTTCGAGGAGCTGCGGCGGGTCTTGGGCGCGTTCGCGGTTCCTCGGGGCGGCTTACCGGTGGGGCTGGCTGTGGTGGTGTCCGGCTTGGTTGTGGTGGCGGACTGGCTGGCGAGTCAGACTTCCGCGATCGAGGAGCGGATCCCTGGCCCTGGCTGGTCGGGGATGGCTGACGAGGTGGATGCCCATTGGCAGGCTGCTGTGAGAGCGGCTCCGGGGTTGGTGCGGGCGGCGCGGCTGGGCCGGGCCGGGTTCGCGACCGGGGAGTTCGGTGAGATGTTCCCGTTCGCCCCCAACAGTTTGCAGCGGGATCTCGTGGAGCATCTTCCCGCGATGGTGGGTGAGAGCGGGTCTGGGCTGGTGCTGGTGACGGCCCCGACGGGTGACGGGAAGACGGAGGCTGCGTTGTTCGCGGCTTCGTTGCTGGGACGGGCGGCGGGTGCCCGGGGGGTGTATTTCGCGCTGCCGACGATGGGGACGGCGGACGCGATGCTGCCGCGGGTGGAGGCGTTCGCCGCGCGGGCGCTGTCCGGGGAGCGGGCGCTGATGCTCTTGCACTCGATGGCGTGGCTGAGCACTCCGGACAGGGCGGCCGTGTCCGACGTCTCGGCCGGCGAGGCCGCGGTGAGTGCGGAGAAGGGGACGGTGGTCGAGGCGGACGGGTGGTTGCGGGGTGCGAAGCGTGGGCTGCTCGCTCCGCTGGGTGTGGGCACGATCGACCAGGCGTTGAGTGCGGTGCTGCCGTTGCGGTACAACGCGCTGCGCCTGTTCGGGTTGTCGGACAAGGTGTTCGTGGTCGATGAGGCGCACGCGTATGGGCCGTGGATGCATCAGCTGTTGGTGCGGTTGCTGGAGTGGTTGGGTGCGTTGGGTGCCCCGGTGGTGTTGTTGTCGGCCACGCTGACGGGCCGTTCGGCGGGTTCTCTGGTGGACGCCTACCGGCGTGGTGCGGGGTTCCGTGAGCCTTCGGATGTGGTTCCGCGGTATCCGGGGTGGCTGTTCGCGAGCGGTGCCTCGGGTGAGGTGTCGGCCGCGCGGGGTACGGCGAGCAACCGTGTCCGGACGTTGAGGGTGACCCGCAGGCTGGTGGAGTGGGATGCCTCGGAGCCGGCCGAGGCGCCGGTGCGGGAGGGAGGCCGGCGTGCGGCGCTGCGGGAGGTGCTGGCTCCTGTCGCCGCCGAGGGCGGTACGGCGCTGGTGTGCTGCACCACGGTGGCCGAGGCCCAGCAGACCTACCGGGATGTGTGTGCGGCTTTTCCCGGGCTTGCGGCACGTGCGGGTGGGGTGCGGCTGCTGCATTCCCGTTACCCGGCGGACGTGCGGGCGGCGATTACCGCTCGGTGCCAGGACGCGTATGGGAAGCCGGGCGAGGGGACCGTCGCGGTGCGTCCGGGGTCGATTCTGGTGGCGACGCAGGTGGTGGAACAGTCGCTGGACTTCGACTTCGACCTGGTGGTGAGCGATCTGGCGCCACTGGCCCAGTTGTTGCAGCGCGCCGGGCGCGGGCGGCGGCATCAACGGGGGCCGCTCGGCCGGCCTGGGTGGGCGGCTGCGGAGGACGAGCCGGAGCTGGTGGTTCTCGATCCGCTGGCCGTACCGGGCGGATCCGCTCCCCCTCGCTCGTGGGGCACGGTCTACGACGCGGGACTGCTTGTACGCACGTCACAGACCCTGGACACGTGTGCTCCGGGCGGCATCGCGGTGCCTGGTGATGTGCAGCGGCTGGTCGACGAGGTGTACGAGGAAGAGTTCGTCGACCGGCTGGAGGGTGCTGCCCGCGAGGAGCTGGTGCGGCTGGACGAGGAGCGGCTGGCGGGCGAGGCGGCCGAGCGGCATCTGGCGACCTGGACCAGCATCTGCGCTCCGGCGGACGTGAAGGGTGATCTCAGCGAGCTGTCGGTGCGGGATGCGGGGGTGACGGAGGAGCTGCTGACGACGCGTCTGGGCGCTGACACCGGTCGTGTGCTGTGCCTGTACGAGCAGGCCGGCGGAGTGGCAACGCTCGATCCGGAGGGCAGAGTCCCGGTTCCTGCCGGAGGCCGGCACGGCCTTCGGGCGGCACAGCTGGCGGACGTCGCGCGGCGGGTGGCACCCGTGCCGGGGCGGTGGCTGCGCGGCGCTGAACCCGGTGCAACCGTGCCGGAGAAGTGGGGGACGCATCCCTCGCTCCGCGACCTCGTCGTACTGCGCATGAGCCCGGCAGGGAACGGGAGTTGGGCATGCTCCCACGGGCGTTACACGGTTTCCATATCAGATGTCGGCCTCGAAGCCCAGTGATCTTCACGTTCTGATCACTCTTCCATCATGTTTCCGCTACGTTTCATGTGCGGTCCTCCGCCCCCGGAGTGGCACACGATCGCCGCCTCGGTTGCGCGGCGAAGAACCGCCCGCTCCGTCTCGACTTCCAGCGGTCCGAACGACAGGACACCTCCATGCCGACCGGCACGTACAACCTGATCGACCAACCCTGTGTCCCTGTGCGCTGGAAACCCGGCAGCACAGCCACCGACACAGGCAGGCTCCCGGATCTGGTGGGCTTACGTGAACTGCTGCTGCGCAGCCACGACATCGAGTCCCTGGCCGTCACCGACGCACCCGCCCACGCAGCGCTGCTCCGCGTCCTGTACGCGCTCACAGCCCGGGTGGCCGGCCTGACCGACCAGGGCGACGAAGGCGACTGGGACGAACGCCGCCTGGAAGCCCTCGACATCGGCCATCTCCCGCCCGACGATGTTCACGCGTACTTCGAGGAGTTCAGCAGCCGGTTCTTCCTGTTCGCACCGGGCGGGCGTCCCTGGATGCAAGATCCCCGGCTGGCAGAGCAGTGCGACGCGTCGAACACCGCCGGGGTCAACAAGCTCATCGTCACCCGCCCCTCGGGCAACAACCACTCCTGGTTCCGGCACGACACGGACACCGCACCCGAACCACCGACCGCCCCCGAAGCCTTCCTGAGCCTGCTGGTATGGCACTACTACGGTCCGTCGGGACGATGCTCGGCCCGTGAGGTGAACGGGGTGAAGACCGCGAGCGCCACCGCCGGCCCCCTGCGCACGGCCATGTCCTACCACCCCGAGGGCAACTCCCTCTTCGAAACGCTGCTCGCCGGCCTCGTACCGCCGGAAGACAACGTGAACGGACAGGAAGACCTGTGCCCGTGGGAACTGGACGACCTGACGGACCCCGACCACCCGCCCCGGGAATCCAAAGGACCTCGCTCGCGTCACACCGGCCGCTCGCAGCACGCGCTGCTCCTGCTGCCCGACGAGACCAGCACCCACGTGCGGGACGCGTACATCACCTGGGCCTACCGGGGCGAACGGATGCCACGGGAGGACGACTACCTGATCTGGCAGACCAGCCAGCAGGGCAACCGTTACCCGCGTCCCGCTGATGCCGGCCGTGCCCTGTGGCGGGATCTGGACGCACTGCTGCTGCAGCACCCGCCGGCAGGCAGTACGCACCCGCAGCAGCCCCGTGTCTTCCGAACAGCGGACCAGGTATCGGAGTACCTGCGGGTGCGGGCCCTCGGATTCGACCAGGAAGGGCAGGCCAAGGACACCCAGTTCATCGACGCCAGCACCCCGGCCGTCCTCGGATACGCCGAGACCAACGACCCCCGCACCGTCCCCGCCGTCGGCCGCCTGAGGCAGTTCGGCGAACTGTACGGACGACGTCTGGACCGGGCGGTCAAACGTGCCTGGGCCGCCTACGTCAAGGACGCCAAAGCGGACGGCGCGGCCTGGGCGGCACAAGCCGGCGCCCGGTACTGGCCCAGTGCCGAGGCGGAGTTCTGGGCACGGTTCCGCCTCCTGGACCGTACCGGCGACGTGGCCGACAGCGGCTTCGACCCAGCAGCGACCCGTCGCGCCTTCCTGCGCCTGGCCGAAGAGGCATACGACACGGTGACCGCCCCCGCCACCCGCACGCTGCGCGGCGCGAAGGCCGTCTCACAAGCCCGCATCGACCTCTACGGCGGAGCACCGAAGAAAACCCAGGCCACCGTGCCCGCCTCCCGCGCAAAGACCGAGGAGCCCACCGCATGACCACCACCCCACCGCCACTCCCCCAGAACACCACCGACCCACTCATCTCCCCGGCCGGCAGGATCCCGCAGCAGAACAGCAACGCGCGGGCGAGCCGCTCGCACGCGTTCACCAACTGGGTCGCACAGGTCAGCCGAGAGGACCCAGGTGCCCGCAGCGCACTGCGCAGCGGGCTGCGGAAGGACCTCGACTCGGTGCGGCGCATGCACCGTCTGGTCGCCCCGTGGCTGCCCGAGCAGCGGTCCGAGGATGTGGAGCGGGCGTACTACGCGGTCGCCGCAATGATCGCCGCCCAGCCCCGCAGCGCACTGGGCGTACCGCAGAGCACGGCCGACGGCGGTGAGCAGCGGGACGCTGCCCCCACACCGCGGCGGCGTCGTGCCACTCTCGGCACCGCCTTCGCGACTGCGGTCGTCGAGGGGCCGGGCCGGGAGAAGGAGATGCGGGCGGGGACAGCGGAGAGCCGCCTCAACCTCCTCACCCGCCAGAGCGTCAACGGGCTGCACCGCCATCTGCCCGCCTCCGTGGGATACCTGCGCTCGTTGGGCGTGGACATCGACTGGGGGCAGCTCCTGGACGACGTCGGTAACTGGCGCAGGCAGTCCGGGCGGATCTCTCGTACCTGGCTTCAGGACTTCTACCGGCTGCGGGACAAGTCCCTCGCTTTGCAGGCCGACGACGCCGACGAGAAGGAACTCGCAGCAGATCCGCCTGCCGCTCCCACCGGCCCCTGACGCAGCCCGCCAAGCAATGAGCCTCGCAGAACACGTCTCGCACACTTCCGTACGAAGGAGTCACACCACCATGGTCATGGCCGCCCGTTTCATCGACATCCACATCATTCAGAGCGTCCCGTTCGCCAACCTGAACCGTGACGACACGAATTCTGTCAAGACGGTGCAGTACGGCAGCGTGCTCCGCACCCGGGTCAGCAGCCAGTCCTGGAAGCGGGCCGTGCGCGGCGTGTTCGAGGACCGTATCGGCCAGGCCGCGCTGCGTACCCGGCGCATCGGCGAGCGCGTCACCCGCCTCCTCACCGAAGACCGTGGGTGGCCGCTGGACCTCGCGGAGAAGGCAGGGGCGCACACGGCTGCGGCCAGCAGCATCAAGTTCGAACTCGCGAAAGACCCCAAGGACCCCAAGCAGGCCGTCACGAACAAGGTCCTGACCAACGCGATGGTCTACGTCCCCGAGACCGCCGTGGCCGAACTCGCCAACCTGGCCGAGGAATACCGCGAGGAACTGCAGGGCGCGAAGGACATCAAGAAGCCCGCTGACAAGAGCATCCTGCCCACCGACAAGGTCGAGGCGGTACTCCGCTCCCGCAACGGCGTCATCAACCTCTTCGGCCGCATGCTCGCCGAAGTCGACAACGCCGGCGTCGACGGCGCTGTTCAGGTTGCCCACGCCCTCACCACCCACGAAACCGACGTCGAACTCGACTACTTCTCCGCCGTCGACGACGTCACCGCCACCTGGAACGACCAGACCGGCAGCGGCCACATGGGCCACACCGAATTCAGCGCCGGCACCTTCTACCGCTACGCCACCATCGACCTGCGCGACCTCGCCCACAACATCGGCGACAACCCCGACGAGCTCCGCGAACTCACCGCCGCCTTCCTCAACGCGTTCATCCTGTCCCTGCCCCAGGCGAAGAAGAACTCCACCGCCCCCCACACCATCCCCGACCTCGCCCACATCTCCGTCCGCACCGACCGGCCTCTGTCCTACGCCGCCGCGTTCGAAAGCCCCGTCACCGCAGCCGGCCAAGGCGGCTACGCCGCCCCCTCCCGCACCACCCTGTCCGAGTACGCCGAGGCCGCCAACCGCCTCCTGGGCACCAGCAACATCCTCACCTCCGGCTGGGCCGGCGTCGACTCCAAGGGCCTCGACGGACTCGGCACCCGCCACACCGGCTTCGATACCCTCATCGACACCGCCCTCGACAGCGCCCTCACCGCACAGTCCACCGGTGGCCAGGCATGACCGCTCCATCCCCCGCCCCCGAGCCGGGACTCCTGCTCCGTCTGACCGGACCCCTGCAGTCCTGGGGCCTGCACAGCCACTTCAACGAGCGCGACACCGCTACCTTCCCCACCCGCTCCGGCGTCATCGGCATGCTCGCCTCCGCCCTCGGCCGCCACCGCGACCAGCCCATCGACGACCTCACCGCACTCCAGCTGACCGTGCGCACCGACCGGCCGGGAGTGCTGCTACGCGACCTGCACACCGTCGGCGGCGGCCTCCCTGGCAAAGCGACCGTGACCACCGCCGAGGGCAAAAAACGCCCCGGCGACACCGGCACCCTCCTCACCCATCGCTACTACCTCGCCGACGCCGCGTTCACCCTCGCCCTCACCACCCCACGACCGACCACCGAAACCCACACCCTCCTGGACCGCTGTGCTGAAGCCCTGCGTGCCCCCCGGTGGTCCCTGCACCTCGGCCGCCGCTCATGCCCGCCCGAAGGCCCCGTCCTGATCGGGCGAAGCGACGACGCCCTGCACCACCTCATCCACCTGCCAATCGCCGCACAACCCACCCGGCACCGCGCAGCCGAGAGCACACCGGTGGAATTCCTGGCCGACCGGCCCCTCACCCACCTGCCCAACCCCGCCGCCACAGTCAGCGACACCAACGAGGACGGCAGCCACACCTCGGGCGAAGTCAACGACCAGCCCGTCAGCTACCACCCCAGCCGACGCTCCTACCGCGCCCGACCGCTGTACCGACGCACCCTGCTCCTGCCCCACTCCCAGTTCGCCGGCTTCGGAAAAACCCAGCTCATTGCCCTGGGGCACTACCTCGACACCCGGCTGCACACCATCGAAGGGAGCCGACGATGACGCTCTGGCTCACCCGCATCGTCCCCGACACCCGCTCCCCCGAAGCCCGCCGCGACCTCGCAGG
>NZ_JBEOVL010000076.1:0-18229 GCF_040295485.1 Streptomyces sp. NPDC002793 | reverse complement strand
TCCGGCAACTCCAGCTCACCCTCGCCCGCCTCCACCGCGAGCATGGCTCCGCCCTCCGGCAGCGCGTCCATCAACCGCGCCCGCGCCGAGACCAGGCTTCCCGCGTCCTCCAGCGACAGCACTCCCGCGGCGTGCGCGGCCGCCACCTCGCCCACCGAGTGGCCGATCAGGAAGCGGGGGGCCGCCCCCCAGGACTCAGCGAGCCGGAAGAGCGCGACCTCCAGGGCGAACAGGGCGCGTTGGGTGTTGCCGGTACGGTCCAACGCCTCCTGGTCCTCGAAAACCTCCGCGTCCAGCCCCACCGCCCGGCACGCCTCCTCGAAGGCCGCCGCGAACACCGGGAACGTGGTCCGGAGCCCGCGCCCCATCCCCGCCCACTGCGACCCCTGCCCCGTGAAGAGAAAGGCCAGCTTGCCGGGCCTGGCATCGCCGGTCACGACGTCGGGGCCGGGTGCGCCCCCGGCCAGCGAGCGCAGGCCTGCGAGCAGTTCGTCGGGGTCGGCGCCCAGGACGACGGCGCGGTGGTCCAGGGCGGCCCGGGTGGTGGCCAGCGAGACGGCGAGGTCGGCCGGATCCAGGTCGGGCCGGGGCGCGAGGTGGTCGAGCAGCCGCTCGGCCTGGGCACGCAGCGACCGGGCGTCGCGCCCCGAGAGCGTCCACGGGACGACGGACGGCGCTGTGCCCCGTACCCGGTCCGCGGTCTCTTCCGCCGGGGGGCCCTCCAGGATCACGTGCGCGTTGGTGCCGCTCACCCCGAACGAGGAGACGCCCGCCCGGCGCGGCCTGTCCGCCTCGGGCCAGGGACGGTTCCCGGTGAGCAGTTCGACCCCACCGGCGGACCAGTCGACGTGCGGACTGGGTGCGTCGACGTGGAGGGTGCTGGGGAGCACGCCGTGCCGTATCGCCTGCACCATCTTGATCACCCCGGCCACGCCCGACGCGGCCTGTGTGTGCCCGATGTTGGACTTCAGCGAGCCCAGCCACAGGGGTTCGTCGCGGTCCCGCCCGTAGGTGGCCAGCAGCGCCTGTGCCTCGATCGGGTCGCCGAGGGTCGTGCCCGTGCCGTGCCCCTCGACGGCGTCCACCTCTGCGGCGGAGAGCCGCGCGGAGGCCAGTGCGTCCAGGATGACGCGTCGCTGGGAGGGGCCGTTGGGCGCGGTGAGCCCGTTGGACGCGCCGTCGGAGTTCACGGCGGAGCCGCGCATCAGGGCCAGCACCCGGTGACCGTTGCGGCGGGCGTCGGACAGCCGCTCCACCAGGAGCATGCCGACGCCCTCCGACCAGCCCGTGCCGTCGGCGGCCGCCGCGAACGCCTTGCAGCGGCCGTCCCTGGCCAGGCCCCGCTGCCTGCTGAACTCGACGAAGGCGGCAGGGGTGGCGATCACGGTCACGCCGCCGGCCAGCGCCATGGAGCACTCGCCGGCGCGCAGCGCGCGGGCCGCCAGGTGCAGCGCCACCAGGGACGAGGAGCAGGCGGTGTCCACGGTGACCGCGGGCCCCTCGAAGCCGAAGCTGTAGGCGACGCGGCCGGAGAGCACGCTCGTCGCGGTGCCGGTCAGGGCGTAGCCCGCCGCCTCCGCCGCGACGGGGACTCCGGTGCCGTAGCCGGAGGTCGCGGCACCGACGTACACGCCGACAGGGCTGCCCTTGACGGTCTGCGGGTCGATCCCGGCCCGTTCGAGCGCCTCCCAGGAGGCCTCCAGGACCAAGCGTTGCTGCGGGTCCATCGCGGCGGCCTCGCGGGGCGAGATGCCGAAGAAGTCCGCGTCGAAGTCTCCCCCGTCGTGGACGAATCCGCCCTGCCGGGAGTACGAGGTGCCCTCGCCCCGGGAGTCCGGGTCGTAGAGGGAGCCGAGGTCCCAGCCGCGGTCGGCCGGGAATTCGCTGATGCCGTCGCCTCCGGCGGCGACCAGGTCCCAGAGCGACTCGGGCGAGTCGATCCCGCCGGGCAGTCGGCAGGCCATGCCCACGATGGCGATCGGCTCGTGCTCGGCGACGGTCAGTTCCTTGTTGCGGGTCCTGAGCCGTTCGTTCTCCTTGACCAGCGTGCGCAGGGCTTCGACGTAACGCTCGTCGGACGCTGCCATGGTCAGTACTCCCCGTCGTTGGCGGCGACGAGTCTCAGCAGAGCCTCGCCGTCCAGTTCGTCCACCGCGTGCGCGGTCGGTGTCCCCGTGTCGTCGGTCTTCTCGCCCGCCAGCCGCAGCAGGGTGTCGATCAGCCCTGCTTCCCGGAGCCGGGCCGTGGGCACGGTGCTCAGGACGGCGCGCAGGCGCTGTTCCTCGTCGGCGTCGGCCGTGTCGCTCTCGCCGGCGCCGGTCTCCTCCAGGAGGTGTTCGGCGAGTTCGGCGGGCGTCGGGTAGTCGAAGACGACCGTGGCGGTCAGCGGCAGGCCGCTGACGGCGTTGAGCCGGTTGCGCATCTCCACGGCGGTGAGCGAGTCGAACCCGAGGTCCCGGAAGGACAGGTCGGGTTCCACGTCGCCGGCGTGTGCGTGGCCGAGCACCAGAGCGGTCTGTTCACGCACCATGTCCAGCACCGCGTCGGGTCGTTCGGACGGGGGCAGGGCCAGGAGACGGGCGCGCAGGTCTCCGGGCCCCTCGGTCTCCTCGGCCGTACCCGGTTCCGAACGGTCGCCGACCAGCTCGGCCAGCAGGTGGCTGGGCCGGGCGGACGCGAAGGCGCGTGCGAACACCGGCCAGTCGACCCCGGCGACGGTCACCAGGGGTGTGGTGTCCGCCACCGCTTCGGCCATCGCGGCGATCGCCACGTCCGGATCCATCACGAGGACCCCCCGGCGGGCGAGTTCGGCGTCCGCGCCCTCGGCCATGCCTGCGCCCCGCCAGGCACCCCAGGCCACGCAGGTCGCGGGCGCCCCACGGGCGGCACGGCGCAGCGCCAGGGCTTCGAGCCGTGCGTTGGCGGCGGCGTAGGCGGCCTGTGCCGCGCCTCCCCAGGTGGCGGCGACCGAGCCGAACAGTACGAACGCGTCGAGGTCCCCGCAGAGCGCGTCGAGGTGTTCGGCGCCGTCGGCCTTGCCCGCCCGGGCCGCCGTCAGGTCGTCCTCGGTGAGTTCCGTGAGCCTGCCGAGGCCCCCGACGCCCGCCGCGTGGACCACGGCGGTCGGCGGGTGTGCGGCCAGCAGCGCGGCGACGGCGTCCCGGTCGGCGAAGTCGCAGGCGACGACGGTCGCCCGGGCTCCCGTGTCCGTGAGTTCGGCGACCAGCTCACCGGCTCCTGGTGCGTCGGCGCCGCGCCGGCCGGCCAGGACCAGCCGCTCGGCACCGTTACGGGCCGCCCACCGGGCGATACGGGAGCCGAGCGCGCCGGTCCCACCGGTGATCAGCACCGTGCCCCGGGGACGCCAGGGCGCGGCGGGGACCGAGGGTGCGGCGACCAGTCGGCGGGCGAACGGGAGGTCCCTGAGGGCGACCTGGTCCTCTCCGGTGACGCCGGTGAGGAATGCGGCGAGCGCGGACTCCGCGACGCCGGTCGCGGGCAGGTCGATCAGCCCGCCCCACAGTGCGGGGTGTTCCAGCGCGGCCACCCGGCCCAGCGCCCACAGGGCATGACCGCCCGCGCCGGGGGGCTGTTCGCCCGGGAGCGCGGCGGCACCGCGGGTGGCGCACCACAGACGGGTGTCGGTGCCGTCCAGCGCCTGGATCAGGGCGAGTCCGGTGGCCACCGCGCTCTCCTCCGCCAGCCCGAGCAACGACAGCACGCCCGCCAAGGGGCTTGCCGCGCTGAGCTGCTCGACCATGTCCCGGAGTCCGGTCGAAGGGTCGAGCAGTCGCAGGGACGGGGTCCCACCGCTGCGCCGGATCGCCTCGGCGCACTCGGCGGCGGTCTCCTCGTCCTCGGGGTGCGCGAGGACGAGCCAGCCGCCGATCAGGACCGGATCGGCGGAGGCGGCGACGGGTCGCCACTCCTCCCGGTACCGCAGGCCCCGGGCGCGGGACCGGTCGTGCCAGCCCGCGAGGAGCGGCAGCACGCCGTCGAGTCGCCGCCGGTCCTCGTCGCGGTCCACGCCGAGCAGTCCGGCGAGGGCGTCCGGGTCACCTGTGCGGACGGCGGACCAGAACGGGTCGTCGGAGCGCTCCCCCGCACCGGGTGCGCCCGTGGCGGGGCCTGGCAGCGGCCAGTACCTCCGGTGCTGGAACGCGTAGGTCGGCAGGTCGACGGGGCTGCCGCCCAGACAGGCGAACACCTCGTGCCAGTCGATGTCGGCACCGTCGGCGTGCACGGCCGCGACGGCGGAGAGCAGGGCCCGTACGTCGTCACCGCCCGCGCGCTGGACGGGCACGAGGACCACCTCGGCGGCGGGCAGGCTGTGCGCCGCCTGCGCGGCCAGCACACCGTCGGGGCCCAGTTCCACGAAGCGCGTGCCCCCTTCCTCGTACGCCCGCCGCACGGCGTCCGCGAAGCGGACGGGCTCGCGGACCTGGCGTACCCAGTACTCCGGGGTGTCCATCGCCCCCGAGGCGGTCGGAATGACACGGATCGTCGGGGTGTGGTAGGTCAACGACCCGGCCACCGAGCCGAACGCGTCGAGCATCGGCTCCATGAGGCGCGAGTGGAACGCGTGCGAGACCGACAACCGCTTGACCTGCCGCCCCTCCGCACGTAGTCGCTCCTCCAGCGTGCCGATCGCGTCGGCGGTGCCGGACACCGTGAGCGAGGCGGGGCCGTTGACCGCGGCCAGGTCGATCCCTTCGGGCAGGTCGAGCTCACCTTCCGCCGCCCCGACAGCCAGCATCGCCCCACCCGCAGGCAGTTCCTCCATCAACCGCGCCCGGGCGGCGACGAGTCGGCACGCGTCGTCCAGTGACAGCACGCCCGCCGCGTGCGCCGCCGCCACCTCGCCCACGGAGTGGCCGACCAGCACGTCGGGCACGACGCCCCAGGACTCCATCAGCCGGAACAGCGCCACCTCCACCGCGAACAGGGCGCGTTGGGTGTTGCCGGTACGGTCCAGCGCCCCTTGGTCCTCGAACACCGCACCGTCCAGGCCCACCGCCCGGCACGTCTCCTCGAAGGCCGCCGCGAACACCGGGAACACCCGGAGCCCCTGCCCCATCCCGGCCCACTGCGCCCCCTGTCCCGTGAACAGGAACGCCGTGCCGCCGCCGCGCGCCTTCCCGGTGACCACGTGGCGCGAAGGCTCACCGGCGGCCAGGGCGCGCAGCCCGGCCTCCAGTTCCTCGCGGTCCGCGGCGACGACGACGGCACGATGGTCGAGAGCGGCCCGGGCGGTGGCCGACGAGTAGGCCAGGTCCGCCGGTTCGTGGCGGTCGGACGCCGCCAACAGGCGGGCGGCCTGGGCCCGTAGCGCCGGGGCCGTCCGGCCCGCGAGCGGGAAGGGCCTGGGCCCTGGCCGAACGGGCCGCGGCTCGGCGGTCTCCTGGGTGGGCGCCTGCTCGACGATGACGTGGGCGTTGGTGCCGCTGACGCCGAAGGAGGAGACGCCCGCCCGGCGCGGACGGCCGGTCTCCGGCCATGCACGTGTCGCGGTCAGCAGCTCCACCGCGCCCGCCGACCAGTCCACCTGGGGTGTCGGCGCGTCGACGTGCAGCGTCGCCGGGAGCAGGCCCCGGCGGACGGCCTCCACCATCTTGATCACACCGGCGACTCCGGCGGCGGCCTGGGTGTGCCCGATGTTGGACTTGAGCGTGCCCAGATACAAGGGCTCCGCACGATCCTGGCCGTAGGCGGCGAGGAGAGCCTGCGCTTCGACGGGGTCACCGAGACGGGTGCCGGTGCCGTGCGCCTCCACGGCGTCGACCTCGGCGGGCACCAGTGCGGCCCCGGCCAGGGCCGCACGGATGACGCGCTGCTGGGCGGGGCCGTTGGGGGCGGTGAGACCGCTGGAGGCGCCGTCGGAGTTGACGGCGGAACCCCGGATGACCGCCAGCACCCGGTGCCCGTTGCGGCGGGCGTCGGAGAGCTTCTCCAGGAGCAGTACTCCGGCGCCCTCGCCCCAGCCTGTGCCGTCAGCGGCAGCCGAGAACGCCTTGCAGCGGCCGTCGGCGGCGCTGCCTTCCTCGAAGCCGAAGCCGGCGAACATCATGGGCCCGGACATCACCGTCACGCCGCCGGCCAGGGCGAGCTCGCACTCACCGCCGCGCAGAGCCTGCGCGGCGAGGTGCAGGGTGACCAGCGACGACGAGCAGGCCGTGTCGACGGTGACCGCGGGGCCACGCAGGCCGAAGCTGTAGGCGACACGGCCGGAGAGGACACTGCCGGCGTTGGCTGTGCCCAGGTAGCCGTCGAGTGCGGCGGGATCGACGACGGACGGATAGTCGTGGTACATCACCCCCGCGAAGACGCCGGTGCGTCCCCCGCGCAGCGTGCGGACGTCGATGCCCGCCCGTTCCACCGCCTCCCAGGACACCTCCAGCAGCAGCCGCTGCTGGGGGTCGGTGGCGGCGGCCTCCCGGGGGCTCATGCCGAACAGGGCCGCGTCGAAGTCGCCTGCCCCGTGGACGAATCCGCCGCGCGGTGCGGAGGACACCAGTGCCGGATCCCAGCCACGGTCGGTGGGGAGCGGGCCGAGGGCGTCGGTGCCGGACACGACCAGCTCCCACAGGTCCTCCGGGGAGCGGACGCCGCCGGGGTAGCGGCAGGCCATGCCGATCACCGCGATCGGCTCCCGCGCCTGTTCCTCCAGCTCACGCACGCGGCGGTTGGCGTCGCGCAGCTCGCCGGTGGCCCGCTTCAGGTAGGCGAGCAGCTTTTCCTGCTGGTCCGGGTTCGTCTCGGCCATGATGTGCTGTCCGGGTCCTCTCATGACGTCTCGAACTCGTTTCACGATGTTTCGAACTCGTTGTCCAGCAGGTCGAAGACCTCCTCCGCCGATGCGGAGTCCAGGTCCCCTTCCCGCTCGGTCTGCCTGCCGGACCAGCGGCCCGCGAGGGCCCGCAGCCGGGCCGCGACCCGGGTCCGGCCGTCTTCGTCGGCGTCGATCCGGGCCAGCCCCGCTTCCAGGCGCACCAGTTCGGCCAGCAGCCCGTCGACCTCGGAGACCGGCTCGGGGGCCAGTTCGGTGCGCAGGTGGCGGGCGATGTCGCCGGGCGTCGGGTAGTCGAAGACCAGCGTCGCGGGCAGCCGCAGTCCGGTGGCGGCGGCCAGCCTGTTGCGCAGTTCGACGCCGGTCAGCGAGTCGAGACCGACTTCCAGCAGCCCCCGGTCGGCGTCGACGGCGCCCGGCGAGGCGAAGCCCAGAACGGCGGCCACCTGGCCCCGCACCAGTTCCAGCACGACGCGCCGCTGATCGGCCTCCGGCGCGCCGGTGAGCCTGGCCCGCAGAGCGGCGGGGTCACCGGCGGCGGAGCCGGTCGTGGCCGCACGCCCCTTACGGGGGACCAGGGCCCGCAGCAGCGGCGGGACCGTGGTGCGTCCGCGCAACGCGGCCGGCTGGAACGCCATCGGAACGACGAGCGCCCGGTCGGCGGCGCAGGCCGCGGAGAAGGCCGCCATACCGTCCTCGGTGGCCAGGGCACCCAGGCCGAAGCGCGCCACCCGGCGCACGTCCGCCTCGGTGAGCGTCCCGGTCAGTCCGGTGCGCTCGGCCCATGGTCCCCACGCCAGCGACACGGCGGGCAGTCCGATGCGGCGGCGGTGCGCGGCGAAGGCGTCGAGGAAGACGTTGGCTGCCGCGTAGTTGGCCTGTCCCGCGCCGCCGAGCACACCTGCGGCGGAGGAGAACAGCGCGAAGAGGGTCAGCTCCGTGTCCTGGGTGAGCTCATGGAGGTTGAGTGCTCCGCGCACCTTGGGTGCGAGCACCCGGGCGACGCTCCCGTCCGTCATGCCGGTGAGTACACCGTCGTCCAGGACGGCGGCAGTGTGGATCACGCCCGTCAGCGGGTGGGCCGCGGGGATATCCGCCAGGGTGCGGGCCAGTGCGTCGCGGTCGGCGACGTCACAGGCGGCGACGGTGACCTCCGCACCCAGCTCGGTCAGTTCGGCTGCCAGTTCGGTGGCTCCGGGGGCGTCCGGACCGGTGCGGCTGGTCAGCAGCAGGTGCTTCACCCCGTGGTGTCCCACGAGGTGCCGGGCGAGGGCACTGCCGAGGGTGCCGGTCGCACCGGTGACCAGGACGGTGCCGTCGGTGGCGTACGGCCCCCTGTCCGGCCGGTCGGGCCCGTCCTGTGCTCCGGGCACGGGCATGCGCGCCAGCCGGGGGACCAGGCCCCGTCGGCCGCGTACGGCTATCTCGGTCTCCCCCGCCTCCAGCGCGGCGACGACGGCGGCGTGCAGCAGGATGGGGTCGGGTTCGGCCGCCGGGTCGAGGTCGACCAGCAGGAACCTGCCGGGGTGCTCGGCCTGCGCGGAGCGCACCAGTCCCCGTACGGGGGCGTTGACCAGGTCCGTGAGGTCGTCGTCGGCAGTGGCGACAGCGCCCCGGGTGACCACGGCGAGCGGCTGCCCGGCGTACCGTTCGTCGGCCACCCGGTCCCGGACCAGGGCGAGGGCCCGGATGACGGCCTCCTCCACGGCGCCTGCCGTGTCGGCGACATCGGAGGCGGCGTCGGCGAAGGACACGACGACGACGTCTGCCTCGTCGGGTTCCGTCTCCCCGAACGCCCAGTCCGGACGGCACTCGTTCCCGAGCAGGGCCAGTCGGCCGGGGGCGGGGGCCGGCAGCGGCAGTTCGGTCTCCCAGTCGACCCGCAGCAGTGTGTCGGCCAGGCCGTGCCGGGCTGCGGCGAGCTCCGCTCCCATCGGCCGGGCCACCAGCGCTCCCACACCGCCGAGAGCTGCTCCGGACTCGTCGAAGAGTGCGAGGCCGACGCCTTCGCCGGACTCGGTGAGCCGTACCCGCACCACCGGGGTTCCGGTGGTGCGCAGCGTCACGTCCCGCCACAGGAAGGGGAGTTCGGCCACGCGGGCCGCTTCGGAGCCGGAGTCGTCGCGCAGGTGGCGCAGAAGACCGATACCGTGCAGGGCGGCGTCGAACAGTGCCGGGTGGAGCGTGAAGCCGTCGCCGGACACGTCCTCGGGGAGCCGCACTTCGGCGAAGAGTTCGTCGTCGCGGTGCCAGGCACCGGTCAGTCCCCGGAAAGCGGGGCCGTAGCTGTAGCCCGCATCGGCGATGCCCTCGTAGAAGCCGTCGAGTCCGACCGGTGCGGCGCCCGGCGGAGGCCAGTCAACAGCTGTGGCCTCAGGGGCGTCATGGACGCGTGCGGCGGGGGCCAGGGTACCGGAGGCGTGCCGGACCCACGGGGCGTCCGGGTCCTCGGCGTCGCGCGAGTGGACGGCCACCTCGCGGCGGCCCTCCTCGCCGGGGGCGCCGACCGTGAGCTGGAGCGCGACGGCGTCGTTCTCGCCGAGCACCAGGGGTGCGCCCAGGGCCAGTTCCTCCAGCACCGGGGTGTCGGCCCGTGTTCCGGCGTGCAGGGCCATCTCGACGAAGGCCGTGCCCGGCAGCAGGACTGTGCCGAGGACGGCGTGGTCGGCGAGCCACGGGTGGGTGCGCAGGGAGATACGCCCGGTGAGCACCGTGCTCGTGCCGTCGGCGAGCGTCAGCGCGGCACTCAGCAGCGGGTGCCCCGTGCCGCCCAGGCCCGCCGCTCCGAGATCGCCGGTTCCCGAGGGGGCGAACTCCGGCCAGTAACGCTGCCGTTGGAAGGGATACACCGGCAGCTGCACGGTGCGTACCGGGAGTCCGGCGAGGGGAGTGGCAAGGTCTCCCGCGCCGCTGTGGACGTGGAGTTCGGCGACGGACAGCAGGAAGCGTTCCATGCCGCCCTCGTCGCGCCGGAGCGTGCCGAGCACCACGACGTCGCCGGGGTCGAGTCCGGCGACGTCGTCGAGGATCTCGCCGAGAGCGGGAGCGAGCACCGGGTGCGGGCCGATCTCCACCAGGAACCTGGCACCCTGGTCCACCAGGCCGCGGACGCCGCGGTCCAGGTCGACCGGGGTGGTGAGGTTGCGCTGCCAGTAGGCGGCGTCGAGTTGTGCGCCGTCCATCCGTTCGCCGGTGACCGTGGAGTGGAACGGCACGGTGCCCGTGCGGGGTTCGATGTCGGCGAGGAGCCGGGCGAGTTCCTCGGCCATCGGCTCCACCTGTGCGCAGTGGGAGCTGAAGTCCACCCGGATGCGACTCGCCCGGACACCGTCCGCCTTGCAGCCGGAGAGGAACTCGTCCAGTGCCTCGCGCTCCCCGGAGACGACGGTCGACTCGGGGCCGTTGATCCCGGCGAGGGAGAGGCGTGCGCCCCAGGGATCGAGGAGGGCGCGGGTCCGGTCGGCGGGGAGGGCCACGGAGGCCATGCCACCGGTTCCCGCGATCGGGAGGAGCACCTTGCCGCGCAGGGCGATGACCCGGGCGGCGTCGGCGCGGGAGAGCGCACCGGCGATGTAGGCGGCGGGTACCTCGCCCTGCGAGTGGCCGAGGACCATGTCGGGTTCGACCCCGTGGGCCCTCCAGAGGGCGGCGAGTGCCGCCGCCACGCCGAACAGCGCGGCCTGTGTCACGTCGACCCGGTCCAGCGGCGGGGCGTTCTCGGCTCCGTGCAGTACGTCGATCAGCGACCAGTCGACATGACGTGCGAGCTCCTCGGCGCAGGCGTACAGCTCCGCGGTGAACACCTCGGAGGTTTCCATGAGTTCGAGGGCCATGTCCGCCCACTGGCCGCCCTGGCCGGGCAGGACGAAGGCGACCTTGCCGGGGCGCACGGTCCCCCGCACCAGGTGGGGCGCGGCCTCGCCGCGGGCCAGTGCGGACAGTGCGGCACGTCGGTCGGCGTCGGTGGCGGCGACCACGACGGCGCGGTGCTCGAAGAGCGCGCGGGTGGCCGCCAGCGAGTGGGCGAGGTCGGCGGGGTGGACCCCGGGTTCGGCGTCGAGCCGGTCGAGGATCCGGCGGGCCTGTGCGCGCAGGGCGTCGGCGCTGCGGCCGGACAGCGTCCAGGGCGCCGTCACGCCGTCGAGGTCCGGGGCGCGGTCGGCGGCCGGGGCCGGGTCGGGTTCCGGTACGTACTGCTCCAGGACGAGGTGGGCATTGGTGCCGCTGCCGCCGAACGAGGAGACGCCGGCCCGTCGGGGGCGGCCTTCGATCTCCGGCCAGGGGGTGGTCTCCGTGAGGAGTTCGACGGAGCCTGTGGACCAGTCGACGTGCGGGGTGGGCGCGTCGATGTGCAGCGTGCGGGGCAGGACTCCCTCGCGCAGGGCCATGACCGTCTTGATGACTCCGGCCACACCGGACGCCGACTGGGTGTGCCCGATGTTGGACTTCACCGAGCCGAGCCACAGCGGTCGGCCTTCGGGGCGGTCCTGGCCGTAGGTGGCCAGCACCGACTGGGCCTCGATGGGGTCGCCGAGTGTGGTGCCGGTTCCGTGCGCCTCGACGGCGTCGACGTCGGCGGCCGTCAGCCGGGAGTTGGCCAGCGCCTGGCGGATCACCTTCTGCTGGGCGGGGCCGCTCGGGGCGGTCAGACCGTTGGAGGCGCCGTCCTGGTTGGTGGCGGTGCCGCGGATGAGGGCGAGGACCGGGTGGCCGTTGCGCAGGGCGTCGGAGAGTCGCTCGACGAGGATCATTCCGACGCCCTCGCCCCATCCGGTGCCGTCGGCGGCGGCCGCGAACGGCTTGCACCGGCCGTCGGCGGCGAGGCCGCGCTGACGGCTGAACTCGGTGAAGGAGGTGGGGGTGGCGAGGACGGCCACGCCACCGGCGACGGCCATGTCGCATTCGTTCTGCCGCAGGGCCTGGCAGGCGAGATGGATGGCCACGGCGGAGGAGGAGCAGGCGGTGTCGACCGTGGCGGCGGGCCCTTCCAGACCGAAGGTGTAGGAGATGCGGCCGGACGCGGCCGCGGTGCCGGTGCCGGCGAGGAAGAATCCCTCCGACTCGCCGCCGGTCTGCGGTGTGCCGAGCCCGTAGCCGACGAACGAGGTGCCGACGTAGACGCCGGTGGAGCTGCCCCGCATGGTCGACGGGTCGATCCCGGCGCGTTCGAACGTCTCGTAGGTGGCTTCCAGCAGGAGTCGCTGCTGCGGGTCGGTGGCGATCGCCTCGCGGGGGCTGATGCCGAACAGACCCGCGTCGAAGTGGGAGGCGTCCTGGAGGAAGCCGCCCTCGCGGACGTATGAGGTGCCGGGGTGGTCCGGGTCGGGGTGGTAGAGGTTGTCGAGGTCCCAGCCCCGGTCCGTGGGGAAGGGGCCGAGGGCGTCGGTGCCTTCCATCACCAGTCGCCACAGGTCCTCCGGCGAGTCGACGCCACCGGCGTAGCGGCAGCTCATGCCGACCACGGCGAGTGGCTCGTCCTGGACGGCGGCGCCGGCACGGGCAGCGGCCACGTCGTCACCCCTGGCCTGTTCGCCGAGCACCTCGGAGAGGAGGTGGGCCGTGAGATCGGCGGGGGTCGGGTGGTCGAACACCAGGGTCGGGGGCAGTGAGCGGCCGGTGGCACCCTGGAGGCGGTTGCGCACCTCGACCGCCATCAGCGAGTCGAACCCGAGGTCGCGGAACGCTCGGTCGGCGTCGATCACGGCGGGGTCGGCGTACCCGAGCGCGGCCGCGGCGTGCTCCCGCACCAGGGCGAGCACGAAGTCGGCCCGCCGGGGCTCGGTCAGGGCGAGCAGGGTGTCACGCAGTTCGTCCTCGTCGCCGGGCCGGTCGTCGGTGGCGGCGGGCTCGGCGAGCGCCGCCCGTGCCTCGGGGACGTCCGTGATCAGCGGGCGGGGGCGGGCGGCGGAGTAGCCGGGGGCGAAGCGTGCCCAGTCGATGTCGGCGACGGTCAGGCAGGTCTCGTCGGCGTCGAGGGCCTGCTGGAGCGCGTCGAGGGCGAGTCGCGGTTCCATGGCGTGAAGTCCGCGGCGGCCCAGCTGGGCCGCGGCTTCCCGGTCGTCGGCCATGCCGGATCCGGCCCAGCCGCCCCAGGCGACGGCCGTGGCGGTCAGGCCGCGGGCGCGGCGGTCCTGGGCCAGGGCGTCCAGTACGGCGTTGCCTGCCGCGTAGGCGGCCTGGCCGGCGCCGCCCCAGATCCCCGCACCGGAGGAGAACAGTACGAACGCGTCGACCTCGCCGACCAGTTCGTCCAGGTGCCGGGCGCCCTCCGTCTTGGCGGCGACCACAGCGGCGAGTTCGTCCTCGTCGCAGTCGGCGAGCGCGGTGGCCTGCGGCACACCGGCGGCGTGGATCACCGTGTCGACGGGGTGCTCGGCGAGCAGCGCGGCGACGGCGTCCCGGTCGGTGACGTCACAGGCGGCGACGACCGTCTCGACGCCCAGGGCGGTGAGTTCGGCGACGAGTTCGCCCGCTCCGGGGGCGGCGGACCCGCGACGGCCGGTGAGGACGAGCTTGCGGGCTCCCTGCTCAGCCATGCGGTGGGCGAGGTGGCGTCCGATGCCGCCGGTGCCGCCGGTGATCAGCACCGTGCCGCCGGGCTGCCACGACCTGACCGGTGTGCTCTCCTCCGCCCGGACCATGCGGCGTGCGAAGACTCCGGCGGGGCGGACGGCCAGTTGGTCCTCCTGCGCGATTTCGCCCGCGCCCTCGGCATCCCGGGCGAGGAGCCGCACCAGACGGGTCAGGACCTTGTCGTCGGGGTGCTCCGGGAGGTCCACCAGGCCGCCCCAGCAGTCGGGCCGCTCCAGCCCCGCCACCAGGCCCAGGCCCCAGGTGGCGGCCTGGGCGACGTCCCGGATCCGGTCGACGCGGCCCACCGACACGGCACCGCTGGTGACCAGGTGCAGCGGGACGGCGGCCTCGCGGGCCAGGACGGTGCGCAGCAGACCGAGGTTCTGTACGGCACCGATACTGACGCCGGTGTGGTGGGGGTGCGGCCGGGAGTCCAGGGCCAGCAGCGAGATCGCGCCGGACAACGGCAGGTCCTCGGGAAGTCCGCCGGGTGACACGAGGTGGGCCTCGCCGCCTGCGGCGTCGATCAACCCGGCGAGCCGGTGGGCCAGTTCCCGCTGCTCCACTTCCGCGACCACGGCCCAGGCCCCGGTGAGCACGGGCCGGCCCCGGCCGGTGTCGACGGGCGTCCAGGTCACCCGGTAGCGCCATCCGTCCACCGTGGACCGGTCGTGCGAGCGCCTCCGCCATGCGGCCAGTGCGGGCAGCGCGGGGGCGAGGGCGTCGGTGCCGAGGGACTCGGTGAGGGCGTCGACGTCGCCGCCCTCCACCGCGGCCCAGAACCGGCCCTCCTCGGCCGTGCCGCCTCCGGCGTGGCCGGGCTCCTCGGGGGCGGGCTGCCACCAGTAGCTGTCCCGCTCGAAGGGGTACGTGGGCAGGTCGACGGCAGTGCCGCGGGACGGCCAGGCGGGTTCCACCCCCCGGGTGAACGCCTCGGCGAGCGAGAGGGAGAACCTCTCGTTTCCGCCCTCCTCGCGGCGCAGCGAGGTGAGGATCACGGGTGCGGGCGCCCCGGCGTCCTCGGCGGTCTCCTGGACGGCCGCGCCCAGCGCCGGGTGCGGGCTGCACTCGACGAAGACGCCGAAGCCGTCCGCGAGCAGGGCACGGGTGGCCGGCGCGAACTGCACGGTCTGCCGCATGTTGCGGTACCAGTACTCGGCGTCCATGGAGCCGGTGTCGAGCCGTGTGCCGGTGACCGTGGAGTACACGGGGATGCGGGAAGCACGCGGCCGGACCGGTGCCAGCACCTCGAGGGCCTCGGCGCGCAACGGGTCGACCACGGCTGAGTGGGCCGCTCCCTTGATCCGTAGCTTGCGGAAGCGGACACCCGTCGACTCCAGGTCCGCCAGGAACTCGTCGAGGGGCTTCTCGTCACCGGCGACGGAGACGGACTGCACCCCGTTCACCGCGGCGATGCCGAGCGCACCGCCCCAGCGTTCGAGCCTGGTCTCGACCTCCTGCGCTGGAAGCGAGACGGAGGCCATCGCCCCCTGGCCGACCACCTGGGACAGCAGGCGGCTGCGGTGCGTGACGACGAGTGCGGCGTCCTCGATGGTGAGCGCTCCGGCGAGGTACGCGGCTGCCACCTCGCCCTGCGAGTGGCCGACCACCGCCTCGGGCTCGACGCCGTGCTCACGCCACAGCTCCGCGAGGGCCACCATCATCGCGAACAGCACGGGCTGCACGACCTCGACCCGGTTGAGGTGCCGGCCGTCGGTCACTCCGCGGACCGCGTCCTCCACGGACCAGTCGACGTGCTCCTCCAGAGCCCTGGCACAGGCGCGCAGTGTGTCCCTGAAGGTCGCTGACTCGTCCAGCAGACGGTCTCCCATGCCGAGCCACTGCGAGCCCTGCCCGGGCAGGACGAACGCGACGCGGCCGGTGCGCCCGCCCGTCCCGGTCACCAGCCCCGGTACGGGGACGCCTTCGGCGAGCGCGGTGAGCTGTTCGCGGTGGTCGGGGCCTAGGAGGACGGCGCGGTGGTCGAACCGCGAACGGGTGGCGGCCAGGGAGTGCGCCACGTCGTGGTCGGCGAGGGCGGGTCGGGAATCGAGGTGACCGTCCAGGCGCCGCGCCTGTTCGCGCAGCGCGTTCCTGGTGCGGGCGGAGAGCAGCCAGGGCAGCTCGGGGCGCGTGGCGGGGGCCGGTTCGGCGGACGGAGCCTCGGGGGTCTGCGGGGAGCCTTGCTCCAGGGTCGGGGGAACCTGCTCCAGGATGGTGTGGGCGTTGGTGCCGCTCATGCCGAACGAGGAGACGGCGACCCGGCGCGGGCGTCCGGACTGCGACCAGTCGACCTGCTCGGTGAGCAGGCGCACGCCACTGCCGTCCCAGTCGACGTGGTCCGTGGGCTCGGTGATGTGCAGGGAGCGGGGCAGGACGCCGTGGCGCAGGGCCATCACCATCTTGATGATCCCGGCGACGCCCGCGGCCGACTGGGTGTGCCCGATGTTGGACTTCACGGATCCCAGCCAGAGCGGCCGGTCCTCGTCGCGGCCGCGCCCGTACGTGGCCATCAGAGCCTGCGCCTCGATGGGGTCGCCCAGTTCGGTGCCGGTGCCGTGCGCCTCGACGGCGTCGATGTCGCCGGTGTCCAGGCCCGCGTCGGCGAGCGCGGCACGGATGACCCGTTGCTGCGCGGGGCCGTTGGGTGCGGTGAGCCCGTTGGAGGCGCCGTCCTGGTTGACGGCGGAGCCGCGTACGACCGCCAGTACCCGGTGGCCCTTGCGGCGGGCGTCGGAGAGCCGCTCGACGAGGAGCGTGCCGACGCCTTCGCCCCAGCCGGTTCCCTCGGCGTCGGAGGAGAACGCGCGGCAGCGGCCACCGGGGGCGAGCGCGCCGCCCTGTGCGGCGTCGGCGAACATGCTGGGCGTGGTCATGATGGTGGCGCCGCCCACGAGTGCCATGGTGCATTCGCCGCTGCGCAGCGCGCCGATGGCGAGGTGGAGTGCCACCAGGGAGGACGAACAGGCGGTGTCGACGGTGACGGCGGGGCCCTCGAGGCCGAAGGCGTAGGCGAGGCGCCCGGAGATGACGCTCGTGGCGGTGCCGGTGAGGATGTGCGGACGGGATCCCTCGGGGACGTCGAAGCGCCCGATGCCGTATCCGGAGGTGGCCGTGCCGATGTAGACGCCGGTGGAACTGCCACGCAGCAGTGCCGGGTCGACGCCGGCGCGTTCGAAGGCTTCCCAGGAGGTTTCCAGGAGGAGCCGCTGCTGCGGGTCCATGGCAAGCGCTTCACGGGGCGAGATGCCGAAGAACGCCGGGTCGAACCGGCTCGCCTCGTAGAGGAAGCCGCCCTCGAAAGCGTGCCGGGCATCGGGCCCGTCGCTTTCGCCGTAGATGTTGTCGAGGTCCCAGGCGCGGTCGGTGGGGAAGCCCGCGACGGCGTCGACCTCGTCGGCGACGATCTGCCACAGAGCCTCCGGGGTGTCCGCGCCGCCGGGGAAGCGGCAGGCCATTCCCACGATCGCGACCAGGTCGTCGTCGGCGGCGGCGCCCCTGACGGGTCCGGCCGGTACGGGGGCGGGGAGATCGCCGAGGATCTCCGTCACCAGGTGGGCGGCGAGGGCCTCGGGGGTGGGGTGGTCGAATACCAGGGTCGCCGGGGATCTGTGGCCGGTCGCCCGGCTGATGCGGTTGCGCAGTTCCACGGAGGTCAGGGAGTCGAAGCCGAGGTCCTTGAAGGACCGTGACGGACCGACGGCGGCCGCTGAGGCGAAGCCGAGCACGGCGGCGACCTGGCTGTTGACGAGGTCGAGCAGGGTGCGCAGCCGGTCGTCGTCGGACAGCGGCCGCAGTCGCTCCGTGAAGTCGCCCGACGGGTCGGACCGGTCGGCGAGACGTCGCGCGGGGCGGACGAGACCGTGCAGCAGCGGGGGCAGCTCGGTCGGCGAGGCCGCGAGCCGGGCGGTGTCCAGCACCACGGGCAGCAGGGCCGGTCCCGGCAGCGCAAGGGCGGAGTCGAGCAGGGCGAGGCCGCGCTCGGGGCTCAGCGGCGGGAATCCGGAACGGCTGATGCGGGTGGCCTCGGCCTCGGTGAGGCCGTCGGCCATGCCTCCGACGCCGGACCACGGGCCCCAGGCCAGGGAGAGCGCGGGCAGGCCGCGGGCCTGCCGGTGGTGGGCGAGGGCGTCGAGGTAGGCGTTGGCTGCGGCGTAGTTGCCCTGCCCGGGACTGCCGAAGGTGCCGGACATCGACGAGTACGTGACGAACGCGGCCAGATCGTTCCCGGCAGTCAGCTCGTGCAGTGCGGCGGCCGCGGTCTTGGGGGCGAGGACGGCGGACAGCCGGTCCTCGGTGAGCGACTCGACCAGGCCGTCGTCCAGGACGCCGGCCGTGTGGACGACAGCCGTGAGCGGATGTTGCTCCGGTACGCCGGCGAGCAGCGCGGCGAGCGCGGCGGGATCCGTGACGTCGCAGGCCGCGACGGTCACCTGCGCGCCGAGCGCGGTCAGTTCGGCGACGAGGTCGGTGGCGCCCGTGGCTTCAGCACCGCGCCGTCCGGCCAGCAGCAGTCTGCGCGCCCCGTGTTCGGTGATCAGCCGCCGGGCCGCCAGCGCGCCGAGGGCGCCGGTGCCGCCGGTGATCAGTACGGTCCCCTCCGGGTCCAGGGAACGGGGCACGGTCAGGACGACTTTGCCGATGTGCCGGGCCTGGCTCATGAAACGGAACGCGTCCGGAGCCTGCCGCACATCGAACGTACGGACCGGAGGCAACGACAGCACACCCGCCGAGAACAGACCCATCACCTCACCCAGAATCTCCCCGATACGCCCAGGACCCGCCTCCGAAAGATCAAACGCCCGATACGAACAATCCCCCAACGACCCCGCCTCCCGCAGATCCGCCTTCCCCATCTCCACGAACCGC
>NZ_JBEOVL010000075.1:12180-19493 GCF_040295485.1 Streptomyces sp. NPDC002793 | reverse complement strand
CGGACGGCTGACAGCCGTCCGCCCCGACAGGTTTACGGGGCACCCGGCCCCGCGCGCCCTCCCGCACGCCGGGTCCGGGCAGGCCGCTCACCGCACAGCCCCTCACCGTCCGGTGGGCCGTCGACGCCCGCCCGACGCCACCCCAGCCCGCCGCGTCCGGCAAGCCGCCGGCCGCCGCTCTCCCAACCCGAGGAGTCCGCCATGCACGACCCCAGTGAACTGCTCGAAGACGGGCCGGTCGCCGTGAAGCGACTGGCCCGTCGCCGCTACGACCTCGACCTGGCCGCCCTGGAGAAGGCGGTGCGCCGACGGGCCGAGGCCCAGGCCGACGTGACCCGGTCGCGTACGGAGCTGAACCGCGTCTCGCGCACACGCGGGCGCTCGGGACCGCCGTCCGAGGAGGAGAAGGAGGCCGCTCGCGCCCTGCGCGCGGACGTGCAGCAGGCGGAGGCCTCGGCCCGGGCCGCGGGACACGATCTCTCCGAACTGCTGCTCGGCATCCCCAACGTCCCCCTCGACCGGGTGCCGGACGGCGCCACCGAGAAGGAGGCGGTGGAGGTCCGCCGCTGGGGCCCGGTGCGCGACGACAGCGACGCCCCGCACCACGCCGACATCGGCGAGTCGCTCGGCATACTGGACAGCCCGACGGCGGCCAGGCTCTCGGGCGCCCGTTTCAGCCTCAGCCACGGTGCCGGTGCCCGTCTGGAGCGGGCCCTGACCGACTTCCTCCTCGACCTCCATACCCGCGAGCACGGTTACACCGAGTACTCCGTGCCGTTCCTCGTGAACCGGGAGACCATGACCGGCACCGGTCAGCTCCCCAAGTTCGAGGACGACCTGTTCCGTACCCAGGTGGGCGACCGGGAACTGTTCCTGATCCCCACCGCCGAGGTGCCGCTCACCAACCTGGTGGCCCAGCAGCTCCTGGACGCCCGTGACCTGCCGTACGCCTTCACCGCGCGCACTCCGTGTTTCCGCGCCGAGGCGGGGGCGTACGGGCGTGACACCCGGGGCATCCTGCGCCTGCACCAGTTCGAGAAGGTGGAGCTGGTCCGCGTCTGCGCCCCCGAGGACGCACCGGCACAACTGGAGCTCATGGTGGGACACGCCGAGGAATGTCTGCGCCGCCTCGGACTCTCCCACCGCGTGGTCATGCTGCCCGCCGGCGATCTCGGCTTCTCCGCCCGGATGACGTACGACATCGAGGTGTGGCTGCCGGGCAGCGGCGCCTACCGTGAGATCTCCTCGGTCTCCGACTGCGGCACCTTCCAGGGCCGCCGCGCGAACATCCGTCACCGGCGGGCCGACGGCCGCAAGGGGCCCGCCGCCACCCTCAACGGATCGGCCCTGCCCGTGGGACGCACGGTCGCCGCACTGCTGGAGCAGGGCGTGCAGGAGGACGGCTCCGTCCTTCTCCCCGAGGCCCTCGCCCCGTACACCGGATTCCGCCGCATCCTGCCGGGTGGGACGACCGCGTAGCACACGTACGCCGAGAGGGCGGGTGATCCGGGTCGGCCCCGGATCACCCGCCCTCTCGGCGTACGTGTCACGCCCCCATCATGTGCACCCCGCCGTCGACGTGGACGATCTCGCCGGTCGTGCGCGGGAAGAAGTCCGACAGCAGGGCGACCACACCGCGCGCCGCGGGGTCCGGGTCGACGAGGTCCCAGCCGATCGGCGCCCGGTGCTGCCAGACCTCGGCGAGCTCCCCGAAGCCGGGTATCGACTTGGCGGCCATGGAGCGCAGCGGACCGGCCGCGATCAGGTTGCAGCGGATGCCTCGGCCCCCCATGTCCCGGGCGAGGTAGCGGCTGGTCGACTCGAGGGCGGCCTTGGCGACGCCCATCCAGTCGTACCGCGGCCAGGCGACCGTCGCGTCGAAGGTGAGCCCGACCACCGAGCCGCCGCGTTCCTCCATCAGGGGCAGGCACGCGGTGGTCAGGGACTTCAGGGAGTACGCGGACACCTGCACGGCCGTCGAGACGTCCGCCCAGTCGCCGTCGAGGAAGGAGAAGGCCCCCTGGGGACCGTATGCGATGGAGTGCACGACGCCGTCGAGGCGGTCGGCCCCGTCGGCGGACGCGCTGATCCGCTCTGCGAGCGTGTCCAGCTGCGTTTGGTCGGTGACGTCCAACTCGACCACCGGAACCGGCTTGGGCAACCGGGCCGCGATCCGCTCGATCAGGGAGAGCCGGCCGAAGCCGGTCAGCACCACCTCGGCCCCCTCCTCCTGCGCGATCCGGGCGACGTGGAAGGCGATCGACGCCTCCGTGACGACGCCGGTCACCAGGATGCGCTTGCCGGCGAGGAGTCCGCTCATGACCGCACCGCCTTCTGTGCCAGGGATCCGACCAGCGGGGAGTCGTGGTCGAGGACACCGATACCGCCCGCGCCCCCGGGCGAGCCGAGGGTTTCGAAGAAGTCGGCGTTGGAGCCGCTGTGATCGCCCCACTCGGCGGGGACGTCGTCCTGGAAGTAGATGGCCTCCACGGGGCACACCGGTTCGCAGGCCCCGCAGTCGACGCACTCGTCGGGCTGGATGTAGAGGGCGCGGCGGCCCTCGTAGATGCAGTCCACCGGGCACTCATCGATGCAGGAACGATCCTTCACATCGACACAGGGCAGGGCGATGACGTAGGTCATCGTCAACTCCTTTTCACGGTCGGTTTGTCGAGCGACGCAGGGGCCTGGTCCACCGAGACTCCGGTGGTGCGCTCGCCCAGCGTGAGCACGGTGACGGCCAGTGCGGCCATCGAGGCGGCGATGACCCCGAACAGCGCACCCGGCCCGTACGAGTCGAGAACGGGCAGCAGGATGAACGGCAGTGCGGCGGCGGTGAGTTTGGACAGCGAGTACGCCATGCCGGACGCGGTGGCCCGGATCGCCGTCGGGTACTGCTCGGAGAGGTACACGTGCGACACGCTGGAGAAGACGTTGCTGCACAGCGTGTATCCGAAGCCGAACGCGACGATGAGGAAGGTCGAGTCGGTGAAGGCGAAGCCCATTCCCGCGGCGACCATCGCGCCGGCGGACAGCGCGACGAGAGTCTTACGTTCGATGCGGTCGATGATCGGCAGCGACAGTGCCGAGCCGACGGGGTAGCCGAGGAAGGACAGGGCGGTGAAGCCCAGACCGGCCACGATGTCGTAGCCCTTCGCAGCGAGGATCTGCGGGGCCAGGGTGCCGAAACCGTAGTAACCGACCACGGAGAGCGAGCAGAAGATCCACAGCATCACGGTGCGGCGTCTCAGCCCGCGGGCGAAGATGTCCCGCAGCCTGGTCAGCCCGACGACGGACGTCTCGTGCTCGACCGGCAGCGCCTCGACGGTCCGGCCGGCCGGGATCTGGGCCTCCATCCGGGACACCAACAGGTCGGCCTCCGCGGTACGGCCGTTCGCCGCCAGCCAGCGCGGGGATTCGATCAGCCGTCGGCGCAGCACCCAGACCACGGCCGAGCCGAGCGCGCCGATCACGAACAGCCAGCGCCAGCCGTCCACCCCCAGCGGGGTCAGCGGTACCAGCCACAGGGCCGCGAAGCCGACCGCGGGCACCCCGCAGAAGGCGATCGTGTAGGCCCAGGCGATGAACCGGCCACGCTTGGCCGCGGGCAGGACATCCGCCAGGTAGCAGTCCGACAGGGCTTGTTCGGCCCCGATGCCGATGCCGGCCAGGAAACGGGTCGCGATCAGCCACTCCGCGTTGGGCGAGAACGCGCCGAGGAGGGAGAAGCCGGAGTAGATCGCGAGGTTGATCAGGAAGGCCCGGCGCCGGCCGAGCCGGTCCGCGACCCGGCCGAGCACCAACGAGCCGATGAACTGGCCGATGAAGACGGAGGCCAGGACCAGCTTGAGCGACGTCGCTCCGAACGCGAAGTCGTCCTGGAGCACCTTGGCGATGGTGCCCGACAGACTGTTCTCGAAGGTGTCGAAGAGCAGGCCTATCCCGATGACCGCAGTCAGGCTGCGGTGCATGGGGGTGATCGGCATCCGGTCCAGCCGGACCCCGATCGAGGCGGGAGAGACGACTTCACTCACCGCCGTGGTGGTCTGGGACATACGTGTGGCTCCTATGGTCTTTCGTCCGGATCAGGCCGGGGGCGGGGAGCGCGGCCGGGGCCCCGGCCGCGCTCCCCGGCCGCCGGACACGCGAGGGCCCGGGTGGGAGTCGCCGGATGGCGGTGGCACGGTGCGGGGAACACCGGGACGGCCGGGGCCTGTGGAGGGCGGGAGGTGGAGGACGGGAGGGCGCCGGTCAGGCGGCCCGGTCCGCGTTCCGCCGGATCTGCTCCTCGACGTCACCACGTCGCACCGGTGCGCTGACCTCGTGCAGGAAGGAGGCGACCTCGCGGTACGAGGCCCAGAACCCCACCTCGTGGTAGGGCACACCGCGCTCGGCGCAGTACTCCCGGGTGAGCTCACGCGCGCGCGCCAGGTTCTTCTGCGGCATGGCCGGGAACAGATGGTGCTCGACCTGGTAGTTGAGTCCCCCGTAGAGGAAGTCGATCAGCAGGGACGGGCGGATGTTCCGGGAGGTGAGGACCTGGCGCTCCAGCCAGTCCAGGGTCTCCTCGTCACCGTCGCGGATCGCCATGCCCTTGTGGTTGGGGGCGAAGATCATGCCGAAGTAGACGCCCAGGACCGCCTGCTGGACCAGGACGAAGGCGACCGCGAGGACGGGCGAGAGGACGGTGAACACCAGCGTCAGATAGATGGCCGCCCGCGCGACGAGCAGGAACGTCTCCAGCACGGGCCGCTTGGTCTTGCCCTGGGCGATGGACAGGATGGCCGTCTTCAGCATCTTGAAGGACTCCAGGACCAGCAGCGCGAAGAACAGCACGCTCTGGTAGCGCACCACGAACTTCTGCGTGCCGCGCCGGGTGGGGTACTGCTTGATGTCGAAGATGGCGGTGCGCCGGCCGATGTCCGGGTCCATGTCCAGGTGGTTGGGGTTGCTGTGGTGCCGGTTGTGGTGGTTGACCCACCAGCCGAAGCTGACCCCGTTGACCAGGTTGGCGTGGAAGTAACCGATGGCGGAGGCGGCCTTCTTGCTGCGGAACATGGCCTTGTGGCCCGCGTCGTGCCACATGAAGGCGGACTGGCCGCCGCACAGGCCCATCCACAGCGCCACCGTCAGCTGCCACCACGAGTCGCCGAGTGCGAAGAACGCGGCGAACCCGAGCAGCATGAGCGTGGTGTTCAACGCCAGGCGGCCTATGTAATAGCGCGGATCGAGGTCGAGGAGGCCCTCCGCTCTGACGCGTTTGAGGAGTTCGGCGAACGTGGCCGAAGCGCCGCGCTGCTTGGGAGCGGCGATGGCCTGGGCTTCTTGGACGTGCGGACGCTGCATGCGTTGCTCTCCTTGGGAGACGTGCCCGAAGCGGGCGGCGGCGCCGCTGCCCTGCGGGACGTGGCTGCGCCGGGGGGTCGACAGTGCTTCCGTGGGCAGGGCCGGAAGGTGGGCGCCACCCGCCCGACGGCCAGGACCGCTGGAGCAGTGCGGTGCTCCGGACCGGGCCGCCGGGCGAACGTGTGTCCAGCGTTCCGTGCTCCGCTGATGTGACACTGATATCGGGCTGATCGGGCCCGGCCGCAGGGGAGACGATTCCCTGGGTACCCGGACCTTGTTTCCTCCGCTCAGACCGCGACGGTCCGGGCCTGGCGAAGCCGGACGTCGAGCTCCTGGACGATGTCGTCCGCGGCACGGGCCACGTCCTTGTCGTCGGGGGCTCCGATGATGGCCATGAGCTGCCCGACCATGGCCTGCTGAAGGGCTTCGGTGTCCGTGGCCCCGGTGGCGTCGGTGGTCGTGGTCTCGTCGTTGTCACTCACTGTTCCGGCTCTCCTCGTCGTGTGGTGGCGGCGGTGCGCTGGAGGTGTGTCAGAAGGCCTTGCAGGCTCGGAAGACGTGCGCGAAACCGGCCAGTGACGCGGTAGGCCGGTCGAAGGCGACGTACTCCGGTATGAGTTCGTCAGGGGCCCACTTCTGCTTGTACGAAAGCTGGGTCTGCGCCGGGTAGAGAGCGGCTCCCTCGGCCCAGAGCGCGTGCATCAGCCACTGGAACGCCGGGCTGTGACCGTCGAGTTCATGGCTCGCGTCAAGGCCGGTGAACGGCGTGAAACCGAAGTGCAGCCACCCCACGCCCTCGGCGCGGAAGACCTCGATGGCGTGCGCGTTGATGGCCTCCATCAGCCCCGGAGAGCCTTCGGGCACACGCCGGCTGAGGTCATGCATCCAGCCGGCCCGTTCGCCGTACACGGGTGAGTACGAGATGTACGCCACCGGCACATCCTCGATGGTGCCGGCGAACAGCCGGCGCTGCGCCTGCGGTTCGCCGCCTATCTGGCCCACCAGGAACTCGAGTTGGTGTGCGCCGCCCTTCGAACCGAGCCAGGCCTCGTCGATCGTCGCAATCGCACCTTGCCAGTCCTCTGCGGTGACCTCTTTGATCACGAGGCCGTTGCGGTGCGCTCGGGAGATCTTGTTGCGCAGCTGCATGAAGCGGGTGCCTCGGAGCGAGAACTCCGGAAGCCTCACGGCCCAGGAGGCTCCCACCTGGTTGACGGTGAAGCCGTGCCGGACGTAGTACTCGGCGTCGGCACGCTGGAGTTGCACACCGACGAGCTCCAGCCCCTCGTCCTTCACGTACTGGCGGAAGCCGTCGAGGAGGGTGCCGTAGGCGTCGGGGGCGGCGAAGGGACCACCGAACTGAACCGCGTAACCACCGGTGCGGCGGTAGACGACGACGCCGTCGGTACCGGGGGTGGTGAAGGTGCTGTTTCCGCTGTTGAGCGCCAGGAAGGCACTGGCGTTCTCGCTCTGGGTGTGTGCCCGGATCGCCCCGAGAACCGAGGCGTCCGCAGTAGTTACGGGCATGCCCGTACCCCTTTCGGAAGATGTTTCTTTTGGTGCGAGTAGAGCACCGACGCCACACCGAGGGGAAGACCGGAAATGAATCTGACGACCACGTCAGGAGGATGTCAGCTCCTCATCAGAACCCCCTGCCAATGTTGTTCTCGTGAACGGCACGGGAAACCGGAAGCCGGGAACGAGGAGAGGTGCCCGGAGCGGCTTATCGGGGACCGAAAGAACACCTTTAGGTCGGGCCTAAAAACCCACGCAGGTTCGAATCCTGCCCTCTCCGCGACACGGCCCACACCACCGGCCGACGTCACCACCAGGAGAGGTGCCCGGAGCGGCTCATCGGGGACCGAAAGAACACCTTTAGGTCGGGCCTAAAAACCCACGCAGGTTCGAATCCTGCCCTCTCCGCGACACGGCCCACACCACCGGCCGACGTCACCACCAGGAGAGGT
>NZ_JBEOVL010000075.1:0-12083 GCF_040295485.1 Streptomyces sp. NPDC002793 | reverse complement strand
ACGCAGGTTCGAATCCTGCCCTCTCCGCGACACGGCCCACACCACCGGCCGACGTCACCACCAGGAGAGGTGCCCGGAGCGGCTCATCGGGGACCAAAAGACACCTTTAGGTCGGGCCTAAAAACCCACGCAGGTTCGAATCCTGCCCTCTCCGCCCTATCGAGACCGACTGTCACCGGCCGCCGGAATTCACATCGTTCCAGAATTCCGGCCGCCTCGAACGCCGGCTCGCAGTCACGGCGGTCCGAACTGTCTGCGTGCCCTGCCTCCATGGCGCCGCGACCTCCGGACGCCGCTGGATCCGCCGGGCCCCCCCGAACCGGCGGAGCCCACACCTCGACGGGCCGCCACGGTGTGCGGCCCGTCGAGGTGCGGGCGCTCTGCCCCTCCCCCACCGGGTCCGGGCCGCCTGCGCTCGCCACCTGCCGCCAGTCCCCTCCCCTCCCCTCGGCAGCGACCTCACAGAAAAATACCTTCTCAAAGGAATTATTCTGTGGCAGGATGCATGCGGGAGGAAGCTCCAGGGTCGGTCCGGTGGACCCCGTAGATCGCCACGCGCCGGCCACCGCGGCCCCAGGCTGCGGCTTCAACGGCCATGACGAGCCCCCACCCGTGTTCAGCCGTCTTTGCCGCCCGAACGCCAAGGGGGAAAACGTCATGCTGAGCTTCTCGATTCTCGGCGCACTCCAGATCCGTACCGCGTTAGGTCCTGCGGAGATCTCCGGTGATCTCCAGAGGACCCTTATCCAGACACTTCTCGTGAACGAGGGGCAGTCCATCTCGGGCGAGAGCCTCGTCGAGGAGATGTGGGGCGATTCGGTCCCGGACAACCAGGCGAACGCCCTGCAGGCCCATATCAGCCGCCTGCGCCGGAAGCTGAAGAGCCTGGAACCCGACCGGGTTTCCCCTCGGGTCACCATCCATCCCTCCGGTTACCGGCTCATTGTCACCGAAGGCGAGCTGGACGCGGCAGAGTTCACCAAGACCGTCCGACAGGCAGAGGTCGCCGCTGCCGGTGATCCGGCCGCCACCGCCCGTCTGCTCGGAGAAGCCCTCGCGATGTGGCGCGGCCCCGTTTTCGGTGACTTCACCGGCGGCACCCTGTGCCAGCTGGCCTGCGGTCGTTACGAGGAGCACCGCATGCGGGCCATGGAACTCCGCTTCGACGCCGAGCTGAGCCTCCGCAACCACGCGGCCGTACTCGCCGAGCTCCACGATGCCCATACCAATCATCCGCTGCGGGAACGCTTCTGCGAGCAGCTGATGATCGCCCTCTACCGCTCGGGCCGCCAGGCAGACGCACTGAATGTCTACCGCCGGATGTGGCAGCACCTCTCGGACGAGCTCGGCATCGAACCCTCACCCTCGCTCCGCCGTGTGGAGAACGCGATCCTCTCGCACGACCCTGCCCTCGCGGGTGGCTCCCCGGCGTCGATCGTGCTCCAGCCTGCGTGAGTTCGCTCGCCGTCCGCGCCGACCTCGTAAGCCCGCCGTCAGCTCCGGGTCAGCCCATGTTGCGACGCTTCCCAGGGACGACGGAAACGTACATGAGCGGTCCCCCTTACATTCGGAGTACTCCCATGACTACGAGTCAGACCTCTGTCCGCCACGCGGACACCACCGGACGCACGGCGAACGCGCGCCCTCTGCGCACGTTCCTCGCGCTCGACGCCGCCGTGACCGCCGGGAACGGCCTCATCTACCTGCTCGCCGCCGGCCCCGTCGGTGATCTGCTCGACCTGAACACCGGGCTGCTGCGCGGCATCGGTGCGTTCCTCACCGTGTACGGCATCCTCGTGGCCGTTCTGGCCACCCGCAAGGTACCTGCGGCCGGTCCCACCAAGGCGGTCATCGCGGCCAACCTGCTGTGGGCCGTCGCGAGCGTGGCCACTGCCGTGTTCGGCTGGTTCGATCCGAACACCGTGGGCACCGTCTGGATCCTGATGCAGGCCGCCGTCGTCGGAGGCTTCGCCGTACTGCAGATCAACGGTTTGCGCCGACTCAGCAACTGAACATACGTCACGACTCTCGAAACGCCTCGCCACCGGACGACGCCGCCGGGGCTGCCGGCCAAGGGTAGGGAGAGACATGCGATTCCACGTCGCGGAGCTGGCCGAGATCCGGAAACGGGTGCACGCGGGCCCGAGCGAGAAGGCCACCGCCGCACAGAAGGCCAAGGGCAAACTCACTGTCCGGGAGCGGATCGACCTGCTCCTCGACGAGGACTCGTTCCACGAGGTGGAGTCCCTGCGCCGGCACCGGGCGACCGGCTTCGGCCTGGAGGCCAAGCGGCCTTACACGGACGGAGTCATCACCGGCTGGGGCACCGTGAAGGGCCGCCCCGTCTTCGTCTACGCGCACGACTTCCGCATCTTCGGCGGGGCGCTCGGCGAGGCCCATGCCTCCAAGATCCATAAAATCATGGACCTGGCCATGTCGGCGGGCGCCCCACTCGTATCCCTCAATGACGGTGCGGGCGCCCGCATCCAGGAAGGCGTCACCGCGCTGGCCGGCTACGGCGGGATCTTCCGCCGCAACACCAAGGCGTCCGGCGTCATCCCCCAGATCAGCGTGATGCTCGGGCCCTGCGCCGGCGGCGCGGCGTACTCACCCGCCCTGACGGACTTCGTGTTCATGGTGCGCGAGTCCTCACAAATGTTCATCACGGGCCCGGACGTGGTCAAGACCGTGACAGGTGAGGAGATCACCCAGAACGGCCTCGGGGGCGCAGACGTGCACGCCGAAACCAGCGGCGTGTGTCACTTCGCCTACGACGACGAGGAGACCTGCCTGGAGGAGGTGCGCTATCTGCTCTCCCTGCTGCCTGGCAACAACCGGGAGACACCGCCGGCGCTGCCGGTCGAGGACCCGCCGGACCGGCGCTGCGAGGCCCTCGTCGACCTGGTCCCGGTGGACGGTAACCGCCCGTACGACATGCGGCAGGTGATCGAGGAGATCGTCGACGACGGTGAATACCTGGAGGTCCACGAACGCTGGGCCCCCAACATCATCTGCGCGCTGACCAGGCTCGGCGGACAGGTGGTGGGCGTCGTCGCCAACCAGCCCCGGTTCCTCGCCGGTGTCCTGGACATCGAGGCGAGCGAGAAGGCCGCGCGGTTCGTGCAGCTGTGTGACGCCTTCAGCATCCCGCTCGTGACGCTGCTCGACGTTCCCGGGTTCCTGCCAGGTGTCGACCAGGAGCACGGCGGCATCATCCGGCACGGAGCCAAGCTGCTGTACGCGTACTGCGACGCGACCGTGCCCCGCATATCGCTGATCCTGCGGAAGGCGTACGGCGGCGCGTACATCGTCATGGACAGTCAGTCCATCGGCGCCGATCTCACCTACGCGTGGCCTACGAACGAGATCGCGGTGATGGGCGCGGAGGGCGCGGCCAACGTGATCTTCCGCCGTCAGATCGCCGAGGCGGAGGACCCCGAGGCCGAACGCGACGAACTGGTCAAGGCGTACAAGGCGGAGCTGATGCATCCGTACTACGCGGCCGAACGCGGTCTGGTGGACGACGTCATCGACCCCGCCCAGACCCGTGAGGTGCTGATCAGCTCACTGGCGATGCTGCGGACCAAACACGTCGACCGCCCCGCCCGCAAACACGGCAACCCCCCTCAGTGACGGAGACCCCACCCATGACGACCCAGTCCACGGCCTGTATACGCATCGAAAAGGGTGCGGTGACACCCGAGGAACTCGCCGCCCTCACGGTCCTCTTCCTCGCCCGGACCCCCAGGACCACGCCCGGAGCCGAGCTCGACTGCCCGGGCGCGACCCCCGTCTGGCGCCCCGACCGCTTCCACGCCCCCCACAGCTGGCAGGCCCCGTAAGGGACCGCGTCCGGCACGCGGACGCCCCCGGCACCCAGGTCACGACGGAAACGTCGCCACCCGGTCCGGGGGCATCCGTGTGCCGGGACACCGACGCCGTACCAGGCTGCCTCCACAACAAGGCGCCCAGAGTGAAACCTCAAGCCAGGCTGCCTCGTCCACTGGCCCGTCGTGTGCAGGGAGACAGGTCGAACAGCCCACCAGAACCACGGGCCCGCAGGTCAGGCACCCTTGTCCGCAGGCTCCAGGATCGCCACGCACTCCACATGGTGCGTCATCGAAATGATGTCGGCTTGAGCGGCCCCCCGAAAGGACCAGGTCAGAGCCCGTTTTGTGGCTGACTGGCCTGGGCGCGGGCGCCGGGAGCGTCAAATGAGCGTCATCAGCAGCGTCCCCCGCTTCCTCCCGGTGTGACCCCGTCGGGTGCGGCCTCCTTCCGGCCCCGGGGTCTGTTGAACGGAACGCGAAAGCCGCATGCGTGCCGCGCCGGGCTCATCATGGCTCCCCCATCGCTCCGACCTCTCAGGAGATCCCGTGCGACCCATTGTCCGACGGGGACTCGCCTGCCTGGCGAGCCTGTTGTTCCTACTGAGCCTCACAACGGCTGTACCCGCGACGGCCGCCCCGCGTTCCCTGACGATTCCCACCGACAAGGGTCCGGTCGCGGGAGCCTCGGCAGACCAGGTCGACCGCTTCCTCGGCATCCCATACGCGGCTCCGCCCGTAGGTGCCGGACGCTGGCAGCCTCCGGCACCCGCCGCTGCCTGGACAGGCACTCGGTCGGCCACGTCTCCCGGCTCTCGCTGCCTGCAGTTCGGCGGCGGCACAGGCAGCCCGGGAATGAGTGAGGACTGCCTGTACCTGAACGTCTACACCCCGGCCCACCGCACGAACCGTCCGCTGCCGGTGATGTTCTGGATCCACGGCGGCGGCTTCTCCTTCGGTTCGGGGGACGGGGAAGACGGCTCGCTGATCGCCAGGACCAACAACGTCGTGGTCGTCACCGTCAACTACCGCCTCGGCGTCTTCGGCTTCCTCGACCTGCCCGGGCTGAGCCGGCACGGTGCGGGCAACTACGGCCTGCTCGACCAACAGGCGGCGCTGCGCTGGACTCAACGCAACATCGGTGCGTTCGGCGGAGACGCGAGCCGGGTCACCATCGCCGGTGAGTCGGCCGGAGGCCATTCCGTCTGCGCACTCATGGCATCGCCCCCGGCACGAGGGCTCTTCTCCGGCGCGATCATCCAGAGTGGCGGGTGCCCGAGTCACACCGTCGGGCAGGCCGTCGACCGCGGGAAGAGGTACGCGGCGGCCGCGGGCTGTTCCACCACCTCGGCCGGCCTGTCCTGTCTGCGGGCCAAGCCCGCCGGTGCACTGCAGGCCGCTGCGGGGGGCTTCGTCGGCGGCGTCCTGAGCGGTCCGCTGCCCGTGTCCGGTGTCCCCGAACTGCCCGTCCCGCCGATCGAGGCCGTACGCACCGGCGGGACCGCCAACGTCCCCCTCCTGATCGGCCACACCCGTGACGAGGTGCGCGCGTGGGCACTGCCGTTCGCGCAGGCGACGAAGGAGCAGTACGAGCGAGCGGTCCGGACAGAGTTCGGGGACGAGGCCGATGCCGTACTCGCGCACTATCCGTTCGACGCCTATGGCGACTCGTACACCGGGGCTTACGCCTTCGGCGCGCTGTGGGGGGACAGCAGCGTCTTCTACGGACTCGGAGGCTGCCAGTATCAGAACCTCACGGCCCGGTTCGCGACGCGGCAACCGCGGACGTACTTCTACGAGTTCAACGACCCGCACCCACCCACCGGCCGGCCCTCGACCGGCTTCGACGCGGGTGCCTCGCATGCCAGCGAGATGGCATACCTGTTTCCCTCGGCGGTCTCGGAGCTGCTGTCTCCCGAGCAGCGGCAGCTGTCCGCGGAGATGGTGCGCCACTGGGGCTCGTTCGTGAAGCACGGGAACCCCGCTGCCCCTGGACTCGCCGCCTGGCCTTCGTACCGGGCGGGCACGTTCATGTCCCTGCTGCCGGGCGGTGAGAGCCGTGCCCTGAAGACCGGGGTGTACGAGGCGCGCCGCCAGTGCGACTTCTGGAACTCCATCGACTACGACTGGCTGCCTGTCGACCCGGACCGGCTCGCCGCACAGGCAGGCGTTCCCCAGTCCTGATCCGGTACGTCGAACGGGCACTCTCCTGCGAGAGAGGGCCCGTTCGACGTGTTCCGCCGGGGGAGGGCGTCAGTCGCCGGTGTCCCCCAGGTCGAGCACGATCTTGCCGACCGCCGTCCCGGTCCCCAGCCGCTCCACCGCTTCGTCGAGCGCGTCCATCCCGTAGCGCTCGTACGGCAGCGACAGCGCGCCCGAGGACAGGTCCGGCAGCAGGCGCAGCACCTCGGGGGCGACCTCCTGGCCGCGGGAGATCATGTTGACCGGCAGGAGGGAGACGTCGGCGAGGAAGAAGTCCGCGAGGTCGAGGGTGAGCTCGCGGCCGGCCGTGTAGCCGAGGAGCGCGGCCCTGCCACGCGGGCGGACCAGGGCGAGGGCGTCGCGCAGGATCGTGCCGCCGACCGTGTCGATCAGTACGTCGACCTTGCCGCCGATCGCTTCCTCGGACAGGTCCGAGGCGAGCAGCGCCTTGGCGACGCCGGGTACGTGGGGCAGCTTCGCGGGCCGTCCGACCGCGCCGACGACCTCGGCGCCGGCGCGCGCGGCGAGCTGCACGGCCATGGCGCCGACCGCGCCGGACGCGCCGGTGACCAGTACCCGCTCTCCTGGGCGTACTTGGGCGATGGGGTGGACGGTCGCCCAGGCGGTGCCGACCGGGGAGAAGTAGATGCAGGCCAGAGCGGGGTCGGTGCCCTCGGGCATGGGCTCCGCGGCGGCGTCCGGTACGAGCACGTGCTCGGCCCAGGCGCCGTCGCGGCTGAGGCCCAGCCCTTCACCGCGCAGCCGGACCAGGGCACCTTCGGGGTGGGTGTCCGAGGCGACGACGTAGCCGCTGCCCTGGGTTCCGGGGATGAACGGCAGCTCGGGCAGGATGCCGAACTTGCCGTCGAGGATGTTCAGGTCCAGGTGGGCGACGGTGGCCGCCGCCGTCCGGACGAGGGTGTGTCCGGGCCGGGGCTCGGGCAGGGCCCGCTCCTCAAGGCGCGGCAGGGTGCCGAACTCCTCGAGGACAAGGGCGCGCGATGTGGACGAGGAAGTGCTCACTTGCTGTTTTTCTCCGTTCTTCCCCCGTTGGCCACTGCCCTCCCCCGTTGATCTCCACGGCTCCGTTTACACCTTAACTCCATACTTGTGCAGTACACGCATCGCGATCAGGCGCAGTATCCGGTCATAGACGAGGCCCAGGAGGCCGAGGGTGATGATGCCGACGAAGACCCAGTCGATGCGGCCGTAGTTGCGGGAGGTCCAGATGAGGGAGCCGAGGCCCACCTGGGCGGCGACGATCTCGGCGGAGACGATCGTCAGGAAGCTGTTGCCCATGGCCAGGCGGGCGCCCGTGAGGATGTAGGGGACCGTCGACGGCAGCACGACGCGCTGCAGAATCTGGCGGCGCCCGGCTCCGAGGCTGGCGGCCGCCCGCAGCTTGGACTCGTTGACGGCCATCACACCAGCGCTGGTGTTGAGCGTGACGATGAAGACGGCCGTGTAGAAGATCAACACCACCTTCGACGACTCGCCGATGCCCAGCCACACCACCGCCAGGGTCACGAAGGCGACGGGCGGGATGAAGCGGAAGAACTCGATGTACGGCTCCAGGAGCTGACGGACGATTCTGATCTGCCCGATGAGCAGTCCGACCGGGGCGCCCACCACGACGCCGAGGCCCCAGCCGATGAGGATGCGCCGGCTGGAGGCGATGACCGAGTTGCCCAGGGTGCCGTCGGACGCCAGTTCACGGGCGGCCGACAGGGTCTGCCTCGGCGAGGCGACCAGGGAAGGGCCGTACTTCATGGCCACGAGTTGCCAGACACCCAGGCCGACCAGGACGGCGAACGCGTACAGGCTGAAGGTGCGCAGTGCCTGTCCGCCGCCCGCTCCGCCGGGGCGGCGTGTGCGTGGGCGGGTCGGGGCCGGGGCCTCGGTGGTGGTGATCGTCATGCGCCGTTCGCCTCTCGGTCGAGCTGGTCGTCGAGTCCTTGATCACGCATGGCCTTGCGGACCTCTTCTCCGATGTCCTCGCGCAGCTGGTTGCGCAGGCGCAGGGCGGCGGGGTCGGACTCGTCGCGAGGGCGCGGCAGGTCGACCGTGTACAGGGATTTGATCGAGGCCGCCGGGCCTGCCGTCATGACGGCGATCCGGTCGGCGAGGAGGATCGCCTCGTCGATGTCGTGCGTGACGAAGACGACGGTGCAGCCGGACGCGCTCCAGATGCGGGCCGTCTCCTGCTGCAGCACCTGCCGGGTCTGCGCGTCGAGCGCGCCGAAGGGTTCGTCCATGAGGACGACGCCCGGTTCGTTGGCCAGGACTCGGGCGATCTGGACGCGCTGGCGCATGCCGCCGCTGAGCTGGCCGGGGTAGCGGTCCGCGCAGTGACGCAGGCCGACCAGGCCGAGGAACTCGTCGGCCACCCGGTTCTGTTCGGTGCGGCTGCGGCCACGCATGCGGGGCCCGAAGGTGACGTTCTGGTGCACCGTCATCCAGTCGAAAAGGGCCTCGCTGCTCTGGAAGACCATGCCGAGCTCGGGGTCGGGGCCGCTGACCGGGACGCCGTCCGCGGTGAGAGACCCCTCGCTGACCTGGACGAAGCCGGCCATGGCCGACAGCAGCGTGGACTTGCCGCAGCCGCTCGGACCGAGCAGGCAGAGGAACTCGCCCGCCGGGATGTCCAGGTCGATGCCCTGAACGGCCCGGAAGTCACCGAAGGAGATGCCGGCCCCGTCGACGCGCAGGGCCGCGCCACGTCCGGGCGCTGCTTCCGTACGCGGGGCTGTCACGGTGGCCGCGGCTCCGACGCCCTGCGCTGGTGCCGTCTTCTCCTCGGTCCCCTTGGTCACCTCGGTCATCAGGACCCCTTCGTGTCGTCGGAGAACCAGCCGCGCTGGACGGTGCGGGACACGTCGGGGCGGGCCTTGATCTTGCCGGTGTCCAGGTAGAAGCGAGCCGTGTCCTCGTAGCCCTTCAGGTCCTCGGCCGTGAAGTCGCGAACGGCGAAGTCGATGTCCTTCACCGCGTTCACGGTCTGCGCGGAGGGGATCTTCGCGGCGTCCTTGGTGGCCTGTGCCGCGGCCTGCGGATCGCTCTCGGTCTTCTCGGCCGCTTCCGCGAGGGCAGCGGCCACCTTGGCGGCGGTGTCCTTGTTCTCCTTGAGCCAGGGTGAGGTCGACAGAAGCCAGTGCTGGTAGCTGAGGCCGTAGTCGCCCGTGGTCTCCAGAACCCGCGCGCCCACTTCCTCCCCCTTGGCCGGCCACGGCTCCCACAGGACGTATGCGTCCACGTCGCCCTTCTTGGTGAGCGCCGGAATCTCGGCGGGGTCGGCCGTGACGAATTCGACCGCGTCGGGCTCGATTTCTTTCGATTCGAGGAACCGGGTGGCGGCCAGTTCGGACAGGCCCGGGACGACGGCCATCTTGCGGATCTCGGCCGGGGACTTCACATGAGGGCCCAGGACGACCTTGAGGTACTGCCCGGAGTCCTCGTAGACGAGGAGCGAGCGCAGGTCCGGGTTCTGTCCGAGCAGGCCGATGGTGGTGGCGTCGGAATTGCCTGCCATCTGGACCTGTCCGGCGTTGAGGGCGTCGACTCCCTCCCCTCCCTTGGCGAACTGGACCAGGTCGACATCAACCCCGTGCTTGGCCCACAGCCCCTCGGCGCCGGCCACGAAGAACGGCGCGTACGAGGCGTCGACACCGACCGCGACGCGGATGTGGGGTCCGCCCGCCCCGCCGGAGCCGGGACCGGCCCCCGTGTCGGTGGTGCCCGCGCCGCACGCGGTCGCCGTGAGCAGTGTGGCAGTGAGGAGGGCAGAGCGGGTGATGTGTGGTTTCGAGTGGATTTTCGGGCGGGACGCAGTCTTCATGGCCACCTCGGATCGGGACGCTTTTCGGCAGGTCATCGGGGGGTGGGCTCGCGAGTTGGCGCACGCTACTGCCGGTCGGCGGGCAGGTGCATGCGCGGCGGTCCGCTCAGTGGGACGGTCTGGGAATGTTCGTCCCAGCCGGTCATCCGGCGTACTGGTCGTACCAGCCGCGCAGCAGGACCGTGTCGAGGTCGGGGGCGCTCTTGACGAGGTGCTGCTCCATGAGGAAGTCCACGATCCGACGTGAGGACGTGACATCGGCCGAGGTCAGGGCTCGGGACTCGAACGAGATCTCACCGATGGCCTTCTCCGTGCCCGCCACCGGCAGCTGGGCCTGCTCGTGCGCCGCGAGGGCTGCCGCGTGCGGGTCCTCGGTCACCGCCCGGCCCGCCTCGGCCACCACCTTGAACACTTTCCCGGCGAGTTCCTGGTTGTTCTCCAGCCACTTCCGGTCGGCGATGAGCCACTGCACGTAGGTGACCCCGAAGTCACCGATGGATCCCGCGAGGTGACCGCCTGCTTCGACGCCCTTGCTCACCCAGGGGTCGAAGAGGATGTAGGCGTCGATGTCGCCGCGCTGGAGCATCGTGGGGATTTCCTGGGGCGCGCTCTGCTGGATCTTCACCGACTGCGGGTCGATGCCGTGGTGCCGCAGGTACTCGTGTGTCGCGTACAGGCCGATGCCCTGGATCGAGCCCATCGTCTTGATCTGGCGCGGCGAGGTGATGCCTTCCCGCAGGACGACCTTGAGGTAGCGGCCTGAGGACTGGAAGGCGCCCAGGGCTCGCAGCCGCGGGTTGTTCACCATCTGTGGCAGCGCGGTGGAGTCGGCGTTGGCGGAGATCTGTGCCGTGCCGGCCGTGACCGCCTGGGCCGCGGCCGGTCCACCCTCCACCTTCATCAGCTGCACGTCGAGGCCGGCCTCTGCGAACATGTCGCGCTCGGCGGCGAGGTAGAGCGGGGCGTACGAGGCATCCACGCCGAGGGCGATCCGCACGGTCGGGTGCTTGCCGCCCCCGGATCCGGCCGAGTCGGTGGTGCCGGCCCCGCAGGCGGTGGCGAGAAGGAGCGCGAGCAGCGCGGCGAGGGCGACCGCCTGGCGCCCTTGCGTGCCGTGATGGCGGAACATCGGATGCGGCCTCCGGGTCGGAGTGAGGTCGAGGTGGCGGCACGCTGGCACTCCGGGTGCACCGGCGGAAGTGTGGTGTCCCGCCTGGCGGACCGGCCCGATTGAGGCGGCATGGTGCCGTTCGTACGCTCCACCGATCTCACGCTCGAACGGCAAGGAGCACACATGCCCCGCAAGAGCACGACCGAGGGCGCGTCCACGACGCGGCGCGTGGTCATCGCGTCCGTCGCCGGCAACATGATGGAGTGGTACGACAACTCATCCGATCGTAGCTACGACCTGCGGCTTTCCACTCCTGGCCCCGTTCAATCCAGCACCGAACCAGCACCGTGAAATCTCGCGTCGACCAGGAGTGACGAAGAGCCCGCTCGGAACAGGCCGCCGGCCCGCCCGAAGAGTGCCCAGGACGGTCACTCGCAGTAGGTGTAAACCTGGACCAGGGCGAGGGATTGGGGCCTCGTTCACGTTCGCCGGCAGTCGTGATGACCTCGGGTAGTTCACCTCGATCATCTGCCGGAAAGTCTCGTCCGGCAGCTCCCAGAAGGGACTGGGCCGGATCGCCTGCCCGGCCGAGGTGATGAGTACGTCGCAGGGTTGTCCTTGCTCCTCCTCCCCTTCATGGATCGCCACATGCCGGCCGTCTGATCGGCCACGTCAGCCTCGCGTTCTGCGTCCGGTGTTCCATCACCGCCACCACCGTTCTCATTCCTTGCCGGCGAAGCCGATTACGTCGGTGTGGTGCCATCGGCGGATGCAGCCGCATCGAGGCGACCTGCATCAACCGCACCGGCGATCGAGAAGCTCCGGCAGAAGTCGGCTGATCGCTAACTCACAGCGAACCGAGTTCTTGCCGGTATCACACGCTCACCCTGGACGGCCCGGCCTCCTCGCGAAGGCGGCGGGCCTGTCGCCGATGCAACCGCTGACCTGCGGTCCCGCGTGGCTACCGGTGGCCCACCAGCCACCTCAGGGGACTCGCCTGCCAAACGCGAGCTGAACCGTGAGGCTCTGCTGCGTGCTCATCCGGACGATCTCTTCCCCGCGTCGGTGAGGGACGCCTACAAGAGGTTGGGGCCGGGCGAGAACGCGT
>NZ_JBEOVL010000074.1:0-20069 GCF_040295485.1 Streptomyces sp. NPDC002793 | reverse complement strand
CCGGCAGCAACCGCTGCCGGGGGCGCCCTCGTACGCGGGTGGTCAGCGGCCGAGCAGCCGGCCGGCGAGCTCGCGCACGGCGTCCGCCGCCCTGCGCTGCAGCTGGGGGCCGAAGGTGATCCGTGCCGCGCCCAGTTCGCCGAGCCGGCGGGTGGCCGACGGGCCGTCGGGTGCGCCGAGGGCGTTGAGCGGGACGGGGACCGCGGCGGCCAGCCGGGGGAGGTCGTCCTCCGGGGCCATGATCGGATAGACGCAGTCCGCGCCGGCCTCGGCGTAGAGCCGGGCGCGGGCGATCGTGTCCCCGGCCACGTCCGTGGCACCCGGGCTCCCATGGATGTACGTATCGATTCGGGCGTTGACGAAGAGGTGCTCGCCCGCCGCGGCCCGGACCTCCGCGAGGAGGTCGGCCTGGCGTCGCGGATCGGCGAGGACGCCGTCGGCCGAATCCTCCAGGTTGCAGCCGACCGCTCCGGCCTCCAGGAGGCGCTCGACGAGCTCGCCGGGGGCCAGGCCGTATCCCGCCTCGACGTCCGCCGACACGGGAACGGACACCGCCCGTGCGATCCGGTTCACGGCTGCGAACATCTCGGCCGCCGGTGTCCGTCCGTCGGCGTGACCGAGGGAGGCGGCGACTCCGGCACTCGGGGTGGCCAGGGCGGGGAAGCCCGCCTCCTCGAACGCCCGGGCGCTCGCGGCGTCCCACGGGCCCGGCAGGACCAGCGGATCGCCCGGGGCGCGGCCGTGGTGCAGGGCGCGGAAAACGGACACGGGATCGTTCATCGGTGCTCCGGAGCGGGAGGGGCGGAGGGGGTGGACTCAGTGCTTGATGTCGCCGGGCGTGTAGTGCCCCGGGGGCAGCCGGAAGGTCACACCGAAGCGGTTCCAGGCGTTGATCGTCGTGATCGCGGCGACCAGGTGGGCCAGCTCGGCCTCCTCGAAGTGCTTCGCGGCGTTCGCGTAGACCTCGTCCGGCACGAAACCGTCTGTCAGGACCGTCACGGCCTCCGTCAGCCGGATCGCCGCCAGCTCCTTCTCCGTGTAGAAGTGCTGCGACTCCTCCCAGGCGCTGAGCTGCACGATCCGCTCGACGGACTCGCCCGCCGCGAGGGCGTCCTTCGAGTGCATGTCGAGGCAGAAGGCACAGTGGTTGAGCTGCGAGGCACGGATCTTCACCAGTTCGAGCAGCGTCGGGTCGAGCCCCTTACGGGCCGCGACGTCCAGCCGGACCATGGCCTTGTAGACGTCGGGGGCGAGCTCGGCCCACTGCAGGCGGGCAGGGTGTTCGGGAGCGTTGCCGGTGGGCGCGGGGTGATGTGTGTGCGTGGTCATGGGTACGAAGCTACTGCGCGGATGGCGCACCGGTATGGTCCATTTCCATGACGGATTCCTGGGCCGCTTTCGGCGCCGACCTGCACATCGAACCGGTCGGCGCGGGCCTGCGCAGCGGGCTGATGAGCGCCCTGCGGGAGGCGGTGCGCAGTGGGCGGCTGGCGCCCGGCACCCGGCTGCCCTCCTCCCGGACCCTCGCCGTGGACCTCGGGATCGCCCGGAACACCGTCGTCGACGCCTATGCCGAGCTGGTGGCCGAGGGCTGGCTGACCGCACGGCAGGGATCGGGGACCAGGGTCGCGCGGCGGGCCACCGTGCCGGCGTCGGCCGCCCGGGGCGCCAGGGGCCGGCCGGTGCACCGGAGGCCCACCCACAATCTGATGCCCGGGTCACCGGACCTCTCGTCCTTTCCCCGCACCGCATGGCTGAAGGCCGCGAGGCGTGCCCTCACCGTCGCCCCCGACGCGGCCTTCGGTTACGACGACCCGCGGGGCCGCGTCGAGCTGCGGACGGTGCTGGCGGACTACCTGGCACGGGCACGCGGGGTGTACGCGGATCCGGACCGCATCGTGATCTGCTCCGGGTTCGTCCACGGGCTCACGCTGATGGGGAAGGTGCTGCGGCGCCACGGGGCGCGGGCGACGGCCGTCGAGTCGTACGGGCTGGACATCCACCGGAATCTCCTGACCGACGCGGGCCTGAGCACGCCGTGCCTACCGGTCGACGCGCTCGGGGCCAGGACCGGGGAGCTGGGCGGGTCACCGGGCGTGGGCGCCGTGCTGCTGACTCCCGCTCACCAGTTCCCCACGGGTGTCCCGCTGCACCCCGACCGGCGGGCGGCGGTGGTCGACTGGGCGCGTTCCTCGGGCGGGCTGATCCTGGAGGACGACTACGACGGCGAGTTCCGCTACGACCGCCAGCCGGTGGGGGCGCTCCAGGGGCTGGATCCGGAACGGGTCGTCTACATGGGCACGGCCAGCAAGTCGCTGGCGCCCGGGCTCCGGCTGGCCTGGATGGTGCTGCCGGAGGGCCTGGTGGGGGAGGTGTGCGAGGCGAAGGGCGGCTTCGAGTGGATGTCCGGGGCACCGGACCAGCTGACCCTCGCGGAGTTCATCGCGTCAGGGGCGTACGACCGGCATGTGCGGGCCATGCGGCTGCGTTACCGGCGCCGCCGTGACCAGCTGGTCACGGTGCTCGCCGAGCGGGCGCCGGACTTCCGGGTGAGCGGCATCGCGGCGGGTCTGCACGCCGTGCTCGAACTCCCCGGAGGGGCCGAGCAGTCGGTCGTCCAGGCGGCCACCTGGCAGGGGCTCGCACTGGAGCGGCTCTCGCGCTTCCGGCACCAGGACGCGGAGCCGGGCCGCGACGGGCTGGTCATCGGCTACGGCACCCCGTCGGAGAGCGGCTGGGCCGGGGCACTGGACGCGCTCTGCCGGGTGCTCCCGTGACCGGGGCCGTCCGGACACGCGGAACGGGGGAGCGGTACCGGGTTTCAGCCACAAGCGTCATGCATCTAATCTGACTGGCAGATGGCGGGTGGTCGGACACCGGCCCGTGGGTACGACGGGGGAGAACAGAACATGGTCAGGCGCAAGCTGAGGTCGAGCACCGTGGTGCTCGGCGGCATGGGATTGCTCGCGGCCACGCTCACCGCGTGCGGTTCGGAACCGGACGAGCGGTGCGTCGATCCGGTGACCCAGGAGATCCTGCCGGAGTACGAGTGCGAGGACGGCACCGGCGCCGGGAAGTTCTACTACGGCGGCAGCAAGCACAACAACCGGGTCTCCGGCGGCAGTTTCGACAAGTCCGCGGTCGAGAGCGGCGGCTTCGGCTCCTCCGGTTCCAGCGGCGGCTGAGACCTCCATGGAACGCCGCACCACGGAACCGCGCCCCGGCTGGCAGGAGACCGTCGAGGAGCAGGGGCTGATCTACCCCCTGACCCGCTACCCGGACGGTTCGCTGCGCCCGTACTGGGACGAGAGCGCCTACTACGTCTTCTCGCTCCCCGAGGTCGAGGCGCTGGAAGAGGTCGTGGAGGAGCTCCACACCATGTGCCTGGCCGCAGCCGCGCACATCGTCGAGCACGACCGCTTCGCCGATCTCGGGATCACCGACCCCCGACTGGCGCGCCTCGTCGCCGAGTCCTGGCGTCGCCGTGCCGAACTGCCTTCCCTGTACGGCCGGTTCGACCTGCGCTACGACGGGACCGGCCCGGCCAAGATGCTGGAGTACAACGCGGACACCCCCACCTCACTGGTGGAGGCGGCCAGTCCCCAGTGGTTCTGGATGGAGGAGCGCTTCCCCGGGGCCGACCAGTGGAACTCCCTGCACGAGCGTCTCGTCGACGCGTGGAAGCGGCAGGCGCCCCTGCTCCCGCCCGGCCCCCTGCACTTCGCCCACTCCGACGGCGACGAGCTGGGCGAGGACCTGATGACGGTGGCGTACCTGCGGGAGACCGCCCAGCAGGCCGGCATCGACACCGAGGCGCTCTCCGTCGAACGGATCGGCTGGGACCGGCTGTCCGGCCGCTTCGTCGACGAGCGGCTCCGCTTCATCCGCAGCTGCTTCAAGCTGTATCCGTGGGAATGGCTGACGACGGACCGCTTCGGCCCGCACGTGCTGGACACCCTCGACAACGGCGGAGGCACCGGCAGCACCTGCTGGATCGAGCCCGCCTGGAAGATGCTCCTGTCCAACAAGGCGCTGCTGGCCATCCTCTGGGAGATGTATCCGGGCCACCCCAACCTCCTCCCCGCCTATCTCGACGGCCCCCGCGAGCTGGCCGGCCCCGACGGCGCGGGTTACGTCGCCAAGCCGCTCCTCGGCCGTGAGGGCGCGGGGGTCACCGTCCACGAACCGGGCAGCGCTCCGGTCCGGCGCGACGAGCCCTGCTGCTACCAGGAGCTGGCCCCGCTGCCCGACTTCGCGGGCAACCGGGTGGTGCTCGGCGCCTGGGTGGTCGAGAACGAGTCCGCCGGTCTCGGCATCAGGGAATCGGCGGGGCTGATCACGGACGAGTACGCCCGTTTCCTGCCCCACGTCATCCTCTGAACCGTCCGGTCCGGCCGCTCAGCCGGCCAGGGCGCCGCGGAGCTGGTCCAGGCCCCAGTCCAGGTCCTCCTTGCTGATCACCAGGGGCGGGGCGAGCCGGATGGTGGAGCCGTGGGTGTCCTTGACCAGCACCCCGCGGTCCATCAGCCTCTCCGAGATCTCCCGGCCCGTGCCGAGGGCCGGGGCGATGTCGACGCCCGCCCACAGACCGCGGCCCCGCACGGCCTGTACGGCTCCGCCGCCCGTCAGCAGTCCCAGCTCGCGGTGGAGGTGGTCGCCCAACTCCGCGGCGCGCTGCTGGAACTCACCGGTCCGCAGCATCGCGATCACCTCCAGGGCGACCGCGCAGGCCAGCGGATTCCCGCCGAACGTGGAGCCGTGCTCGCCCGGACGGTAGACACCGAGGACCGCGGCGGAGGACACGACGGCCGAGACGGGCACGACGCCGCCGCCCAGCGCCTTGCCCAGCACGTACATGTCCGGCACGACGCCCTCGTGCTCGCACGCGAAGGTCCGGCCCGTCCGGCCCAGACCCGACTGGATCTCGTCCGCGATGAACAGCACGTTCCGCTCCCGGGTCATCTCCCGCACCCCTGCGAGATAGCCCGGCGGCGGGACCAGCACCCCGGCCTCGCCCTGGATCGGCTCCATCAGCACCGCGACGGTGTTCTCCGTCATCGCTTCGGCGAGCGCGGTGAGGTCCCCGTACGGCACGATCTCGAACCCCGGCGTGTACGGCCCGAAATCGGCCCTCGCCTCGTGGTCCGTGGAGAAGCTGACGATCGTGGTCGTCCGGCCGTGGAAGTTGTCGGCGGCGACGATGATCTTCGCCATGCCGTCGGGGACACCCTTGACGCGGTAACCCCACTTGCGGGCGGTCTTCACCGCCGTCTCCACGGCCTCCGCCCCGGTGTTCATGGGGAGGACCATCTCCATGCCGCAGAGCTCGGCGAGCCGCGCACAGAAGTCGGCGAACCGGTCGTGGTGGAAGGCGCGCGAGGTCAGGGTCACGCGGTCGAGCTGGGCCTTGGCCGCGTCGATCAGGCGCCGGTTGCCGTGGCCGAAGTTGAGAGCCGAGTAGCCGGCCAGCATGTCGAGGTAACGGCGCCCCTCGACATCGGTCATCCAGGCGCCGTCCGCCGAGGCGATGACGACCGGCAACGGGTGGTAGGTGTGCGCGCTGTGCGCCTCGGCGGAGGCGAGGGCGTTCTCCGTGGTCGACACGGGGTCTCCGTTCGTCGTGCGGCGTGGGCGGGGGTGGTGCCCACTGTCTATCGTCGGTCGGATCCAGGACCGGGAAACCTCGCCGGGGCGGCGCGCCCCACGCCGGTCACCGCCGGCCGGCCCCGCGCGTCCTCACATCTTTCCTCCACCGGTTGCCGGAGATCGGTTCGACACCTGAGACAATGAGTGCATGGCCTCTGATCGACCCCGCGTGCTCTCCGGAATCCAGCCCACCGCAGGCTCGTTCCACCTCGGCAACTACCTCGGTGCGGTCCGCCAGTGGGTGGCGCTGCAGGAGTCCCACGACGCCTTCTACATGGTGGTGGACCTGCATGCGATCACCGTGCCGCAGGACCCGAAGGAGCTCCGGGCCAACACCCGGCTCGCGGCCGCCCAGTTGCTGGCGGCCGGGCTCGACCCCGAGCGGTGCACGCTCTTCGTCCAGAGCCATGTCCCGGAGCACGCCCAGCTCGGCTGGATCATGAACTGCCTCACCGGTTTCGGCGAGGCGTCGCGCATGACGCAGTTCAAGGACAAGTCCGCGAAGCAGGGCGCCGACCGGGCGACCGTGGGCCTCTTCACCTACCCGGTCCTCCAGGTCGCCGACATCCTGCTGTACCAGGCCGACCAGGTCCCGGTCGGTGAGGACCAGCGTCAGCACATCGAGCTCACCCGGGACCTCGCCGAGCGTTTCAACGGGCGCTACGGCCCGACGTTCACCGTCCCGGCGCCGTACATCCTCAAGGAGACGGGGAAGATCTTCGACCTGCAGGATCCGGCGATCAAGATGAGCAAGTCGGCGTCGACGCCGAAGGGCCTCATCAATCTCCTGGACGACCCGAAGGTCACCGCCAAGAAGGTGAAGAGCGCGGTGACCGACACGGACACCGTGATCCGCTTCGACGCGGAGAAGAAGCCCGGCGTCAGCAACCTGCTGAGCATCTACTCCACCCTCACCGGCACCGCCGTCCCGGATCTTGAACAGAAGTTCGATGGCAAGGGTTACGGCGCACTCAAGACCGAGCTCGCCGAGGTCATGGTGGAATTCGTCACCCCGTTCCGCACCCGGACCCAGGAGTACCTGGACGACCCGGAGACCCTGGATGCCCTGCTGGCCAAGGGGGCGGAGAAGGCCAGGACCGTCGCGGCCGAAACGCTCGCACAGACGTACGATCGAATGGGCCTTCTGCCGGCGAAGCACTGAGTCCAAGGACCCTGGCGAGATCACGGCCGGAAGGGCCACACTGGCGTCGGCACGTCCGAAGAGTGGTCCAGGACCGAAGAGCGACCTCCGACGATTGAGGAGAACGATGTGGGGACCGTAACGCTTGGCGTTTCGATCGCGGTCCCGGAGCCGTACGGCAGCCTGCTCCAGGAGCGGCGCGCGAGCTTCGGGGACCCTGCCGCCTACGGCATCCCCACCCACGTCACCCTCCTTCCGCCGACCGAGGCCGAGGCGGCCGACCTGCCCGCGATCGAGGCCCACCTCGCCCAGATCGCCACGGCCGGCCGGCCCTTCCCGATGCGACTGTCCGGGACGGGCACCTTCCGGCCGCTCTCGCCGGTCGTCTTCGTCCAGGTCGTCGAGGGCGCCTCGGCCTGCTCCTGGCTCCAGAAGCGGGTCCGGGAGGCCTCCGGGCCCCTGGTGCGCGAGCTGCTGTTCCCCTACCACCCGCACGTGACGGTGGCGCACGGCATCGCGGAGGAGGCCATGGACCGCGCGTACGAGGAGCTCTCGTCGTACGAGGCGGCCTGGACCTGCGGTTCCTTCGCGCTGTACGAACAGGGCGCGGACGGGGTCTGGCGCAAGATCCACGAGTTCCCGTTCGGGGCCGGCGGCGGCGCGCCCGTCGTACCGGCCCAGGGCGGCAGCTCCACGGACCTGCCGTCCCTGCACCCCTGAGCCCCTCCCCGGGGCGCTACCGCACCGGCAGCCGCCGGAACAGCGGGCGCGGTACGTGCCGCAGGGCCGACATCACCACCCGAAGCGCCCCGGGCACCCACACCGTCTCCGAACGCCGCCGCAGCCCCGCCACGATCGCGTCCGCGACCGCCCCCGGGGTGGTGGCGAGCGGCGTCTCCTCGCGCCCTGCCGTCATCCGTGACCGCACGAAGCCGGGGCGTACGACCATGACGTGCACCCCGGTGCCCTGCAAGGCGTCACCGAGCCCCTGGGTGAAGACGTCCAGACCCGCCTTGCTGGAGCCGTAGATGAAGTCGGCGCGCCGGGCGCGCTCGCCGGCCACGGAGGAGAGCACCACCAGCGAGCCGTGGCCCTGGGCCTGGAGCGCGCCGGCGCACACCAGGCCGGCGGAGACCGCCCCCGTGTAGTTGGTCTGCGCCACCCGGACCGCGGCGAGCGGTTCCTCCTCGTCGCGTGCCTGGTCCCCCAGCACGCCGAAGGCCAGCAGCACCATGTCGATGTCGCCCTCGACGAAGAGCTTCCCGAGCACCTCCTCGTGGGAGGCGGGGTCGAGCGCGTCGAAGGCGACGGTACGGACGTCGGCGCCCAGCTCCCGCAGACCGGCCGCGGCGCGCTCCAGTTCCGGGGAGGGCCGCCCGGCCAGCAGGACGGACCGGGTGCGCACGGCGATCAGCCGCCGCGCGGTGGCCAGGCCGATCTCCGAGGTGCCGCCGAGGACGAGCAGGGACTGCGGGGCGGCGAAGGCGTCCTTCACGGGATGACTCCTAGCGGGGATGGCCGACAGACATGATCGTGACCGTATCGCCAGTGAAAACCCTTTTGAGGGATTTGTTACAACTCTCACCGAAATGGGTGATTGGTGGCGCGGGAGGCCCCAGATGCCGGTTTTCCGCGCCCGGGAGGGTACGCGTACGTCATGGACTGGCTGAAAAAACTTCCCGTCATCGGGCCGCTCGTCGCACGGCTGATGGAGACCCACGCCTGGCGCTCCTACGAGACCCTGGACCGGGTCCACTGGACCAGGCTCGCCGCGGCGATCACGTTCCTCAGCTTCCTGGCGCTCTTCCCGCTGATCGCGGTCGGCGCGGCGGTCGGTGCCGCGCTGCTCTCCCCCCAGCAGCTCGACACGATCAAGGACAAGCTCGCCGACCAGGTGCCCGGCATCTCGGACCAGCTCGGCATCGACAACCTGGTGGCCCACGCGGGCACGGTGGGTGTCGTCGCGGGTGCGCTGCTGCTCTTCACCGGCATCGGCTGGATCGGCTCGATGCGCGACTGCCTGCGCGCCGTGTGGGAGAAGGACGACGTCGACGAGGGGAACCCGGTCGTCCGTAAGCTCAAGGACGCCGGCCTGCTGCTCGGCCTCGGCGGAGCGGTGCTCGTGACGCTCGCGGTGTCCACCGTCGCCTCCACGGCCATCGGCTGGACGATCGAGCGCCTGGGCATCGCCGAGAACGGCGTGGGCGGGGTGCTGCTCCAGGTGGCCGCCGTGGTCGTGGCGGTCCTCGCCGACTTCCTGATCCTGCTCTACCTGCTGACCCTGCTGCCCGGGGTGGAACCGCCGCGCCGACGGCTGATCGTGGCCGGACTCGTCGGCGCGATCGGCTTCGAGCTGCTCAAGCTGCTGCTCGGCAGCTACATGAGGGAGGTCGCCTCGAAGAGCATGTACGGCGCCTTCGGCGTGCCCATCGCGCTCCTGCTGTGGATCAACTTCAGCGCGAAGCTGCTCCTGGTCTGCGCCGCCTGGACGGCGACGCCGGGCAGGAGCGCGACGGACGGGGAAGGGGCGGACGTCAGCGACGGGGGAGACGGCGCACCAGGTCGGGCAGCGGCCAGCGCCGGTTGACCAGGAACACTCCGGCCGCCAGGACCAACAGGACCCCGCCGGTGACCGACAGCGCGGTCCAGACCCCGGTGGAGCCGGCCGGCGCCGCGGCTGCCGCAGCGGCCGCGTGCTTCCTCTGCGCGGTCTTGTCCGCGCCCGACGCGGGTTCGGAGCCCTTGGCGACCACGGCGGACTTCGGCGGCACCAGCTCGCCGACCGGGGTCACCTTCCCACCGGCGGAGAAGCCCCAGTCGAGCAGGTGGGCGGCTTCCTTGTAGACGGCGTGACTCTCCTCGGACGAGGGGTTCATGACCGTCACCAGCAGCACCTTCCCGTCGCGCTCGGCGATTCCGGTGAAGGTGTTGCCCGCGTGGGAGGTGTAGCCGTTCTTGACGCCGGCGATGCCCTTGTACGGCTCAACCCCGATGTCCCCGGTGATCAGCCGGTTGGTGTTCCGGATCTCGAAGCTCCCCCGCTTCTTGCCCTTCTTCTGCTCACCGGGGAACGTCGCCGTCGCCGTCGCCGCGTACTCCCGGAAATCGGCCTTCTGCATCCCGCTCCGGGCGAACAGCGTCAGGTCGTACGCGCTGGAGACCTGGTCGGGGGAGTCGTAGCCGTCGGGCGACACGACCGTCGTGTCCAGTGCCTGGAGCTCCTCGGCGTGACGCTGCATCGCGGCGACCGTCGCGGGCACCCCGCCGTACATCTCGGACAGCACGTGCACCGCGTCGTTGCCGGACTGCAGGAACACGCCGAGCCACAGGTCGTGGACCGTGTAGGTGTGGTCCTCCTTGACGCCCACCAGGCTGCTGCCCTCGCCGACGTCGGCGAGTTCCTCCTCGGTCACCCGGTGGGTCAGGGTCTTCGGCTGCAGGGCGGGCAGCACCGTGTCGGCGAAGAGCATCTTCAGGGTGGAGGCGGGAGCCAGCCTCCAGTGCGCGTTGTGGGACGCGAGCACCTGGCCGTTCTCCGCGTCTGCGACGATCCACGACCGTGCGCTGAGGTCCTTCGGCAGGGCCGGGGCGCCCGGCCCCGGATCGACCTGGGTGCCGATCCGGCCCAGCCGCTCGCCGCCCACGGTCGACATCGGACCGGTCGGCATCGGCTGTTTGTCGTCGGTCTTGTCCTTGTCGGCCGCCCCCGCGGGACTGACGACACATACGGACAGCAACGCAGCAGAGAGGACCGTCATCACGGTCTTTTTCAAGGCAGGCACGATCGGAAACGTACAGGGCGTTGCGGATGATGGGGACACGGATGGCCTGAACCGCCGTGCGTACCGCCGGGACAGCCCACCCCGGGCGATCGGGCGGGAAGGCAGCGGCGATACTGATTCCATGAAGCTCAGCCGCCCCGTCTCCTGGTTCCTGCTCGTCTTCGGAGCGTGGAGCTGGGTCATCTGGGTCACCTTTGTCAAGAATCTCTGGAAGGACGGCAGCGGGCTCGCGTTCGACGACGCGGGCGACCCGACTGCGTACTTCTGGGTCCATCTCCTGCTCGCCGTCACCTCGTTTCTCCTGGGGACGGCTGTGGGGGCCATCGGGTTCCGTGGTGTCAGGGCTTTGCGTCGCGAAGGCAGATGACGCGCCGGGCGCGTGTCGCCGTCCGGACAGGATCGTTTCAGCGGGGGAGCGTACGTCGTGGTTGTGGTCTTCGTACTCGTAGCGGTCGCGGTCATCGCGCTGCTGGCGGGGGTGCACCGGTATGTGTGGCGCCGGTTCGTCGGTGACACGACGAGGGAGGGCAGCCTCGCGCGCCGCGTGGGCACCGTCGCGGCCTTCGTGCTGCCGCTGCTGTCCGTCGGGGCCTTCATGTCCAGCCGGGCCGGGTTCCCCTTCTGGCTGCAGCAGGTGCTGGCCTGGCCGGGCTACATGTGGCTGGCCGCCCTGCTCTACCTGACGCTCGCCCTGCTGGTGGGAGAGGCCGTACGCCCCCTGCTGAGCCGACTGCTCGCCCGCCGGGCCCGCGCCGCGGAGCCCACCGCCGTCGCCGCCACCTCCGCTTCCGGTCCGGCTCCGGCCTCCGCTTCCGCCGAGGCCGACGCCGCGACCGGCAGCGGCGGCGGCAGCACCCGTACGGACGTCGCGCCGCGCACCGAGGCCCCCGCCCCGTCCGTCGCCGACCCCTCGCGGCGGCTGTTCGTCGCGCGCACCGTCGGCGGGGCCGCCGCCCTCGCCGGGCTCGCCACCGTCGGCCACGGCACGTACGGGGTGCTGCGCGGCCCCCGGACCAAGCGGATCACCGTCCCGCTCGCCGGACTGCCGCGCTCCGCCCACGGCTTCCGGATCGCCGTGGTCAGTGACATCCACCTCGGCCCCATCCTGGGCCGCTCCCACACCCGGCGGATCGTCGACGCGATCAACGCCACCAACTCCGACCTGGTGGCCGTCGTCGGTGACCTCGTCGACGGATCCGTCGCCGATCTCGGCCCTGCGGCCGAGCCGCTCGCCGAGCTGGAGGCCCGGCACGGCAGCTACTTCGTCACGGGCAACCACGAGTACTTCGCCGGAGCCGCCGAGTGGGTCGACCACGTACGTGAGCTGGGGCTGCACCCGCTGGAGAACGCCCGCGTCGAGATCGCCGGCTTCGACCTCGCCGGGGTCAACGACATCGCGGGGGAGAGCGAGGGCCAGGGCCCCGACTTCGCCAAGGCGCTCGGCGACCGGGACCGCAGCCGCGCCTCCGTCCTCCTCGCGCACCAGCCGGTCGTCATCGACGAGGCCGTCGAGTACGGCGTAGGTCTCCAGCTCTCCGGTCACACGCACGGCGGCCAGCTCTGGCCCGGGAACATGCTGGCGGAGCTCGCCAACCCCACCGTCGCCGGCTACGAGCGTTACGGCGACACCCAGCTGTACGTCTCACGCGGTGCCGGCGCCTGGGGGCCGCCCGTGCGCGTCGGTGCCCCCTCCGACATCACGGTGGTGGAGCTCGCTTCCCCGCAGGCCTGACGGCTCAGCCGGACCTGACGTCCCCCGTCGTCGACGAGGGCGCCCCGGGCAGGAACTCCACCAGCACGCCGTGGATCTGCCGCACGAGCGGTCGCAGCACCCGGAAGCGGGAGAGCGCGATCGCCCGGGCGGCGATCGGCGCGGTGCGCTCGACGAGCCGGCGGCTGCGCTCCGTGTCCTCGGACCGGTCGTAGACCCAGAACAGCACCAGGCCCATCTGCATCAGCCACATCAACTGGGGCAGCAGCACGGCCAGTTCCGGGTCCGCCTTGACCGAGGAGCCCGACAGGCAGCGTTCGTGCACCGAGATCACCGCCTCGCGGGCCGCGGCCGAGTCCGGGGAGAAGGGGGAGAGCGGGCTGTCCGGGTCCGCGGCGTTCTTGAAGAACTGCGCCGCGAAGCGGTGGTACGGACCGGCCACGTCCAGCCAGCTGAGCAGCACGCCCCGGATGCGTACCGCGAGATCCCCGTCCCCGGCCAGCACGGGCCGGACCGCCACCTCGTGCTCGGCGGCGAGCCGGTCGTAGAAACCCTGGACCAGGTGTTCCTTCGAGGAGAAGTAGTAATAGGCGTTCCCGACGGAGACGCCCGCCTCCTGGGCGACGGCCCGCATCGTCGTCCGGTCGTAGCCGCGCTCCTCGAAGAGCCGGAGCGCGGTCTCCAGGATCAGGGTGCGGGTCTGCTCGCTCTTCGGCGCCTTGGGCTCTTTCTCCTGCTTCACCACGGTCCCCAGGCTAACCGGGAGATCCCTCCGCGCCGGAATCCGGGCGACCCGACCGGCCTCAGACGCTCATCGAACGCGCGTTGTTGACCTGGGACATGACCCAGTGGAAGGTTTCGGGCCCGGTCGCCGGGATCATCGTCTGGTGGTGCCGCCCGCCGCTGGTGACCGTGATCTGCACGAAGCCGGTGGTGCGCTTCTCCTTCATCAGGAGGAACAGCAGGCCGATGAGGCAGAACCACGCGAAGACGATCGCCAGCACGATGCCCACGGTCGGGATCTTCTCCTCCGTGCGCGACATGTCGGTCGCCGTCCACGCCGCGCCCTTGAGGGGGAGGGTTCCGGACGGGGTCACGATGCTGTCGTTCATCACCGTGATGTCGCCGATCGAGAGCACGGGCACCGCGCCGCCGCCGTGCTGCACGGGCAGGTGGAAGCCGGGCTCCGTCGGCTGTCCGTGGCTCGGGTAGCCGTAACCCGGGCCGGGCTGCGCCGCGGACTCGGGGAGCGGCTGCGGATAGCCGTACGCGGGAGTGGTGCCCGCCGTCGGAGAGCCGAAGCCCTGGCCGTCGGGCATCGTGGGCGAGTGGCCCGGCGACCTGGGAGGGCCCCACGTGTATGAGTCGTCCGCGTAGGGATTCGGATCGCTCATGACGTTCCCCGTTCTTCCATCAAGCCGGCTGTTCCCGGGCGTGGCCGCTCCGGGAGGGACGATCCGGTCACCGGCCCCGCACGACCGTACCGCTCCGGACCGCGCGATGCACCGAGAGGCCCCGCTTCCCGCACGGCGTGTGCGGGAAGCGGGGCCTCTCGTGGGCGACGCGTGGGTCAGAAGCGGCGGGTGATGAGCGCGCGCTTCACTTCCTGGATCGCCTTGGTGACCTCGATGCCACGCGGGCAGGCATCCGTGCAGTTGAACGTCGTGCGGCAACGCCACACGCCGTCACGGTCGTTGAGGATCTCCAGCCGCTGCTCGCCGGCCTCGTCACGCGAGTCGAAGATGAAGCGGTGCGCGTTGACGATGGCCGCCGGGCCGAAGTACTGCCCGTCGTTCCAGAACACCGGGCACGAGGACGTGCACGCGGCGCACAGGATGCACTTGGTGGTGTCGTCGAAGCGCTCGCGGTCCTCGGCGGACTGCAGACGCTCGCGGGTCGGCTCGTTCCCCTTGGTGACGAGGAAGGGCATGACGTCGCGGTAGGCCTGGAAGAACGGGTCCATGTCGACCACGAGGTCCTTGAGGACCGTGAGGCCCTTGATGGCCTCGACCGTGATCGGCTTCTCCGGGTTGATGTCCTTGATCAGCGTCTTGCAGGCGAGCCTGTTCTTGCCGTTGATCCGCATCGCGTCGGAGCCGCAGATGCCGTGCGCGCAGGAACGGCGGAAGGTCAGAGTGCCGTCCTGCTCCCACTTGATCTTGTGAAGGGCGTCGAGTACACGCTCCTTCGGGTCGATCGAGATCTGGAAGTCCTGCCACTGGACCTCGTCCGAGACCTCGGGGTTGAAGCGGCGGATCCGGAACGTGGCCGTGATGTACGGGGTGTCGGCGAAGCCGGCCTCGGCCTTGCCGGTCTTTTCCAGGGTCGGGGTAGCCATCAGTACTTACGCTCCATCGGCTGGTAGCGGGTCGTCACGACCGGCTTGTAGTCGAGCCGGATCGACTCGGTGCCGTCGTCGGCGACCTCGCGGTACGCCATGGTGTGGCGCATGAAGTTGACGTCGTCGCGGTTCGGGAAGTCCTCGCGGTAGTGCCCGCCGCGGGACTCCTTGCGGGCCAGCGCGGAGATCGCCATGACCTCGGCCAGGTCGAGCAGGTTGCCCAGCTCGACGGCCTCCAGCAGGTCGGTGTTGAACCGCTTGCCCTTGTCCTGGATGGACACGTCGAGGTACCGCTTGCGCAGCTCGGCGATCTTGTCGACGGCCGTCTTGATCGTCTGCTCGGTGCGGAACACCATCACGTTGGCGTCCATGCACTCCTGCAGCTCCAGGCGCAGCTCGGAGACGCGCTCCGTGCCGGTGGAGTTGCGCAGCCGCTCGACCTGGTCGACGACGAGCTGCGCCGGGTTCTCCGGGAGCTCGACGAAGTCGTTCTTCGCGGAGTACTCGGCGGCGGCGATGCCCGAACGGCGCCCGAAGACGTTGATGTCGAGCAGTGAGTTGGTGCCCAGGCGGTTCGCGCCGTGCACGGAGACGCAGGCGACCTCGCCGGCGGCGTACAGGCCGGGGACGACGGTGGTGTTGTCGGCCAGCACCTCGCCCTCGACGTTGGTCGGGATGCCGCCCATGGCGTAGTGCGCGGTCGGCTGGATCGGGATCGGGTCCGTGTAGGGCTCGATGCCGAGGTACGTGCGCGCGAACTCCGTGATGTCCGGGAGCTTGGCGTCGAGCTGCTCCGGCGGGAGGTGCGTGAGGTCGAGGTAGACGTGGTCGCCCTCGGGGCCGCAGCCGCGGCCCTCACGGATCTCGGTGTAGATGGAGCGGGACACGACGTCACGGGACGCGAGGTCCTTCATGACCGGCGCGTACTTCTCCATGAAGCGCTCGCCGTCCTTGTTGCGGAGGATGCCGCCCTCACCACGGGCGCCCTCCGTCAGCAGGATGCCCATGCGCCAGATGCCCGTCGGGTGGAACTGGAAGAACTCCATGTCCTCCAGCGGCAGACCGCGGCGGTACGCGGCGGCCTGGCCGTCACCGGTCAGGGTGTGGGCGTTGGACGTCACCTTGAAGAACTTGCCGGTGCCGCCGGAGGCGAAGATGACGGCCTTCGCCTGGAAGACGTGGATCTCGCCGGTCGCCAGCTCGTAGGCGACGACGCCCGCGGACTTCTTGACCCCGGTCTCGGGGTCGTCCTGCAGCAGGAGGTCCAGGACGTAGAACTCGTTGAAGAACTCCACGCCCTCCTTGACGCAGTTCTGGTACAGCGTCTGGAGGATCATGTGGCCGGTGCGGTCCGACGCGTAGCAGGACCGGCGGACCGGGGCCTCGCCGTGGCTACGGGTGTGACCGCCGAAGCGGCGCTGGTCGATCTTGCCCTCGGGGGTGCGGTTGAACGGCAGCCCCATCTTCTCCAGGTCGAGGACGGCGTCGATGGCCTCCTTCGCGAGGATCTCGGCGGCGTCCTGGTCGACCAGGTAGTCGCCGCCCTTGATCGTGTCGAAGGTGTGCCACTCCCAGTTGTCCTCTTCCACGTTGGCGAGCGCGGCGGCCATGCCGCCCTGCGCCGCGCCCGTGTGGGAGCGGGTGGGGTAGAGCTTCGTCAGCACGGCGGTGCGGCTGCGCTTCGTCGACTCGATGGCCGCGCGCATACCGGCGCCGCCGGCGCCGACGATGACGGTGTCGTACTTGTGGATCTGCATGGTTTTCCTCTGGTCCCTCTGTCCCGGCGCCTAGCGGATGTTCGGGTCGAAGGTGAAGATCACCAGCGTGCCCAGCAGGACGGTGAACACCGTGGCGGTGTACAGGAGCATCTTCAGCCAGAAGCGGGTGTTGTCCCGTTCGGCGTAGTCGTTGATGACCGTACGGAGGCCGTTGGCGCCGTGGAGCATGGCGAGCCACAGCATCGTCAGGTCCCAGACCTGCCAGAACGGCGAGGCCCAGCGGCCCGCCACGAAGGCGAAGCCGATCTTGGACACGCCGCCGTCCAGCACCAGCTGGATCAGCAGGTGGCCGAGGACGAGAACGACCAGCACGATGCCCGACAGGCGCATGAAGAGCCAGGCGTACATCTCGAAGTTGGTGCGCGACCCCTTGGGGGTCTTGCCCGTGCGCTTGCGCGGGGGCTCGATCACCGGGGCCGGGTTGTCGACGTCGAACAGGCTTACGCCCTCGACGTCGCCGATCGCGGACGAAGGAGTCTCGGTGGACATCGGCCTCAGCTCCCGAAGACTTCACGTACGGCGTGTCCGAGGACGGGGTACAGGGCCCCGACCATCAGCACGATCCAGATACCCAGAACGGTCCAGAGCATCTGCTTCTGGTAGCGCGGGCCCTTGGCCCAGAAGTCCACGGCGACGATCCGCAGACCGTTCAGCGCGTGGAAGAGGATGGCGGCCACCAGGCCGTACTCGAGCAGTGCGACGAGCGGGGTCTTGTAGGTGGCCACGACTTCGTCGTACGCCTCGGGGGAGACACGCACGAGAGCGGTGTCCAGGACGTGTACGAACAGGAAGAAGAAAATGAGGACACCGGTGACTCGATGAGCCACCCAGGACCACATGCCTTCCCGGCCGCGGTACAGCGTTCCAGCCGGCACGGAAAAACCCTCCGGGAGCGGGGATCGGGGTCGGCCGGCTTGACTGTCGGTCTGACCCGGCCGGGTACGGTCCACCGGCCCTGGCCATCGTAGCGACGCTTTGTCGGTTCCATGGCGGCGGGGCCTCCGGTGTGATCAAAGCGGCAGTCAAACAGGCACGGACGGGCTACCGGGGGTCATATGCCACCTGGGGCAGCGGGCCGGGCGCCAGACCCGCCTCCGTGACCAGCTCGACGATGCGGCCCCGGGCGAGTCGTCGCATCTCCTCCGCGGTCAGGGAGCGCTCCTCGTCCGGCTCGTGGGCCAGCCGGGTGCGTATGGCGGCCAGCACCTGGTCGACGTGCTGGGAGGGGCGCAGGCCGTCGAGGCAGATCACGAAGGCGTGGCCGAACCGGCTCTCGTACGCGGCGTGCGCGGCACGCAGCGCCAGGTGGGCGGCGCGGGGCGCGTCGTGGTGCAGGCACGGGGCGCTCTCCGAGGTGAGCGCCTCGGAGAGATCGGCGGACGCGAGGTCGTACCCCGCCTCGTCGGAGGCGGCGAGCAGCGTGTCCAGATCCGGATAGGGGCGGTGGGCGGCCATGCGCTGTGCCCAGCGACTGCTGCCGCAGCACTCCAGCAGGGCCGCTTCGGCCAGGTCCCGGGGCCAGGCGTTGAAGCGGACGAGGCCGCTCGAGTGGGCATGTCGGCGGGTACTCACGGACACTGGTTCCGGAACGGGGGCCTCCACCGGGGCCTCCCGAAGGGCCGGGGCGAGACCCCGGTTCTGGACGGGTACGGCCGTCCACCCGGCCTGCTGCGGTGGTTTCGGCAGGTCGGCGTGGGGCTCGCTGGACCTGGACAGCGGGACTCCTCGAATGAATGACTTCTGTGGCCCTGGAGAGGGGCCGGAGAGCGACGAGGTTGCGCGGGGTGGGAGTGAACAGTGTTTCCTGTGACCCGTCACGCTAGCGAGACCGAGCGACACGCAACCGAAGGACGCGAGAAATTCACCTGGACGGGAGAGTTTCGGAACGCTTGATGGACGAATCCGTGGGGGAAATGCCCGACTTTCTCATCTTCTTTGCGCTGTTCATCCCCCGATCCGGAGGTTTCTGACCGATGTCGCCCTCACACGCCGCACGTTCCTCGCGTGCGCCCCTGGTGGCCGGTGCCGCTGTCGCGGTGGCAGCCGCCGTCACCCTGACCGTCGTCGTCTGGCCCGAGGACTCCGGCCCCGGTGCCGGGAACGGCGCGACGGCGTCGTCCCGCACCTCCGCCGCGCCGTCACCCACCCGGAGCTACCCGCTCTCCACGGAGCCGCGGACGATACCCGCGGTACGGGAGCACACCGCCGCCCGCGGCCCCGGCTGGAAGCCGGCCGAGGACAGCACGGTCGTCGCGGCCGACCCCGAGCTCGCCGACGAGGCGAAGCTGCTCGCGAAGGAGCTGAAGATCGACTACCGGGGCGAGAAGTCCGCCCGGGCCGGCGACGTCGAGCTGGCCCTCGCCGCCTCGGGCAAGGGCGACCCGGAGTCGTACACCCTGAAGACCGAGGGCGACCGGGTCACGATCAGCGGCCCCGGCCAGGCGGGCGTCTTCTACGGGACCCGCACCCTCAAGCAGTCGCTGAACACCGGCAGCACCATGCCCGAGGGCGTGGTGCGCGACACCCCCGACCGGCCGCAGCGCGGGTTCAACCTCGACATCGCGCGCAAGCACTACAGCGCGGACTGGATCGAGGACCGGCTGCGCGAGATGGCCGACCTCAAGCTCAACCAGCTCGGCCTGCACTTCTCCGACGACCAGGCCTTCCGGATCGAGTCCGCTTCGCACCCCGAGGTGGTCTCCGACGAGCACCTCACCAAGGCCGAGGTCCGCCGGATCGTGAAGCTCGCGCAGAGCCTGCACATCACGGTCGTCGGTGAGATCGACTCGCCCGGACACCTCGGGGCGGTGCTGAAGGCGCACCCCGATCTGCAGTTGCGCAACACCCAGGGCACCGCCCGGCAGGGGGCCATCGACATCTCCAAGGCCGAATCGGCCGAGATCGTCGACGACCTGCTCCGCGAGTACGCCGAGCTCTTCCCGAGCCGGTGGTTCCACGTCGGCGCCGACGAGTACCAGGCGCTGACCGTCAGCGACCCGGCCGCCTCCTATCCGCAGCTGGCCGCGGCCGCCCGCGAGAAGCACGGCGGCGGCGCCACCGTCCAGGACCTCACGGAGAGCTGGCTGAACGGCCGGGCGGCGGTGATCCGCGAGGCGGAGAAGATCCCCAAGGCCTGGAACGACGGCTTCTTCAGCGGAGGCACGGTCACCGCGGACAAGGACGTCGAGGTCGAGTACTGGACCGGCAAGGAGATCGGTGCCCGGCCGCCCCAGGACTACCTGGCCGAGGGCCGCAAGGTGATCAACCTCAACGACGAGTTCCTCTACTACGTGCTCGGCGAGCCCAACGACTTCACCTATCCCACGGGTGAGCGGATCTACGAGCAGTGGACCCCGCTGGTCCTGCGCGGCACCGAGCCGGTGGCCGAGCGCTACTCGAAGCAGATCCTGGGCGGGCGGTTCGCGGTCTGGGGCGACTTCCCGAACGCGCAGACGCAGGCGCAGGTGGCGGAAGGGGTCCGGATGCCGCTGAACGCCGTCTCCCAGAAGCTGTGGGACCCGCGGAAACCGAAGCTGACCTGGGCGGAGTTCGAGAAGCTGGCCGACGAGGCCCGCTGAGATCCGGGTACCCCCGGCGGCAGAAAGTAGACTTCCAGCATTGCGGCGTTGCCCGTTTCACCACGGGTGAAGCACAGGTTCGCGGCTTGCCC
>NZ_JBEOVL010000073.1:0-20140 GCF_040295485.1 Streptomyces sp. NPDC002793 | reverse complement strand
GGGCGGGACGCGTCGCGTCACCGAACGGGTCGTTGCCACGCCAGCCCACGGTCCAGAGACCGAAGGTGAACCTGTCCGCGGGGGTGGGGGTGAAGCGCTCCGTCATGATGTGTCCGCCTTCGCCTGCCTCGGGTCCGGAGTCGCCGTCAGCGCCCCGGACCTATTTGTTCACTGACCTGATTAATTATGCACACGGCACCGCGCGGACGTAACCCCCCGGAGCACGAAACGGGGGCCGCCTCTGTTCCGGACGCCGCCCATCACGTAATTTGTTTGTCGCACTCCCAAAACCCGCATCACCGGAAACCGCACGAGAAGAGGTAGCCCATGCCGCCGCGTACCGTCGTCATCGGCGTGGACAGCTCCACCCAGTCCACCAAGGCTGCGATCACCGACACCGAGACCGGCGAGCTGCTGGCCGTCGGCCGCGCCCCGCATGTCGTCACAGGTGAGGGCGGGGCGCGCGAGACCGACCCGGAGGTCTGGTGGCGGGCGCTGCGCGACGCCGTCGCGGCCGGGCTCAAGGAGTCCGGGCTCTCCGCGTCCTGTGTCACGGGCATCGCCGTGGCGGGACAGCAGCACGGCCTCGTGACCCTCGACCGGTCCGGCCGTCCGCTGCGCCCGGCGCTCCTGTGGAACGACACGCGCTCCGCACCGCAGGCCGCGGCGCTCATCGCCGAGCTGGGCGGACCCGAGGCGTGGACCGCGCGCACCGGCACGGTGCCGGTGGCGTCCATGACCGCGACGAAGTGGCGGTGGCTGCGCGAGAACGACCCGGTCAACGCCGAGGCGACGGCCGCCGTGCGGCTGCCGCACGACTTCCTGACGGAGCGGCTCTCGGGCGTCGCCGCGACGGACCCGGGCGACGCGTCGGGCACCTGCTGGTACTCGACCGCGACGGGCGCGTACGACCCCGAGCTGCTGGACCGCCTCGGCCTCGACCTCTCCATGCTGCCGGAGGTCGCCGCCACGGGCGGGACCCGCGTCGGTTCCCTGACCGAGGCGGCGGCCGAGGCGCTCGGCCTGCCGGCCGGGATCGCCGTCGCGGCCGGCACCGGGGACAACATGAGCGCCGCCGTGGGCCTCGGCCTGGGCGGCGCGGGGCTGCTGGACCACCCCGTCCTGAGTCTGGGCACGTCGGGGACGGTCTTCGCCGCCTCCCGGACCCGCCCCGCGTCCACCGCCGTCTCCGGCTTCGCCGGCGCCGACGGCACGTACCTCCCGCTGGGCTGCACCCTCAACTGCACGCTGGCCGTCGACAAGGTGGCCACCCTGCTCGGCCTGCACCGCGACGACGCGACGCCCGGCGGCGAGGCCGTCCTCCTTCCCTACCTGGACGGGGAACGCACCCCGGACCTGCCCACGTCGGCCGGCCTCCTCACCGGCCTGCGGCACGACACCACACCGCAGCAGCTGCTGGGCGCGGCGTACGAGGGCGCGGCCTTCACCGTGCTGCGGGCGCTCGACGAGCTGTTGCGGGCCTGCGGCCTCGATCCGGCCGACCCCGAGGTCGCGGGCCGGCCGCTGCGGCTGATCGGTGGCGGAGCACAGGGCCGGACGTGGGTGGAGACCGTGCGCCGGCTCTCCGGCCGGCCCCTGATCGTGCCGGGCGGCGGCGAACTGGTCGCACTCGGCGCGGCCGCGCTGGCCGCCTCCGCGGCGGGCGGCGGCGATCCGGTCGCCATCGCCACCCGCTGGAACGCCAAGTCGCAGGACGCCGACACCGAACTGCCGCCGGTGGAACGGGACACCGAGACCTGGGACCGTGTCGGTTCGGTGCTGGACCGGGCTGCGGAGCCCTTGCTCGGCGGATGAGGCCGGGCCTCTGATTCGCCTCCCGCGCACGCGTTTTGGGGATGACTGTGGATCTTCAATAAGATCCGGCGATGATCATAAGAAAACGGCTGACGGCCGGGGTGGGCGTCCTGCTCGCCGCCCTGGCCGCCGGGCTGGTCACCGCCCTTCCGGCCGCCGCCGACGACGAACCCCCCACCGCCGCCGCATCGCCCAAGGTCGAACTGGTCCTTGACGTCAGCGGCTCCATGCGCACCCGCGACATCGACGGCGAGTCCCGCATGTCCGCCGCCAAGCAGGCGTTCAACGATGTCCTGGACGCGGTACCCGAGGAGGTGGAGCTCGGCATCCGGACGCTCGGTGCCGACTATCCGGGCGACGACCGGAAGGTCGGCTGCAAGGACACCGCGCAGCTCTACCCGGTCGGCCCGCTCGACCGCACCGAGGCCAAGACGGCGGTCGCCACCCTGGCGCCGACCGGCTGGACCCCGATCGGACCCGCGCTGCTCGGCGCGGCCGACGACCTGGAGGGCGGGGACGCCACCCGGCGGATCGTCCTGATCACCGACGGCGAGGACACCTGCGGCCCGCTCGACCCCTGCGAGGTCGCGCGTGAGATCGCCGCCCGTGGGATCCACCTCGTCATCGACACCCTGGGCCTGGTGCCGAACGCCAAGATCCGGCAGCAGCTGACCTGTATCGCCGAGGCCACCGGCGGGACCTACACCGCCGTCCAGCACACCGACGAACTCTCGGGCCGCGTCAAGCAGTTGGTGGACCGGGCGGCCGAGCCGGTCATCACCCCGGTGGCGACCGAGGGTGCGGGCAGCTGCTCCGCGGCCCCCGCTCTCAAGGCCGGGCTCTACACGGACCGGCAGGAGATCGGCAAGCACCGCTGGTACCGGGTGGACGTCCTGCCGGGCCAGGAGCTGCGCGCCTCGGTGAGTGTCGCGGCGGACCGCGCCGTCAACGACGACTACGGCGTCCTGCTGCGCGCCGTGACCACGCACGGCCGGGAGATCGTCCGGGGCGCGGAATCCGGCACGGGGCGCACGGACGCCATATCGGCCGGGTTGCGCTACCCGAGGGCCGAGGAGGACGACGCCGACGTCTCCGACGTGAAGCCCGCCGCGGAGACCGTCTGTCTCCAGCTCAGCAACTCCTTCTCGGCGCCCGCCTCCGTGAAGACCACTCCCGGTATGCCCGTCGAGCTGACCGTCGACCTGGTGGACGCTCCCGACGAGGCCGCGGACGTCGCCGCGTTCGGCCTGGGCCGTGGCTGGTGGCTGCTCGGCGTCATGGTGCTGACCGGTCTGATCGCCGGCCTGCTGTTCGGCTGGATCTCACGCTGGCGTGTCGCCGTATGGAGGACCAACTGATGCGTACCAACCGCAGGAACACCCTGAGGCGCGGATGCGTGGGCGCGCTGCTGGCGGCCGTCACCCTCCTCACACCGGCGGGTACCGCCGTCGCCGACGGCCCGTCGGGGAGCGCGAGCCCGGCGGAGGGGGAGAACGCGGGACCGACGGAGGCCGGCACCACCTTCCGCACCGCGACGCCGGTCCAGCAGGAGCAGACGGCCACCGCGGACGCGTCCACGGGTGACTACCTGTACTGGAAGTTCCCCGCCGACGCCGGACAGCGCCCCACCGTCCGCGCGAAGGTGAGCCTGCCCGAGAGCGCCACCCGGCACGGCGCGTCGACCTGGCAGGTCGACGTGTACGACGGGCTCCGCCGCCGGCAGGCCTGTATGTACGGCCACCAGACCAGGAAGGCGGCGCCGGACGCGAGCACCGTCGAGCTGTCCTGCGTGCTGCGCACGGTGCGCGCCTGGTCCGAACCCTGGGCGTCCGACCCGCTGCCCGGCAGCTACTACGTACGCCTGACGGTGGTCGGCCTGGCCGAGGAGGACCTGGGCCTGCCGGTCCACGTCGAGACCGAGGTCACCGCCGCCGATCAGGGAGGCGCGTACGACGTGGACGGCGCGCTCGCCGAGCCCTTGGTGCCGGGCGTCTCCGCCGTCTCGGCGCAGGGCGTCGCCCCGGCCGCCGGTGAGCCCGAGGACGGCTGGTCCTCCGGCTGGTGGACCGACCGCTGGCTGTGGACCGTCGGCGGTGGCGTACTCGCCGCGCTGGCGGCGGTGTTCGGCTACGGCCTCACCCGTGGCGGCGGCCGTCCGTCCCGGGTGCCGCCGGGGGTCTGACACCCCGCTCGGGGGCCGCGGGCCATCGCCCGCGGCCCCCGAGTCGTCTCGGCGGGCGACTCCGCGAACGTCCGTCGAACTCGCGGCGACTGACGCTAAGGGCTGTCCCGTGCGTACGGCAGATGACGGGAGTCCTCGATGTCCACGGAAACCGGTGCGCCCCTCGACGCCGAGCCGCGCGGTCACCGCCTCGTCCAGGGCCCGAAGGGCGTCCCCTTCCTGGGCAGCCTGCCGCAGTTCGGCAAGGACCCCCTCGGCTTCTTCGGGCGCCTGTGCGGGTACGGGGACATGGTGCGGTGGCGCTTCGGCCGCAACGACTGCGTCTTCGCCGCCGACCCGGAGTGCATCGGCGAGTTACTCACTGAGACGGAGCGTCAGCAGCCTCGGCGCCGTCCTGCCGGACTGGGTGCCGACGCCCGGGCGGGCCAGGATCAGGAAGGCCGCCGCGGAGGTCGACGCGGAGGTCGGGCGCGTGGTCGCGCGCCATCGCGACGGGGACGGGGAGCGCCCCGATCTCCTGAGCCGGCTGCTCACCGCGGTCGACGAGACCGGGGCGCACCTCTCCGACCAGGAGATCCGTGACGAGACGGTCACGCTGTACATCGGCGGCCATGAGACGACCAGTTCCACGCTGGTGTGGGCCTGGTATCTGCTCTCCCGCACCCAGCGGGCACTGGCGGCGCTCACCGAGGAGTTGGACCGGGTCCTGGGCGACCGCGAGCCGGGGCTCGACGACTACGCCCGGCTGCCCTACGCCCAGGCGGTGGTGAAGGAGACCCTCCGGCTGTACCCGACGATCTGGCTGGTCACCGGGATCACCAAGGAAGGGGCCCGGATCGGCGGCGTGCCGATGCCGGAGGGCACGCGGGTGTGGAGCAGCCAGTGGGTCACCCACCGGGAGGAGCGGTGGTTCCCCGAGCCAGCGGCGTTCCGCCCGGAACGCTGGGACGCGGAGGACGGGGACGAGATCCCGGAGTACGCCTGGTATCCGTTCGGCGGCGGCCCCCGGGTCTGCCTCGGTACGCGCTTCGCGATGGTCGAGGCGGTTCTGGTCCTCGCGGTCCTGGCGCGGCGGTTCCGGCTGGAGGTGGACCCGGGCACCGTCAACCCCGTGCCGACGCTGACGCTGCAGCCGGACCGGGAGATCACGGCGACCGTACGGGCGCGCTGACCGCGCCCGACGGGTGAAGCGGACCGGGAAGAGTTGACCTCAAGCTCACTTGAGGTCCTACCGTTCCCTGCATACCGACCGACCCCGGAGGCACTCGCATGGACATGGAAGTCACCGCCTGGCATTCGCTGCACAGCACGATGAACGCGGAGAAGGACCGCAGACCCTTCTCCCGGGCCACACTCCGCCGCATCGGGGCCTTCGCCCGGCCGCACCGGGGCAGGATCCTCCGCTTCCTGCTCCTCAGCGTGGTCACCGCCGTTCTGGCGGTGGCCACACCGGTACTGGCGGGGCGCGTCGTGGACGCGATCGTGGAAGGCGGGGACACCGGGACGGTGACACGGCTCGCCCTCCTCATCGCCCTGATCGCCCTGGCCGAGGCCGGGCTCGGACTCCTCACCCGATGGCTGTCCGCCACCCTGGGCGAGGGGCTGATCCTGGATCTGCGCACGGCCGTGTTCGACCACGTGCAGCGGATGCCCGTCGCCTTCTTCACCCGCACCAGGACCGGCGCTCTGGTCAGCCGGCTCAACAACGACGTGATCGGCGCCCAGCGCGCGTTCAGCAACACCCTCTCGGGCGTCGTCTCCAATCTCGTCACCCTGCTGCTGACCCTGGCCGTGATGCTCACCATCTCCTGGCAGATCACCGCGCTCGCCCTGGTGCTGCTGCCGGTGTTCGTCGTACCCGCCCGCCGAATGGGTTCCCGCATGGCGGGCCTCCAGCGGGAGGCCGCCGCCCACAACGCGACCATGGGCACCCAGATGACCGAGCGTTTCTCGGCGCCGGGCGCGACCCTCATCAAGCTCTTCGGGCGCCCCGCCGACGAGTCCGCCGCGTTCTCCGCCCGCGCGGGCCGGGTGCGTGACATCGGCGTACGCACGGCGATGCTCCAGTCCACCTTCATCACGGCGCTCACCCTGGTGTCTGCGCTGGCCCTCGCCCTGGTCTACGGGCTCGGCGGCTACTACGCCCTGCGCGGCAGCCTGGAGCCCGGGGCCGTCGTGGCGCTGGCGCTGCTCCTCACCCGGCTCTACGCCCCGCTGACGGCACTGGCCGGCGCCCGGGTCGAGGTGATGAGCGCCCTGGTCAGCTTCGAGCGGGTCTTCGAGATCCTCGACCTCCAGCCGCTGATCGCCGAGAAGCCCGACGCCCGCCGGGTGCCGGACGGGCCGGTGTCCGTGGAGTTCGACGGGGTGTCCTTCGGCTACCCGTCGGCCGACAAGGTCTCCCTCGCCTCGCTCGAGGAGGTCGCCACGCTCGACTCGCGAGGCGGCACGCAGGTGCTGCACGACGTGTCCTTCAGGGCGGAGCCGGGCCGGATGGTCGCCCTCGTGGGGTCGTCCGGGGCCGGGAAGTCCACGATCGCGCAACTGCTCCCCCGGCTGTACGACACCGACGCCGGCGCCGTACGCCTGAACGGGGTCGACGTACGCGATCTGACGGCCGACTCGATCCGCGAGACGCTCGGCATGGTCACCCAGGACGGGCACCTCTTCCACGAGTCGGTGCGGGCCAATCTGCTGCTCGCCCGGCCGGAGGCCGGCGAGGAGGAGATCTGGGACGCACTGCGCCGCTCCCGCCTGGACGGCCTCGTGGCCTCGCTGCCCGAGGGGCTGGACACGGTGGTCGGCGAGCGCGGCTACCGGCTCTCCGGCGGCGAACGCCAGCGGCTCACCATCGCGCGGCTGCTGCTGGCCCGTCAGCGGGTGGTGATCCTGGACGAGGCGACGGCACACCTGGACTCCACCTCTGAGGCTGCCGTCCAGGAAGCACTGGCCGAGGCCCTGGCGGGCCGTACGGCCGTGGTGATCGCCCACCGGCTCTCGACGGTGAGGGCCGCGGACCTGATCCTGGTGGTCGAGGACGGCCGGGTCGTCGAACGGGGCACGCACGACGAGCTGATGGCCGTCGGCGGGCGGTACGAGGAGCTGTACCGCGTCCAGTTCGACCGACCGGGGGTGGAGAAGGAGGCCCCGCCCGTCCGTTGAGGGCCACCCGGCCGTCACCCCCCGAGCCCACCCGCCCCCTGGCACCGATCGCAACAGTGATACATAATACGGATTCTTGTATCACCGATCGGGAGGGACCCCATGGGTATCGACGAGGCGCGCACCCTGTTCGCCACCCTGCGCACCAAGGACTCCGCCGTCCCGGCCGAGGAGCTCGACGCCGTCTGGGCCGCGCTGCCGACCGTCCGTGTCGAGGAGATCCTCGGCGAGTGGCGGGGCGGCGAGTTCGAGACCGGGCATCCGCTCAACGGGATGCTGCGGAAGGCCGGCTGGTACGGGAAGACGTTCCACTCGGCGGGTGACGCGAAGCCGCTCATCATGCGCGGGGAGGACGGCAGGTTCTACAGCGACACCCAACTCGGCAAGGGCGAGGCGAGCCTGTGGATGATCGAGTTCCGGGGCGAGTCGACGGCCACCATGGTCTACGACGGCCAAGCGGTGCTGGACCATTTCAAGGCGGTCGACGACCACACCCTGATGGGCATCATGCACGGCAAGGCCGTCGGCTGGGACGGGCCCTTCTACTACTTCTTCCTCGAACGCGCCTGAACGGGTCCGAGGGGGTACGGCCGACGGGGAAGGGAACTGACGGGTGAAAGCCGCAGTGGTGGACGCGTTGGGCACCGGGTTCGCCCTGAGGGACGTCGACATCGCCGAGCCGACGGGCCATGAGGTCATGGTGGAGGTGAAGGCGGCAGGTCTCTGCCACACCGACCTCACCGTCGCCACCCACGCGTTCGCGGACTTCCCCCCGCCGGTGGTCCTGGGCCACGAGATGGCCGGCGTCGTCGCCGCCGTCGGGCCGGAAGCCTCCGCCTTCACGGTCGGGGACCACGTCGTGGGGTGCCTCGTCCAGTGGTGCGGTGACTGCCCCGCGTGCCTCGACGGCAGGGTGTACCGGTGCGACCGCCCCGAGGCCACACTGCGCGACCCCGGTCGGGAGGCGCCACGGCTCAGCCGCGCCGGCAGCCCCGTCACCCAGGGGATGGGGCTGGGCGCTTTCGCCCAGCGGGCCCTCGTCCACGAGAACCAGCTGACCGCCGTACCCCGCCGGCTGCCGTTCGCCCCGGCCGCCCTGCTCGGATGCGGGGTGCTGACCGGCGCGGGATCCGTCCTCAACGGCGCGCGCGTCGGGGCGGGCGAGACCGTGGCCGTGATCGGCGCCGGAGGCGTGGGGCTCAACTCGGTGAGCGCGGCGAGGATCGCCGGGGCCTCCCGCATCGTGGCGGTCGACGTACAGGACGGCAAACTGCGGCGTGCGCGCGCCTTCGGTGCGACGGACGTGGTCAACTCCGCCACCACGGACGCCGTCACCGCCGTCCGTGAACTGACGGGCGGCGGAGTCCAGCACGCCTTCGACGTCGTCGGCACGGCCGCGACGACGGACCAGGCTCTGCGCATGACGGCCCTCGGGGGCGCCGTGTACGTCGTGGGCCTGGCCGGGAGTGGAGGGGACCTCAAACTGTCGCTGCCCCGGCTGCTGCTGCAGCAGAAGCGGATACAGGGGCTGATCATGGGATCCGGGAACCCGCGGCGCGACATCCCCCGGTACGCGGACCTCTATCTGCGGGGACACATGAACCTCGACGACCTCGTCTCCCGGCAGATCGCCCTGGACGGGATCGACGCAGGATACGCCGCCCTCCGGGATCCTGACGTGGCGCGGGTCGTCATCACGTCCTTCTAGGATCCTCATGCGGACGGTGCCGTGACCGGCACCGCGAGGCGGCCTGTCGGCGTCGCGTGCCTCCGAGGGCGTCGTAACGTGACCCTGTCGCCGAGCCGACCGCACCGGCTGCGGCCCGAACCTCCCCTCCGCCGAAACCTGGTACGCATGAGTCAGTCCCACTCCCCCTCCGGCCCATGGATCCGTCCGATGACCGCCCGTCACACCGGCGAGGCACACCGCTCGGCGACCATGCTCGAGCTGTTCTTCGACCTGTGCTTCGTCGCCGCGGTCGCCCAGGCGGCGGTCGCCTTCGAGCACGAACTCGCCGAGGGTCACATCGGGCACGGGGTCCTCGGCTACGCGATGGTGTTCTTCGCGATCTGGTGGGCGTGGATGAACTTCACCTGGTTCGCCTCCGCGTACGACACCGACGACGTCCCCTACCGGCTGCTCACACTCGTGCAGATCGCCGGTGCGCTCGTGGTGGCCGCCGGGGCGGCCGAGGCCCTCGCGCACGAGGACTTCACCGTCATCACCTGGGGCTACGTCGTCATGCGGCTCGCCATGGTCACCCAGTGGCTGCGCGCCGCCCGCTCCGATGCCGCACGTCGGCGCTCCTGCCTGCGTTACGCGGTCGGCATCCTGGTCGTGCAGGTCGGCTGGGTCGCCAGGCTGGCCCTTCCCGAGGACTGGGGGCTGCCCCTGTTCGCCGTCCTGGTCCTGGCCGAGATCGCCGTCCCCGTGTGGGCCGAGAACGCGGCCATGACCACCTGGCACCCCCACCACATCGCGGAGCGGTACGGCCTGTTCACCCTCATCGTGCTCGGCGAGACCATCACCGCGGCGACCGTGGCCGTCCGCACCGCCCTCGACGAGGAAGCGGCACTCGGTGACATCGCGACCCTGGTGGTCGGCGGCGTACTGACGGTGTTCGCCCTGTGGTGGCTGTACTTCTCGCAGAACGCCCCGCGGCGGCTCACCGGCCTCAGGGCGGCGATCCTGTGGGGATACGGCCACTACGTGGTCTTCGCCTCGGCTGCCGCGGTAGGCGCCGGTCTGGCGGTCAACGTCGCCCACACCACCGGTCACGGACATCTCTCCGACCGCGCCGCCGCGGCGACGTTCACCGTCCCGGTGGCCGTCTTCGTCACCCTGGTGTGGCTGCTGCACCACCGGGCGGACGAACTCCGCAGCCGGAACGACCTCATCCATCCCCTGGCCGTCCTCGCTGTGCTCGCCGCGACGTTCACCCCCGTCCCGGTCCTCGTCACCGGCGTCCTCGCGGCCGCCCTCGTCGCCGCGACGCTCGTGGTGGCGGCGCGAGCGCGCGGCGGGGCCGGCCTCTCGACGGGCGCTACGTGAACCGCAGTTCGGCCGGATGCGCCACGCGCCGCAGGAACGGCAGAGACGTCGCCGCGGCCAGCAGGCAGGCCGCGTGGACGGCCACGGGGACGAGCAGCGGCAGCAGAGACACGGAGGTGCCCACGGCGGTGGCGTACGCCAGGTACACCACCGTCCCTCCGGCACCCGCGAGCAGGAGCGCGGGGGCCAGCGGGAGCGCGGTCTCCAGGAGCGTGGCTCGGGCCAGGACCCCGTGGGGCACCCCGGCGGCGACCTGTGCCGCCAGGCCCCCGCGACGGGTGGCCAGCGACTCGGCGGTTCCCACGGCGATGCCGCACAGACTGATGGCCAGCGCGATCAGGACGGCGGCCCCGGCGAGGTCGATGCCGGTGGTGTAGAAGGCCAGGTCCACCGGGCGGCGTCCGTCCGCCTCCAGAGACGCGAGCAGCACCCCGCGGACCCCTACGAAGCCCACGCCGACGACCGTGACCAGCAGCAGAGCGGCATGGGTCCGCGCGGCGGCCCATGGGTCGTGCGCGAGGCGGCTCGCGGCGATGAGCACCGCCGGACTCTTCGCGCGGAGGGTGAGCCTGCGTCCCATGAACGCCGCGAACGCCCCTGTCACCCAGACCGCGCCCGCCCCGGTGAGGAGCACCAGGCCCAGCACCAGCAGCGCGAACGGCGTGATGCCCTGGCCGTCCGGAAACAGGAAGAGCGTGCCCGCCGTGGCGATGAGGACGGCCGCGAGCAGGGAGCCGAGCGCCGCCCGGCGCCCCCGGTCCGGGCTCGTCCTGCGCACATGGTCGAGGGGTGAGTCGACCACGTGCCGCAGGGCGAGGACGCTCACCAGCGCTGCGGCCACGGGGACGGCGAGCACGACCACCACGAAGGCGGCCCAGACCGCCGGGGGCGGGGTGTGCCCCGTCACGGCGAGGAGCACGGCGAACACGGCGAAGCCGAGCGAGGAGCCGGCCAGGCAGGCGAACGCGGACTCGACCGCCGCGATCCTCCGTACCTCGCTGTACCGGCCTCCCTCGCGGTGTGCACCAGAGCGGTCATCACCTGTTCCCCGGCGAGCGAGTCCAGGGCTCCGGTCGGCTCGTCCGCGAAGACCGCCTTCGGTCCGGTGACCAACGCCCGCGCCAGGGCGACCCGTTGGCTCTGGCCCCCGCTCATCTCGCCGGGGCGCAGGCCCGCCTGCCCCCGGACGCCGAAGCGCTCCAGCCACTCCCCCGCGCTCTGCTGCGCCTGGCCGCGACGGACACCCGCGAGCAGCAGCGGCAGCGCCACGTTGTCGAGCGCGGTGAGCTCGGGGATCAGCTGCCCGAACTGGAACACCACCCCGAAGTCGTTGCGCCGCAGCTCGCTGAGCCGCTTCTCGGGCAACTGGTCGAACCGCTCGCCCCCGTAGGTGACGACGCCCTCGTCGGGGCGGACGATTCCCGAGAGGCAGTGCAGCAGGGTGGACTTCCCGCTGCCGCTCGTGCCCGTGACGGCCAGGATCTCGCCCTCGTGGAGGTCGAGGAACGCTCCCCGCAACGCCTCCGTCCTTCCGTACGACTTGCGCAGTCCGCGCGCCGAGATCAGCACGCCCGTCCCCGGTAAGGCCTGTCCTGTCGGTGTGTTCATGATCCGTTGACCTCCGCGGTCAGGGTGTCGATGCGGGCCGTGGTGGTGGTCATCCAGCGCACGTCGGCATCGAGGTGGACAAGGGCGTAGTCGGCCGAGAGCACCGTGCTGAGATCGGCGCCCGGCGCGGTCTTGAGTGCGGTGAGCTCGCGCATCCGCTCCATGTGGGCGGCGCGCTGGGCCCTCAGGTGTGCTGCGGCATCGGGCTTCCGCCCGTCCCGGCCAGGCTGTGCGTGGGCCGCGGCGACGAGGATCGAGACCACGACCTTCGCGAAGATCTCGTTCGTCACGAAGGGGGCGGGCGCGGTGATCTCCTCGGCCCAGCGGTCCAGTTCGCGTGCCCCCTCGCCGGTCGACCGGTAGAGGGTGCGCTCCGGGCCGCCGTCGGAGTCGGTTCCGTCGATCGCGGCCAGTCCGTCGCGTACCAGTCGCTGGAGTGTCGTGTAGACCTGCCCGTACGCGAGCGGGCGGGCCTGCGGGAAGCGTGCGTCGTACTGCCGCTTCAGGTCGTAGCCGTGGCAGGGCCCGCCGGCGAGCAGGCCCAGAAGCACATGACGGGTACTCATGTACGCACTATAACCCCAGTACATGTACTGAGTGAATAGTCAGCCCTGGAGGTCCGGACGCGCGTCAGCCGCCGCGGGTGGTGCCGCGGCGGCCGACGGGAGGTGGCAGGCGACCCGCTCAGGTCACCGGCCGAGCCACTTCTTCCAGGTGGCCGGGTGCTGTTCGATCCAGCGCGCGGCCGCCTCGTCGGGCGTCAGCCGGTCGGACGCGATCATCTTGGACACCTCGTTCTGGTCCTTCTCCGACCACGTGAACTTCTTCAGGAAGGCCGCCGCCTCCCCGCCCCGCTTCGAGAAGTCCGCGTTGAGGTACTTCTGGAGCGGGGTCGTCGGGTAGGCGCAGTCGATGTCCTCCGGGGCCTTCGCCGCGCAGGCGTCGGTGTACTCGGGGAGCTTCACCTCGACCATCGGCACCTCGTTGAACAGCCACTGCGGCTGGTACCAGTAGCTGAGGAAGGGCTTCTTCTCCTTGGCGAACTGCTGCATCTGGGTGATCTGCGCGGCCTCGGAACCGGCGAAGACGACCTTGTAGTCCAGGCCGAGATTCTTCACCAGCGCCTTGTCGTTGGTGACGTAGGACGGTGAACCGTCCATCAGCTGGCCCTTGTCACCGCTCTCCGGGGTACGCAGTTCGTCGGCGTACGCGTCGAGGTTCTTCCAGTCGGTGACGTCGGGGTGCTCGTCGGCCCAGTACTTGGGGACGTACCAGCCGATGTGACCCGTGACTCCGAGGTCCCCGCCGGGGACGATCGTCTTCTTCTCCTTGACGTACAGCTGCTCCTGGTCGGGGTGGCCCCAGTCCTCCAGGATGGCGTCGACCCGGCCCTGGCTGAGGGCGTCCCAGGCGGGTACCTCGTCGGTCTGGACGAGATCGACGCGGTACCCCAGCCGGTCCTCCAGGATCTTCTGCGCGACGGCGACGTTGGCCTGCGCCCCGACCCAGGACTGGACGGAGAGCGTGACGGTCTTGATGTCGGCCGGGGCCGCGAACGGGGACGCCTGCTTGGTCATGTCCGCCGCGCCGCAGCCGGTGACGGCGAGCAGCGCGCCGGCCGCGACGAGGATCGCGGACGTACGGAGTCGGGCGCGGGTACGGGTACGGGTACGGGTACGGGTACGAGCCATGTCAGCTCTCCTTCCGCTGGCGGCGGGCGGTGGGCTGGGTGACCCGGTCCAGCATCAGCCCCAGGCAGACGATGGCGGCGCCCGCGACGAGGCCGGTGGCCAGGTCGCCCTGGGCGAGGCCGAAGACGACCTCGTAGCCGAGTGCGCCGGAGCCGACGAGACCGCCGATGATGACGACCGCGAGGACCAGGACGACGCCCTGGTTGACGGCGAGCAGCAGTGCGGGCCTCGCCAACGGGATCTGGACCTGGCGCAGTTGCTGACCGCTGGTGGCGCCGAGTGAGCGGGCGCACTCCATCGCGGCGGGGTCCACGCCCCGCAGGCCCTGGGTCGTGATGCGGACGACGGCGGGCAGCGCGTAGACGACCGCAGCCGCCGCCGCGGGGGCGCGGCCGACGCCGAAGAGGGCGACGACCGGGATGAGGTAGACGAACTGCGGCATGGTCTGGAAGACGTCCAGCACGGGTCGCAGGAGCCGTTCGAGGCGCCTGCTGCGCGCGGCGCCGACGGCGATGGCGAAGCCCAGGACGAGGGTGACGGCGACGGCGGCGACGACCTGGCTGAGGGTGTCCATCGACAGGTCCCAGACGCCGAGGACCCCGATGGCGGCCATGGCCAGCACCGCGGTGAGCGCGGTGCGCCAGGTGCCGATGGTCCAGGCGAGGGCGGCGACGATCAGCAGGACGGACCACCAGGGCAGGCCCTGCAGCCCGCCGCGGAGCGGGTTGAGGATCCAGTTGGTGAAGTGGGCGGCCCAGTCGGCGGTTCCGCCGATGACGGGGATGCCGGTGTAGAGATGGTCGACCATCCAGTCCTTGGCGGTGTTGACCGGTTCCGCGACGGCGACGATGCCGCCCTCGGGCCAGATGCGGCCACCGGTGAAGCGGCCCACGACGGCGACGACCGCGGCGATCAGGGCGGCGAGCCCCCAGCCGCGTGCCCCGCGCAGGGCCATGGGCCCGGTGGGCTCCGTGCCGATCTTCCGCCCGGCCGCTTCGGTCGTGCGGTCCAGGACGACGGCCAGCAGCACGATGGGGATGCCTGCGGCGAGTGCGGCGCCCACGTCGACGGAGGAGAGCGCCTGGTAGACACGGTCGCCGAGACCGCCGGCGCCGATGACGGAGGCGATGACGGCCATGGACAGCGCCATCATGATGGTCTGGTTGAGGCCGAGAAGCAGTTCCTTGCGGGCCAGCGGCAGCCGGGCGCTGAGCAGGCGCTGCCGGCCGGTCGCGCCGAGCGAGGCGACGGCTTCCATGACGCCGGCGTCGGCGCCGCGCAGTCCGAGTGCGGTGAGCCGGGCCATCGGCGGGGCCGCGTAGACGACGGTCGCGAGGACCGCGCCGGGGACACCGATGCCGAAGACCAGCACGACGGGCAGCAGATAGGCGAAGGCGGGCAGCACCTGCATCGTGTCCAGGACCGGGCGCAGGACCCGGAAGGTGCGGTCCGAGAGACCGGCGGCCAGCCCGAGGAGCAGGCCCAGCACCACCGCGGCGAGGACCGCGACGGTCATCAGTGCGAGGGTCTGCATCGTCGGCACCCACATGCCGAGCAGCCCGCAGACGAGGAAGGACAGTCCGGCGGTCAGTGCGAGGCGCCATCCGGCCGTGCGCCAGGCGACGAGCGCGGCGACCGCGGTGACACCGGCCCAGCCGAGGGCGAGCAGCCCGAGGTAGACGCCCCGCACGGACAGGACGACGGCGTTGCTGATGTGGCCGAAGAAGTACAGGAACAACGGGTGGCTGTCGCGGTTGCCGATGATCCAGTCGTTGACCTCCCCGAGCGGTCCGCCCAGGTCGACGGTCAGGGCACCGGGCCAGGCCCCGCCGCCCCAGCGGGCGTGCGCGAAGGGCACGGCGGCGAAGGCGATCACCAGCAGCAGCAGGATCTTGCCGAGGGCCGGCCGGGCGCGCAGCGCGGCGAGGAGGCCGGTCCCCGGGGGGCCGGAGGCGGTACGGGTGGCTTGGGCGGTGGCCATCAGACGGTCACCTCACGGGCTCCCGGGCCCGCGACGACGTCCAGCAGGCACATGTGGTCGACGACGCCGAGCAGCTTGCCGTCCTCCATGACGCGGGCCACCGGGTCGCCGGAGCGGGCGACGGCCTCGATGGCTTCGGAGACGGTGGCCCCGGGGCGGAGGGCGGGGCCGTCGATGCTGTCGCCCGCGGTCGGCGGACGCATGGCGGTGGCGACGGTGAGGACCTGTTCGCGCGGGACGTCCCGGACGAACTCGCGTACGTAGTCGTCGGCGGGCGAGCCGACGATCTCCTCGGGGGTGCCGAGCTGGACGATGCCGCCGTCACGCATCAGCGCGATGCGGGTGCCCAGCCGGAGCGCCTCGCTGAGGTCGTGGGTGATGAAGACCATGGTGCGGCCCTCCTCACGGTGCAGCCGGACGACCTCATCCTGCATCTCACGCCGGATCAGCGGGTCGAGGGCGCTGAACGGTTCGTCGAAGAGGAGGACGGACGGGTCGACGGCGAGCGCGCGGGCCAGCCCGACGCGCTGCTGCTGACCGCCGGAGAGCTGGGCGGGGCGCCGGTCCTCGAGGCCGGCGAGGCCGACCTTCTCGACCAGTTCGGCGGCCTTGGCGCGCCGTTCGGTCCTGCCGAGGCCCTGGATCTCCAGGCCGTAGGCGACGTTGTCGAGGACCGTGCGGTGCGGCAGCAGCCCGAAGTGCTGGAAGACCATGGCCGCACGGTGGCGGCGCAGTTCGCGCAGCCGGGTGGTGTCCATGCCCAGGACGTCCTCGCCGTCGATGGCGAGGGTGCCGCTGGTGGGCTCGATGAGCCGGGTCAGACAGCGTACGAGGGTCGACTTGCCCGAGCCCGACAGGCCCATGACGACAAAGACCTCACCCTTCTCGACGTCGAAGGAGACGTCGCGCACGGCTGCGGTGCAGCCGGTGCGCTCACGCAGCTCGGCGGGTGGCAGTGCCGCGTGCTCGCTGCCGGGGATGCGGTCGGCCTTGGGCCCGAACACCTTCCAGAGGTTCCGGACGCCGAACACAGGGGTATTGGCTTCGCTCATCGGACATCGCCTCCGGTGGTCGGGGTCGCTCGGAGCAGTTCGGCGCACTTCTCGCCCACCATCAGCACGCCGATCATCGGGTTCACGGCGGGCATGGTCGGGAAGACGGACGCGTCGGCGATCCGGATGCCCTCCAGGCCCTGGACGCGCAACTGCGGGTCGACGACGGCCTCCGGGTCGCCCACGGCGCCGATGCGGCAGGTGCCGGCCGGGTGGTAAACGGTGTGCGCGACCTTGCGGGCGTACTCGCTGATGTCCTCGTCCGACGTGATCCCGGGTCCGGGGCAGACCTCGCGCATGAGCCAGTGGGCCAGGGGTTCACGCTTCGCTATCTCGCGGGCGAGCTTGATGCCGTCGACCAGGGTGCGGCCGTCGTAGTCGTCCTCGTCGGTGAAGTAGCGGAAGTCCAGGGCCGGTTTGACCTCGGGGTCGGCGCTCGTCAGGTAGAGGCGGCCTCGGCTGCGCGGCTTGGGGATGTTCGGGGTCATCGACACACCGTGCTCGGGCTTCTCGTAGCCCAGGCGCTCCGGGTTGTCGGTGAAGGGGATCTGGTAGAAGTGGAACATCAGGTCCGGGCCGTCGGCATCGGGGTCCCTGCGCACGAAGAGGCCCGCGTCGGAGTCCATCGCCGAGTTCTCCGGGATCGGGCCGTCGGTCTCCCAGACGATGACCGACTCGGGGTGGTCGAGCAGGTTCTCGCCGACGCCCGGGGCGTCGTGGACGACAGGGATGCCGAGCGCGGTGAGGTCCTTCGCCGGTCCGACTCCGGAGTGCATCAGGAGCCTGGGGGTGTCGACCGCGCCCGCGCAGACGATGACCTCACGGGTGGCGCGCAGCAGCACCTCCTCGCCGTCCTCGGTGCGTACGTGCACTCCGGTGGCCCGGTTGCCGTCGAACTCCAGTCGGTACGCCCATGTCTCCAGCAGGATCGAGAGGTTGGGGCGGTCACCGGCCTCGATGTGCGGGTGGAGGTAGGCGACGGACGCGGAGGAGCGCTTGTTGTTCTCCGGGTGGTAGGCCAGGTCGAAGAAGCCGACGCCCTCGTGGAAGGGCTTCTTGTTGAAGCTGTCGACGCGCGGGACTCCGGCCGCCGCCTGGGCGGCGTCGACGAAGTCGCGGGCGATGGCGTTCCGGTCCTTCTCGTCGACGGGCACGATGTTGTTGCGCAGCCGGGCGAAGTAGGGGTCCATCGCGGCGGCGTCCCAGCCGTCGGCTCCGGCCTCGGCCCACTCGTCCCAGTCGCCGGGCAGCGGCTTGAAGCTGATCAGCGTGTTATGGGAGGAGCAGCCGCCGAGGACGCGGGCGCGGCTGTGCCGGATGTGGGAGTTGCCGCGGGGCTGCTCGGTGGTGGGGTAGTCGTAGTCGAGGTCGCCACCGAGGAGGCCGAGCCAGCGGCGGAGGGTCAGGACGTCCTCGCGGTCGATGTCGGTGGGGCCGCCCTCGATGACGGTGACGGTGACGTCGGGGTCCTCGGTGAGGCGGGAGGCGATGACCGAGCCGGCGGTGCCGCCTCCGACGATCAGGTAGTCCACGGGTTCGGGGCGTGCGGTGCTGGGGGACGGGGGCATCGGTCACTGCTCCTTCTGCAAGGTGCTTGCGTGTGCGTCGTACGGCGAACAGGCGGGGGAAGGGCCGTTTCCGGTCAGCCCGCGAACCAGCGCTGGGGACGCGGGTTCAGGTTCTGGTAGATGTGCTTGGACTCGCGGTACTCGGCGAGCCCGGTGGGGCCGAGTTCGCGGCCCGTTCCGGACTTCCCGAAGCCGCCCCATTCGGCCTGCGGGAGGTAGGGGTGGTAGTCGTTGATCCAGACGGTGCCGTGCCGCAGTCGGCCCGCGACGCGCCGGGCGCGGCCCGTGTCGGTGGTCCAGACCGCGCCGGCGAGGCCGTAGTCCGTGTCGTTGGCCAGGGTGACGGCTTCTTCCTCGGTGCGGAAGGTCTCGACGGTGAGGATCGGTCCGAAGGTCTCCTCGCGGACCACCGTCATCTCCCGGTGGCAGCCGTCCAGGACGGTCGGCCGGTAGAAGTAGCCGCTCGCGGGCCGGATGTCCGAGGGCTCCGGGCGGGCGCCGCCGGAGCGGACGACCGCGCCCTCCTCCCGGGCCGACGCGACGTACGCCTCGACCTTGGCGAGCTGCTGCGCGGAGACGAGGGGACCGCACTCGACCCCGTCGACGGTTCCCCGGCCGAGCCGGATGGCGTCGGCGCGGCGGGCGAGTTCGGTGACGAAGCGGTCGCGGACGGACTCCTCGATGATGAGGCGTGCCCCGGCCGAGCAGACCTGGCCGCTGTGGAAGAAGGCGGCGTTCAGCGCCTGGTCGACGGTGGTGTCGAAGCCCTCGTCGGTGGCGCAGGCGTCGGCGAACACGACGTTGGGGTTCTTCCCGCCGAGCTCCAGGGCGACCTTCTTGACCGTGGGCGCGGCGGCCTGCGCGACCTTCGTGCCGCTGGCGAGCCCGCCGGTGAAGGAGACCAGGTCGACGTCGGGGTGTTCGGAGAGCCGTGCGCCGACGGGGTCACCGGCACCGGTGACGAGGTTGGCGGCGCCGTCGGGCAGTCCGGCCTCGGCGAGCAGCCGGATCAGGTGGACGGTGGAGAGCGGGGTGACCTCGCTGGGCTTGAGCACGAAGGTGTTGCCGGCTGCGAGAGCCGGAGCGATCTTCCAACTGGCCTGGAGCAGCGGATAGTTCCACGGGGCGATCAGGGCGCAGACGCCGACCGGCTCGTGCACCACGACGCTGTGGACCTCGGGGTCGCCCGCGTCGACGACGCGGCCGCCGCTCTCGTTCATGACGAGGTCGGCGAAGTAGCGGAAGGCGTTGGTGACGTCGTCCACGTCGACACGGCCCTCCTCCAGGGTCTTGCCGGTGTCGCGGCTCTCGGTGATCGCGATCTCCTCGCGGTCCCGCTGGAGCAGTGCGGCGACCCTGCGGAGCAGGTCGGCGCGCTCGGCGACGGGCCGGTGGGGCCAGGGGCCGTCGTCGAAGGCACGGCGTGCGGCGGCCACGGCCGCGTCGGTGTCCTCGGTTCCGGCCTCGGAGACGCGGGCGAGCACGGTGGCGTCCGCCGGGTCGAGGATCTCGCGTGTCGCACCGGACCCGGCCGCACGCCAGGTGCCGTCGATGTGGAGGGTGTCCAGAGCGGCGGCGGGGTGCGCCGACGGGTGGGGAGCCGACATGTAGTGATCTGCCTTCCGTGCCTGATTGCTCCGCACCGGTCCGGCCGAGCACCTGAGCCGGTGGACCGGGGTCGGCACCAGCGATCTGGGTGCCTCCCCGATTCGGCGAGATGTATGCCGAGATATTCACTCTGGGTGAGACGGCTCACTTCGGGCGCTCGGCGACCGTCGTCGGCGGCGTCGCGGAGGGTGTGCACCCGGGGTCTGTGCGTGACCGCGAAAGGGCCTGAACCGGCCCGCCCCGGTCAGCACGACCGGGGCGATCCAGGTGGAGCGGCGGGCCGGCGGGCCGGGCGTCGCCGGGGAGGCGGGGCGTCGGAGCCCGCGCCTAAGGGCTGTCCCGCAATTCCCGGTGGATCAGCGCGCGGCGTCAGATGCGGTGCATCGCAAGGCGGAGGGACGTCCGCATACTGGATGTATGG
>NZ_JBEOVL010000072.1:0-22003 GCF_040295485.1 Streptomyces sp. NPDC002793 | reverse complement strand
TGGAGCGGCTCACCCGCGCCTGACCCACTCCCCCTCACGGCCCCACCCCGGGGGGGCGCCGCCCGCGGCGCGCCCCGTCGGCCCTTGCGTACGAGCACCCCCGCCGGCCCTCCCACGTCGGCCTCAGCCCCCTGACCAGGACGTTAGGGGGAGGCCCGACCGAGGCTAGGGGTTGGCCGCCCGCCGGGCCCCTGACTACCGTCCGCAGTGCTTGAGTCGAGGAAAAGAAGGCCGGACCACACGGTGCGGGAGAAGTCGCCGTCCCACCGAAGTCAGCCGGATCCGGGTACGCGGGGGGACTCGCGACGTCGAGTGATTTCGAGGCAGTCATGTCGGAAACGCACACCGGTCGGTCCGAGCCCGTGGCGATCACCGGATACGCGTGCAGGCTCCCCGGAGCGGCCGACCCGGGACGCCTCTGGGACCTCCTCGTCACGCGCACGGACGCCCTCTCCGACGCCCCCGCCGACCGGGTCGGCGTGCCCGGTGCGCTCCGCGGCGGATTCCTCGACCAGGTCGCCGACTTCGACGCCGGATTCTTCGGGATCTCCCCGCGCGAGGCCGCCGCCACCGACCCGCAGCAGCGCCTAGCCCTGGAACTCGCCTGGGAGGCCCTGGAGGACGCCCGACGGATTCCCGCCGACCTGAGCGGCACCCGCACCGGCGTCTTCCTCGGCGCGATCTGGGACGACTACGCCACGCTCCTGCACCGCGAAGGCGAGACAGGGATCGACCGGTACTCCATGCCGGGCCTCCAGCGCGGCGTCATGGCCAACCGCGTCTCGTACACGCTGGGCCTGCGCGGCCCCAGTCTCACCGTGGACGCCGGACAGTCCTCCTCCCTGGTCTCCGTCCACCTCGCCTGCGAGAGCCTGCGGCGCGGGGAGTCGGAGCTGGCCATCGCCGGGGGCGTCAACCTCGTACTGGCCCCGGACAGCACCGTCTCCGCGCTCCGCTTCGGCGGACTCTCGCCGGACGGCCGCTGTTACACCTTCGACGAGCGCGCCAACGGCTTCGTACGGGGCGAGGGCGGGGCCCTCGTCGTCCTCAAGCCGCTGTCCCGTGCCCTGGCCGACGGCGACCGCGTCCACGCCGTGATCCACGGCAGCGCCGTCAACAACGACGGAGGCGGCGCCAGTCTCACCGCACCGAGTGCCGCGGGCCAGGAGGCCGTGATCCGCGCCGCCCACGCGCGATCCGGTACCGCCCCCGACCAGGTGGGCTACGTCGAACTGCACGGCACCGGCACCCCGGTCGGCGACCCCGTCGAGGCGGCAGCGCTCGGCGCGGCGCTCGGCGCCGCCCGCACCACGCCGCTGCCGGTCGGCTCGGTGAAGACCAACATCGGGCACCTGGAGGGCGCCGCGGGCATCGCGGGCCTCCTGAAGGCCACGCTCGTCGTCGAGCGGGGCATCGTCCCGCCCAGCCTCAACTTCCGTACCCCACACCCCGACATCCCCCTCGACCGGCTGAACCTGCGGGTCCAGACCGAGGCGGCCCCGCTGGACGGCGAGGGGTTCGTCGGCGTCAGCTCCTTCGGTATGGGCGGCACCAACTGCCACATGGTGCTCGGCCCCGCACCCGCTGCCTCGGCCCCGAGCCTCGGGGGACCGGAACTCCCGCTGCCCGTCGCGGTGCTGGTGTCCGGGCGCACCGGCCGGGCCCTGCGTGCCCAGGCCGCCAGACTGCGGGAAGCCGTCACCGACTCGGACCTCGCCGTCGCGGACGTGGCGCATTCCCTGGCCACCACCCGCACCGCCTTCGCCCGGCGCGCCGTGGTCCTCGCCAAGGACCGGGACCAACTGCTCACGTGCCTGGACGCAGTGGCCGACGGGCTGCCCGCCCCCGGCGTCGCCGAGGGCACGGCGCGCCCCGGGCGCCTGGCCATGGTCTTCTCCGGCCAGGGTTCGCAGTGGCCCTCCATGGCCGTCCACCTCCTCGACACCGATGGGGCGTTCGCCCGCACCATCGATGCCTGCCAACAGGCCCTCGACCCGTACGTCGACTTCTCCCTGACGGACGTACTGCGCGGAGCCGACGGCGCGCCGGAGATGAACCGGGCGGACGTCCTCCAGCCCACCCTGTTCGCCATGATGGTGGCGCTGGCCGACACCTGGCGGTCGCGCGGGGTGGAGCCGGAGGCCGTCGTCGGACACTCCCAGGGCGAGATCGCCGCGGCCTGCGTCGCAGGCGCGCTGTCCCTGGAGGACGCCGCCAAGGTGGTGGCGCTGCGCAGCCAGGTCGTCACCGTCCTGGCCGGGCAGGGCGGAATGCTGTCGGTACGGGCGGCCGCCGAGCAGGTCCGCCCGTTGCTGGACACGGCCCCGGAGCTGTCGTTCTCCGCGGTCAACGGGCCGGCCGCCGTGGTGGTGGCCGGACCTTCCGACTCCCTGGACACCCTCGCCGTACGGTGTGCGGAGCTCGGGCTCGATGCGAAGCGCCTGCCGGTGGAGTTCGCCTCGCACACGGCACTCGTCGAGAAGGTGCGCGCCCGTCTGCTGGAGGTGCTGGCCGACGTCGCACCCCGTTCCTCCGCCGTACCGTTCATGTCCACCGTGACCGGGGACTGGGTCGACGGCGCGTCCCTGGACGCCGCCTACTGGTTCCGGAACCTCCGCTCCACCGTCGAGTTCGGGGCCGCCACCCGCCGGCTCGCCGAGGAGGGCTTCCGCTTCTTCGTCGAGGCCACCCCGCATCCGGTCCTGGCCTCCGCGGTACGCGACACCCTCGCCGACCTCGACGTGTCGGGATCCGTGGTGGTCGGCACACTGCGGCGCGGCGACGGGAGCCGCGAGAGGCTGCTCGGCTCCGCCGCCGAACTCCTCGCGCACGGCTACGGCGCCGGCCTTCTGCCGGTCCCGCAGGGCACGGTCGTCGACCTGCCCACGTACGCCTTCCAGCGCGAACGGCACTGGAGACCCGGCGCCGACACCGCACGGTGGAACGGCTCCACCTCCGCCCCTGCCGAACACGTTCCGGACACGGAGAGCTCCGACCGGGACGACCCGCTGCGCGCGGCCCTGCGCACCGCCTCGCCCAAGACCGCCCACCGGACGGTGCTGAACCTGGTCAGGGCCCACGCCGCGGTGGTCGGCGGATTCGCCTCGGCGGACGACGTCGACCCCGGACAGACCTTCAAGGAACTGGGCCTCGCCTCCCTGGCCCTGGTGGAACTCCGCGACCAACTGGCCGCAGCCACAGGCCTGCGGCTGCCCGCCACCCTCCTGTTCGACCGGCCCACCCCGGACGACGTCGCCCGACACCTGCGCGACGCGCTGGCCGGCGAGGTGACCCACGACCGCCCCCGGGTCCCCGCGGCACGCGCCGACGCCGACGAACCGGTGGCGATCATCGCCATGTCCTGCCGGTTCCCCGGAGGCATCGACTCTCCCGCCGCACTGTGGGAGGCACTCAGCGTGGGCCGCGAGGTACTGGGCGGCCTGCCCCACGACCGGGGCTGGCAGCCGACCCTGGACGCGCTGGGCGCACTCGGAGCCCAACTTCCCGCAGCAGGCGGATTCCTGGACGACATCGCGGGCTTCGACGCCGAACTCTTCGGCATCTCGCCCCGCGAGGCGATCGCCATGGACCCCCAGCAACGGCTGCTCCTCGAAGTCGCCCGGGAGGCCGCCGAACGGATCGGCGTCGACCCCGCCGAGCTGCGCGGCAGCCGCACCGGCGTCTTCGTCGGCGCCACCGCCCAGGACTACGGCCCCCGGATGCACGAGCCCACCGGGGGCTCCGAGGGCTACCTGCTGACCGGTTCCACGGCGAGCGTCGTCTCCGGCCGGATCGCCTACACCTTCGGCTTCGAAGGACCGGCGGTGACGGTGGACACCGCGTGCTCCTCGTCGCTGGTGGCCCTGCACCTGGCAGCCCAGTCGCTGCGCTCCGGGGAGTGCTCGACCGCCTTCGCCGGCGGCGTCTCCCTGATGGCCACCCCCGGCGTCATCGCCGAGTTCGCGCAGCAGGGCGGTCTCTCCCCGGACGGGCGCTGCAAGGCCTTCGGCGCCGACGCCGACGGCACCGGCTGGTCCGAGGGCGCGGGCATCCTCGTCCTGCGCCGCCTCTCCGATGCCCTCGCCGACGGGCAGCGCGTCCTTGCCGTCGTACGGGGTTCGGCCGTCAACTCCGACGGCGCCTCCAACGGCCTGACCGCGCCCAACGGCCTCGCACAGCAGCGTGTCATCCGCTCGGCCCTCGACGCGGCCGGCCTGGCACCCTCCGACATCGACGTCGTGGAGGCGCACGGTACGGGGACGAAGCTGGGCGACCCGATCGAGGCGCAGGCGTTGCTGGCGACGTACGGGCAGGACCGTGACGTGCCGTTGTGGCTTGGCTCGTTGAAGTCCAACATCGGGCACACCCAGGCCGCGGCGGGCGTCGCGGGCGTCATCAAGACGGTGGAGGCGCTACGCCACCGGACCCTGCCGAGGACCCTGCACGCCGACGAGCCCTCGCCGCACGTCGACTGGTCCGCCGGCGCCGTCCGCCTCCTCACCGAGAGAGTGATCCTGCCGCCCTCCGACCGGCCGTACCGCGCGGCGGTCTCCTCCTTCGGGATCAGCGGCACCAACGCGCACGCGATCATCGAAGCGGCTCCCGAACCGCTCGTACGGGATGAGGAGCCGACGCCCCTCCGCACGCTGCCCGTGGTGCTCTCGGGGCGTGGCGACCGGGCGCTGCGAGCCCAGGCGGCCCGCTTGCGGGAGTTCCTGGACGCCGAGCCGTCCGTGCCGGTGGCCGCGATCGCCCGGTCGCTGGCCACCACCCGCTTCGTCCTGGACCGGCGCGCGGCCCTGTTCGCAGCCGACCGGGAGGAACTGGCAGGGCTGCTCGACGCCGTGGCCGAGGGGCGTGAGGCCGCGGGCGTCCTGCGTGGGGTCGCCGGACGCGGGCGGACCGTCGGCCTGTTCACGGGCCAGGGGTCACAGCGGGCCGGTATGGGACGGGAGTTGTACGAGTCGTTCCCGGTGTTCGCCGATGCCCTCGACGCGGTGTGCGCCAGGGTGGACCTCGAACGGCCCCTGCGTGACGTGGTGTTCGAGGACGGCGCGGCACTGGAGCGGACGGTCTACGCACAGGCGGGTCTGTTCGCCCTTCAGGTCGCGCTGTTCCGGCTGGTGGAGTCGTGGGGTGCGACTCCCGATGTGCTGGTCGGTCACTCGGTCGGTGAGCTGGCTGTGGCGCATGTGGCGGGTGTGCTGTCGCTGGACGACGCGTGCCGACTGGTGTCCGTGCGTGGCCGGTTGATGGACGCGCTGCCCGAGGGCGGGGCGATGCTCGCCGTCGAGGCGGCGGAAGGCGAACTGGAGATGCCCGACGGTGTGGACCTGGCTGCGGTCAACGGGCCTTCGGCCCTGACCGTGTCAGGCCCCGTGGAGGCGATCGACGCCCTGCAGGCACGGCTTCGGTCCGAGGGGCGGCGGGTCAGGCGGCTGTCCGTCTCGCACGCGTTCCACTCGCGCCTCATGGAGCCGATGCTGGCGGAGTTCGCCATGGTCGCCGACTCGCTGACGTACCGTGCCCCCTCCCTTCCCGTCGTGCCGACCGCTCCGGGGGAGATGGACACTCCGGAGTACTGGGTACGCCAGGTCCGTGAGCCGGTTCGCTTCGCGGACGCGGTGTCCTCGCTCTCCGGTACCGGAACCTTCGTCGAACTCGGTCCGGACGGCGTCCTCTCGGCGCTGGTCCCGGCGCTCCTGGACGAGGCCACGGCCGTTCCCCTGCTGCGGACGGGCCGTGACGAGACCGGCACCGCGCTCTTCGCGGCGGCCACGCTGTGGACGCGCGGCGTCGCGGCCGACTGGGCGGAGCTCGCCGGTCCGGGCGGGCCGGGCCACGTGGACCTGCCGGCCTATGCGTTCCAGCACACCCGCTACTGGCCGTCCGCCGTGCCGTCCGCGACCACACTGGCCGCCGCCGGCCTGGGAACCGCAGGGCATCCGCTGCTGGGTGCCGTCGTGCCCCTGGCGGGCGACGACGGGCTGGTCCTGACCGGGGTGGTCGGCCTCGCCACCCAGCCCTGGCTCGCCGACCACCTCGTACACGGCCGTCCCGTACTGCCCGGCACCGCCCTCGTCGACCTCGCACTCCACGCCGGAGCCCACGCGGGACTGCCGGGACTCGCCGAGCTGACCCTGCGCGAACCCGTCGTCCTGCTCGAACGGGGCGGCAGACAACTCCAGGTGACGGTGACGGGCCACGGGCTGGAGATCCACAGCCGCCCCGACGGTGACACCGGAGCGCCCTGGACGACCCACGCGGTCGGCGTCCTGGAGGCGGCCCGCCCGGCCGAGATCCCCGGTGCCCCCGCCCCCTGGCCGCCCGCGGGGGATGCCTCCCCGGCGGCGTACGACGCACTCGCTGCGGCCGGACTGGTCTACGGACCGGCTTTCCAGGGGCTGCGCGCCGTCTGGCGCGACGGCGACACCGTCCACGCGGAGGTCGAGCTGCCCGAGGGGCCGCAGGCGGCGCTGTACGACACGGCGCTGCACGCCTTGGGGGCCGCCGTCATCCGCGAGGGCACCCCTCTGCTGCCGTTCGCCTGGTCCGGCGTGACCCTGCACGCCACCGGGGCCACCGCGCTGCGTGTCACCCTGACCCCGCGCGGACCCGACGAGTACGCGGTTCACTTCGCCGACCCGTCCGGCGCGCCCGTGTTGACGGCACAGTCGCTGGTCTTCCGCCCGGTGACCGCCGACAGGATGACCGAAGCCCCCGCCGGGGTCCTCTACGGCATCGACTGGACGCCGGCCGGAAGCGGCCGGCGGAACGTGCCGCTCGCTGCCGTCCCGGTGGGCACCACCGCGCTGCTCGACACGCTCACCGGTGCGACCGTCCATCCCGGCCTGAACGAACTCGCCTCCGCACAGACGGAGATCGGGACCGTACTGGCCTGTGTCGGTATCGATCAGGAGCCCTCCTCGACCGGTGCGGTGCTCGCCCGGCGGACCTACGACACGGTCACGGCTGTGCTCGGCCTGCTCCGCCAGTGGTCGGCGGACGAACGCTTCGCCGACCGCCGCCTGGTCGTGGTCACCCGGCAGGCCGTCGCCACGGCCGACCACGAGCCCGTGGATCCCGCGGCAGCCGCAGTCTGGGGCCTGCTGCGCTCCGCGCAGACCGAACACCCGGGCCGCTTCGCTCTGGTCGACGTGGACGGAACGGACGCGTCCGTGTCCGCGCTGGAGTCGGTGCCGACCGGCGACGAACCCCAACTCGCCCTTCGATCAGGCACGCTGCTGGCTCCGCGGGTCACTCGGTTGCCTGTGAGAGCGGCGGAGGACGAGTCCTCGGCAGCCTCCAGCTCCGGCGCGACCTCGGCCCGGACCGCACCCTGGAGCCCTCAGGACACCGTCCTGATCACCGGCGGCACCGGTGCGCTCGGCGCCCGGGTCGCCCGGCACCTCGTCGCCCGGTACGGCGTCACCGATCTGGTCCTGATCTCGCGCAGCGGCCCGGAGGCTCCCGGCGCCGCCGAGCTCGTGGCCGAACTCGCCGCTCAGGGCGCGGCCGTGGCCGTTCTCGCCGGTGACGTCGCCGACCGGGCCGTACTCGACCGGATCCTCACTCTCCATCCCGTCACCTCCGTCGTCCACACCGCGGGTGTCCTCGACGACGGCCTGCTCGGCTCCCTGACCCCCGAGCGTGCCGCCGCCGTGCTCCGGCCCAAGGCCGAGGCGGCCTCGCTCCTGGACGAGATGACCCGTGGGCACGATCTGACCTCCTTCGTGCTGTTCTCCTCCGTCGCCGCGGTCTTCGGCACCGCGGGGCAGGCTTCGTACGCCGCCGCCAACGCCTTCCTCGACGGCCTCGCCGCCCGGCGCCGCGCCGAGGGCCTGCCCGCCGTCTCGGTGGGCTGGGGTCTCTGGGACGGCACCGGAGGCATGGACGCCACACTCGGTGGCGCGGACCGAGGCCGGTTCGCCGCGCTGGGCGGTGCGCTCGACCCGGAGCGGGGGGTACGGCTGCTGGACGCGGCCGTGACCGCCGGGCCCGCCCACGTTCTGGCCGTGGCCGCAGAGCCCGCGGTGGCGGGGGCCGCCGAGCAGGTCTCGCCGCTGTTGAGGCACCTGCGGGGTTCCGGATTCCGCCCGGCTGCCGCCGGCACGGGGCCGTTCACCGACGGCGCCGCCCTCGCCCGGCTGCCGGAGCCCGAACGGGACCGCGCCGTCGAGGAGCTCGTGCGTACTGCCGTCGCAGCAGCGCTGGGACACTCCTCCGACGCACGCGTCGAGAGCGACCGCACGTTCCAGGAGCTGGGCTTCGACTCCCTCACCGGTGTCGAGCTGCGCAACCGGCTCGCCGCCGGCACCGGCCTGCGACTGCCCGTCACCCTCATCTTCTCGCACCCCAGCCCCGCCGCCCTGACCGCCCACCTCCGCGAGGAACTGGGCGGTGCCGCCCCGGTCGTCGCGGCACCGCGCTCCCGGAGCACCGCCGCGGCGGACGAGCCGATCGCCATCGTCGCGATGAGCTGCCGCTATCCGGGCGGCGTGGCCAGTCCAGAAGAACTCTGGCGCATGGTCAGCGAAGGCCGCGACGGCGTCACCGGCTTCCCCACCGACCGGGGCTGGGACCTCGCGCGGCTCCACGACCCCGACCCGTCGCGCCCGGGCACCACCTACGCCCGCTACGGCGGTTTCCTGCACGACGCCGCGGACTTCGACGCCGGACTCTTCGGCGTCTCCCCGCGCGAGGCACTGGCCATGGACCCCCAGCAGCGGCTGATGCTGGAGCTCTCCTGGGAGGCCTTCGAGAGGGCCGGCATCGACCCGGCCACCCTGCGCGGCAGCGACACGGGCGTCTTCGCCGGTGTCATGTACCACGACTACGCCGCCACGGCCGAGCACACCGTCGGCACGGAGGGCTACCGGGCCATCGGCGGCGCGGGCAGCGTGGTGTCCGGCCGCGTCGCGTACACCTTCGGACTCGAGGGCCCTGCGGTGACCGTGGACACCGCCTGCTCCTCGTCCCTGGTGGCCCTGCACTGGGCCGCCAGGTCGCTGCACGCGGGCGAGTGCTCGATGGCCCTCGTCGGCGGTGTCACCGTCATGTCCACCCCCAGCGTCTTCGTGGACTTCAGCAAACAGCGCGGTCTCGCCCCCGACGGCCGCTGCAAGTCGTTCTCCGCCGAGGCGGACGGCACCGGATGGGCCGAGGGGGCGGGCGTGCTCCTGGTGGAGCGGCTCTCCGACGCCCGGGCCAGAGGACACCGCGTCCTCGCCGTGATCCGGGGCTCGGCCGTCAATCAGGACGGCGCGTCCAACGGCCTGACCGCGCCCAACGGCCGCTCCCAGGAACGCGTCATCCGCTCCGCCCTGGCCGACGCGGGGCTGCGCCCGTCCGACGTCGACGCCGTCGAGGCGCACGGCACGGGGACGAAGCTGGGGGACCCGATCGAGGCGCAGGCGCTGCTGGCCACGTACGGCCGGGACTGCCCCGCCGACCGACCGCTGTGGCTCGGTTCGTTCAAGTCGAACGTCGGCCACACCCAGGCCGCTGCGGGCGTCGGCGGTGTCATCAAGATGGTGGAGGCGATACGGCACGGCGTGCTGCCCCGGACCCTGCACGTCGACGAGCCCTCCCCGCACGTCGACTGGTCCTCCGGAGCCGTGGCGCTGCTGACCGAGGAGCGCCCGTGGCCGACCACCGGGCGGCCCCGGCGCGCGGCCGTGTCGTCGTTCGGGATCAGCGGCACCAACGCGCACACGGTGATCGAGCAGGCACCGGAGGAAGCCGCGGTCGTCCCGTGGCCCCGGACGCCGGGCGCGTCGGTGCCTCGGGTGCCATGGGTGCTGAGCGGCGCCTCTCCCGAAGGGCTGAGTGCCCAGGCCGCCCGCCTGCGGACCGTCGCCGCCGGCGAGGACCCGGTCGACGTAGGCCTCTCCCTGGTGACCCGCCGCGCCGCACTCGGACACCGAGCGGTGGTGCTCGGCGCCGGCCAGGACGAACTCCTGGGCGAGCTGGAGGCGCTGGCGGCCGGGCACGGCAACACGCCGACAGGCGTGGCCGCTGCCGGGCGGACCGGGTTCCTGTTCACGGGGCAGGGTTCGCAGCGTGCCGGTATGGGGCGGGGGTTGTACGAGTCGTTCCCGGTGTTCGCGGATGCTTTCGACGCGGTGTGTGCGCAGGTGGATCTCGAACGGCCTCTGCGTGAGGTGGTGTTCGGGGACCAAGAAGCCTTGGACCGGACGGTGTACGCGCAGGCTGGGCTGTTCGCGTTGGAGGTCGGGATCTTCCGGCTCCTGGAGTCGTGGGGTGTGGTCCCTGATGTGCTGGTGGGCCATTCGGTCGGCGAGGTGGCTGCTGCCCATGTCGCCGGTGTGCTGTCGCTGGGCGACGCGTGCCGGCTGGTGTCGGCGCGTGGCCGGTTGATGGACGCGTTGCCCGAGGGGGGCGCCATGCTCGCGGTCGAGGCGGCCGAGGACGAGCTGGAGCTGCCGGAGGGCGTGGACCTCGCTGCCGTCAACGGGCCCACCGCGCTCACCGTCTCGGGCCCGCTCGAGGCGATCGACGTGCTGGAGGAGCACCTGCGCGCGGAGGGGCGGCGGGTCAAGCGCCTCCCCGTCTCGCACGCGTTCCACTCGCACCTCATGGAACCGATGCTCGCGGAGTTCGCGAAGGTCGCCGGATCGCTGACGTACGGCACCCCGTCCGTTCCCGTCGTCACCACGGCACCCGGCGACATGGCCTCGGCGGAGTACTGGGTACAGCAGGTCCGTGAGCCCGTCCGGTTCGCCGACGCCGTGCGCGGTACGCAGGCGCAGGGCGTGAGCCGGTTCATCGAGGTCGGCCCCGACGGCGTGCTGTGCGGGCTCGTTCAGGGCGTCACCGAGGACGTCGTGGCCTTTCCCGCCCTTCGTGCGGCACGGGACGAGCGGGCCGCAGTGCTCCGTGCCGTCGCGGAGTTGTACGTCCACGGCGGCGAGGTCGCGTGGGACCGATACTTCGCGCCCCTCGGCGGCGGGCCCGTCGAGCTGCCGACGTACGCCTTCCAGCACGAGCGCTACTGGCCGGAGCCCGCCGCCGACACCGTGCCGCACGACGAGGACGAGGCCGGTTTCTGGGCGGCCGTGGAGCACAGCGACGTCGACCGGCTCGCCGGCACCCTGGGGCTGTCCGGCGACGAGGAGCGCCGAGGTCTGTCCGAACTGATGCCGCACCTCTCGTCCTGGCACGGGCGTCGCCGCGACGAGGCGGCCGTCGGCTCCTGGCACCACCGGACGGTCTGGCGACCCGTCGCCCCGGCCCCCGCCGTACTCGACGGCGCCTGGCTGATCGTGGGCACGGAAGGCGACGACGACTCGACCGCGCAGGTCGCCGACGCGCTGCGGCACGGCGGTGCGACCGTGCTCGAACTGTCGGACCCGGGCGACGACCGGGCCGCCCTCGCCGCACGCCTGCGCGCGGTCGACGGGCTCGCGGGCATCGTCTCGCTGCTCGGAACCGACACCCGCCCGGTGCGCACCGCCGCCGCACTCGGCCGAGGACTCGCGGCCACCCTGTCCCTCACCCAGGCCTGTGCCGACGCCGGAGGGGACGTACCGGTGTGGTCCCTCACCCGGGGCGCGGTCGCGGTCGGACGCACAGACGGCCCCCCGGACCCCGTGCAGGCCCAGATCTGGGGCTTCGGCAGGGTCGCCGCACTGGAACTGCCCCACGTCTGGGGCGGATTGATCGACCTGCCGGAGAACCTGGACGCCCGGGCCGGGGGCCGGCTGGTGGCCGTACTCGCTGCGAACGGCGCATCCGGTGGCAACACGACCGGTGGCAGCGCGTCCTTTGCCGACGCGGAGGACCAGGTGGCGATCAGGGCAGACGGGGTCTTCGCCCGCAGGCTCGTCGCCGCGAGGGAGCCGTTCCCCGTGCGCACGGCTCCCGCACGGCCGGCCTCCGCACCGCGTACCGACGGCACCGTCCTCGTCACCGGCGGCACCGGAGCGCTCGGAGCCCAGGTGGCCCGGCTGCTGGCCGCCCAGGGCGTCACCCGACTGCTCCTCGTCGGCCGGCGGGGGCCCCAGGCCCCGGGCGCCGCCGAACTGGTCGCGGAACTCGCGGACACGGGAACGACCGCCACGGTCGTCGCCTGCGACGTCGCCGACCGCTCCGCGCTCGCCGCGCTCCTCGCGGACATCCCCGCCGCGCACCCCCTCACCGCCGTCGTCCACGCCGCCGGCGTGCTGGACGACGGGGTGCTCGACGGCCTCACCCCCGACCGGTTCGAGCGGGTGCTGCGGGCCAAGACGCTGGCCGCCGAGAACCTCGACGCGCTCACCCTGGACACCCCGCTCGACGCCTTCGTCCTGTTCTCCTCCCTCACCGGCACGGTCGGCACCGCGGGCCAGGCCAACTACGCGGCCGCCAACGCCCACCTCGACGCGCTCGCCGAGCGCCGCCGCGCCCTCGGCCTGCCCGCCACGTCGATCGGCTGGGGGCCGTGGGCCGAGACCGGCATGGCCGAGGACGAGGCCCTCACGCAACGGATGCGCCGATCCGGACTGACCCCGCTGTCACCGGACCTGGCCGTCACCGTCCTCGGCGGGATGTTCCGAACTCAGAGCCCGGATGCCTCCGTGGTCGTCGTGGACGTCGACTGGGCCCGGTTCGCCACCGGATTCACCGCTGCTCGACCGAGTCCGCTGCTCCGTGAACTCGTACCCGCCGGTTCCCCGGCCGGCGTCGAGGACGGCGACCAGGCCACCGGCCTCGCCGCACGCCTCGCCGCCGCCGGTGAGGGCGAGCGTCGCCGGATGACCGAAGAACTGGTGCGCACCCTCGCCGCGTTCGTCCTCGGGCATGGCACCGCGGCCGCCATCGCACCGGACAAGGCCTTCCGAGACCTGGGCTTCGACTCGCTCACCGCCGTCGAGCTGCGCAACGCCCTCCGCGCCGCCACCGGCATCCCGCTGCCCGCGGGGCTGATCTTCGACCATCCCACCCCGGCCGCGCTCGCCGCCCGACTGCGCGCCGAACTCGGCGGCAACGCCGAGGCGTCCGCCCCCGTGGCCCTCACGCCCGCCACCGCGTCCGACGAAGCGGTCGCCATCGTCGCGCTGGGCTGCCGCTTCCCCGGCGCGGCCACTCCCGAGGAGTTCTGGGCCCTGCTCGCCGAGGGCGTCGACGCGGTCGGGGACTTCCCCGCGGACCGCGGCTGGGACCTGCGCGACGCCCCCGACTTCGCCCGTCGGGGCGCCTTCCTGCCCGATGCAGCAGGTTTCGACGCGGATCTGTTCGGCGTCTCTCCCCGCGAAGCACTGGCCATGGATCCGCAGCAACGCCTGATGCTTGAGCTCTCCTGGGAGACCTTCGAACGGGCAGGCCTGGACCCGACCTCCCTGAAGGGGAACCCGATCGGTGTCTTCGCGGGCACCAACGGCCAGGACTACGCCGGGCTCTTCCCCGCCACCGGGTCCGGCGTCGACGGCCACGTCGCCATCGGCAGCGCGGCCAGCGTCCTGTCCGGCCGGGTCGCCTACTCCTTCGGCCTGGAAGGGCCGGCGGTCACCGTGGACACGGCGTGCTCGTCATCCCTGGTCGCCCTGCACCTGGCGGCACAGGCACTGCGCGCGGGGGAGTGCTCCATGGCGCTCGCGGGCGGCGTCACCGTCATGGCGGGGCCCACCGCGTTCATCGAGTTCGGACTCCAGGGAGGCCTTGCGGCCGACGGCCGCTGCAAGCCCTTCGCAGCAGCGGCCGACGGCACGGGCTGGGGTGAAGGCGCCGGTCTGGTGCTGTTGGAGCGGCTCTCGGACGCGAAGGCCAACGGCCGCCGGGTGCTCGCGATACTGAAGGGCAGCGCAATCAACCAGGACGGCGCGTCCAACGGCCTCACCGCACCCAACGGCCCCTCCCAGCAGCGGGTGGTGCGGGCAGCACTGGCCTCGGCGGGAGTGTGGCCCAGCGAGGTGGACGCCGTGGAGGCACACGGCACCGGCACCCGCATCGGCGACCCCATCGAGGCGGAAGCACTGCTGGCCACCTACGGCAAGGACCGCCCTGACGACCGGCCGCTGTGGCTCGGCTCGGTCAAGTCCAACATCGGCCACACCCAGGCCGCCGCCGGTATCGCGGGCGTCATCAAGATGGTGCTGGCGATGAGCCACGGGCAGCTGCCCCGGACCCTGCACGCCGAGGAGCCCTCACCCTCCGTCAGCTGGGACGCCGGCACCATGCGGCTCCTCACCGAGCCCATGCCGTGGGTGCCGCAGGCGGGCCGCCCGCGCCGGGCGGCGGTCTCCGCCTTCGGTATCAGCGGCACCAACGCCCACGTCGTCCTGGAGCAGGGGACCGTAGCGTTGCCATCCCCGCCCTCCCCATCCCGGCGCACCGTGCTGCCCTGGGCCTTCTCCGCCCGCTCCGACGCAGCGCTGCGCGCCAGGGCCGACGTGCTCCGGGCGCACTGCGACGCCCCCGGCGTGTCCACCGCCGCCGCGGGCCGCGCGCTCGCCACGACCAGTCTCGGCCTGGAACACCGTGCCGTCGTGCTCGCGGAGGACGCCGACGGCTACGCCACCGGACTCGCGGCCATCGGCGCGGGCGAACCGGCTGCCGGAACGGTACGGGGAACGGTCACCGAGGGTGCGACAGCGCTCCTGTTCACGGGCCAGGGATCACAGCGGGCGGGTATGGGGCGGGAGTTGTACGAGTCGTTCCCGGTGTTCGCGGATGCCTTCGACGCGGTGTGTGCGCGGGTGGATCTCGAACGGCCTCTGCGTGAGGTGGTGTTCGGGGACCAAGAAGCTTTGGATCGGACGGTGTACGCGCAGGCGGGGCTGTTCGCGTTGGAGGTCGGGCTCTTCCGGCTCCTGGAGTCGTGGGCTGTGCGTCCCGACGTGTTGGTGGGCCACTCGGTGGGTGAGCTGGCGGTTGCTCACGTGGCGGGTGTGCTGTCGCTGGACGACGCGTGCCGGCTGGTGTCCGCACGTGGCCGGTTGATGGACGCGCTGCCGGAGGGTGGGGCGATGCTCGCCGCGGAGGCGGGAGAGGATGAGCTGCAGCTGCCGGAGGGTGTGGATCTGGCGGCGGTCAACGGGCCCACCTCGCTGACTGTCTCGGGCACCGGGAAGGCGATCGACGCCGTCGAGAAGCGCCTTCGCGCGCAGGGGCGGCGGGTCAGGCGGCTGCCCGTCTCGCACGCGTTCCACTCGCACCTCATGGAACCGATGCTCGCCGAGTTCGCGAAGGTGGCCGAGTCGCTGACGTACCACAGCCCGTCCGTTACCGTCGTCACCACGGCACCCGGCGACATGGCTTCGGCGGAGTACTGGGTACGCCAGGTCCGTGAGCCCGTCCGCTTCGCCGACGCGGTGGTCACGGCGACCGGCCGGGGGGCCACCCGGTTCCTCGAACTCGGCCCCGACGGCGTCCTGTCCGCGACCGTTCCCGCAGCGGTTCCCACCCTGCGCAAGGGGCGCCCTGAGGTGGAAGCCCTGTTCACCGCGGTCTCCCGGCTCTGGGCCGAGGGCACGCCGGTGAACCTCGCGGCGGCGTTCCCGGACGTCCCACCCGCCATCCTGCCGCCCTACCCGTTCCAGCACACCCGCTACTGGCCCGAGCCCGTCCACACGGCAGCCGAGGACCCAGCGGAGACGTCCTTCTGGTCGGCCGTCGAATCCGGCGACCTGGAGGCTGTGACAGGCACCCTCGGTGTCGACGGCGACGGCACCCTCGGCGAACTGCTGCCCGCCCTGTCGGCCTGGCGGCGCGCACGAAGGACCGGTTCCGGCGGCCGGCAGTACACGGTCCGCTGGGTACCCGTGGCCGACCCGGCCGCCCGGCCGAGCGGCACCTGGTTCCTGGTCACGCCGCCCGGCGAGGACGCCGACGACGACGTCGTGCGGGCACTGCGACGTGCCGGAACCCGTACCGTCGTTCTCCACGGCGGCACCGACCGTGCCTCCCTCGCGGACCGGCTCCGCACGGAGGCCGCACACACCGCACCGGCCGGAGTGCTGGCCCTGCCGGGCACGGGCCCCGGTCTCCTCCGCTCCGTGGTCGTGCTCGCCCAGGCGCTCGAGGACTCGGGTACGACAGCCCCGCTGTGGTGTGCGACCCGGGGCGCCGTCATGGCCGCCGCGGACGATCAGGGGCCCGACCCGGAGCAGGCCGCCGTCTGGGGCTTCGGCAGAGTCGCGGCCCTGGAGATGCCCCGCCGTTGGGGCGGACTGGTCGACCTGCCCGCCGAGCTCGACGACCGGACGGGCACCCGACTGGCGGCACTGCTCGGCGCGGGCGGACCCGAGGAGCAGGTGGCCGTCCGGCCGTCCGGCATCCTCGGCCGACGCCTCGTCCGGAGCGCCCCCCTGCACGGGAAGGTTCCGGACCACGTCCGGCAGCCCACCGGCACGGTGCTCGTCACCGGCGGCACCGGCGCACTGGGTGCCCACACCGCCCGTCGGCTCGCCCAGCAGGGCGCCCCGCACCTGGTGCTCCTCGGACGGCGGGGCCCGGACGCGCCCGGCGCCGCGGCACTGGCCGCCGAACTGACCGCTCTCGGCAGCCGGGTCACCCTTGCCGCCTGTGACGTCACCGACCGGGCCGCGCTCGCCGAGGTGATCGCCGGCATCCCCGGTGAGCTTCCGCTCACCGGGGTGGTGCACGCCGCGGGCACCGTGGACGACGGTGTGATCGGCTCGCTCACCCCCGGCCGCGTCGAAGACCTCCTGCGCACACGCCTGACGGCGGCCCGACACCTCGATGAACTGACGCAACATCAGCAGCTGGACTTCTTTGTGCTGTTCACCTCGTTCGCCGGGGTCGTCGGCAACGTCGGGCAGGCCGCCTACGCCGCAGGCCACGCCGCCCTCGATGCGTTCGCCGAACGCCGCCGGGCGACCGGACGCACCACCACCGCCGTCGCCTGGGGGACGTGGGCCGGAGCGGGCATGGGCGCGGCGGAGGCCGCCGGGGAACAGCAGCACCGCACCGGCGTCACCCCGCTGCCCCCGGAGCAGGCCCTCCCCGCACTCGAAGCGGCCCTCGCCGACGACCGGACGACGCTCTGCGTGGCCGACGTCGACTGGGCGCGGTTCGCCCCCGTGATCGACGCAGGGCGAGGCGGCAGGCTGTTCGACCTGCTGCCCGACGCACCCGGGACCACGGCGCCCGACCCCGCCGCGCAAGGCCCCGGGCTGGCGGAACAACTGGCCGACGCGCCGCAGGCCGAGCGGGAACAGATCCTGCTCGACCTGGTGCTCTCCCGCACCGCTGCCGCGCTCGGTCACCGCACCCCGGCGGCCATCGACCCCGACCGGCCGTTCCGCGACCTGGGCACCGACTCGGTGACGGCCGTCGAGCTGCGCAACCTGCTGGACGCCGCCACCGGGCGGACCCTGCCCGCGACCCTGGTGTTCGACCATCCGACCCCGACCGCCCTCGCCGGCTATCTGCGCGGGCTCCTCGTCGTGGGCAGGGACCCGACCGCGTCCGCCACGGAGAACGCGGCCGCCCAACTGGAGAAGCTGGAGGCGGCTCTCGCCGACACCCCGCCCGACGGCGAGGAGACGGCTGCTCTGCTCGGACGGCTCAGGAGGCTGACCGAGCGACTGGACGGTGCGGCACCGCCCGCGCCACCCACGCCCCCCGTGGCGGAACCCGAGGACGGCCAGGACGACCTCACGTCGGCCAGCGCAAGTGACCTCTTCGACCTGATCCACAAAGAGTTCGGCAAGTCCTCATGAATCATCGAGTCCGCACGGATCACCACGACCTCATGCACCGGAAAGTCCGCATGAGTCGGCACGTCCTCATGAACACGTACGGTCCTGCCTGCTGGGGGTCATTCTGATGGCGCACGAAGAGAAGCTGCTCGATCACCTGAAGTTCGTCACGGGTGAACTCCGGCAGGCGCATCGGCAACTGCGCCAACTGGAGGAGCGGGACGCCGAGCCGATCGCCATCGTCTCCATGGCCTGCCGTTTCCCCGGTGACGTCCGTACCCCGGAACAGCTGTGGCAGTTGGTCACCGAAGGGCGCGACGCCGTCGGCGCGTTCCCCACCGACCGGGGCTGGGACCTCGACGCCCTGCTCGACCCCGACCCCGAACGGCCGGGCACCAGCCTCAGCCACGAGGGCGCGTTCCTCCACGACGCCGCCGAGTTCGACGCCGGGCTCTTCGAGATCTCGCCGCGCGAGGCGCTCGCCATGGACCCGCAGCAGCGGCTGCTGCTCCAGACCTCGTGGGAGGTGTTCGAGCGCGCAGGCATCGACGCGAAGTCGTTGCGCGGGAGCCGTGTGGGTGTGTTCGCCGCGACCAACGGCCAGGACTACGCCGCCGCCCTCGCCGCCGACCCCGGGGCCGCCGAGGGCTACCTCGCCACCGGTGCGGTCGCGAGCGTCCTGTCCGGCCGCATCTCGTACGTCTTCGGTCTCGAAGGCCCCGCCATCACCGTCGACACCGCCTGCTCGGCGTCGCTGGTCGCCCTGCACCTGGCCGTGCAGGCGCTGCGCAGGGGCGAGTGCACCATGGCCCTCGCCGGCGGTGCCACCGTGATGGCGACACCTGCCGCGTTCGTCGAGTTCAGCCGGCAGCGCGGCCTGGCCGCCGACGGCCGCTGCAAGGCCTTCGGCGACGGTGCCGACGGCACCGGCTGGGGCGAGGGCGTCGGGATGCTCCTGCTGGAGAAGCTCTCCGACGCCGTCGCCAACGGCCATGAAGTCCTGGCTGTCGTACGAGGCTCGGCGGTCAACCAGGACGGTGCCTCCAACGGGCTCACCGCCCCCAACGGCCCGGCACAGCAGCGCGTCATCCTCGACGCGATGGCCTCCGCGGGCCTGGACCCCTCCGACGTGGACCTGGTCGAGGCCCATGGCACCGGCACCCGCCTCGGCGATCCCATCGAGGCGCAGGCGCTCCTCGCCACGTACGGTCAGAACCGCACCGAGCCCCTCCACCTCGGGTCGGTGAAGTCCAACATCGGCCACACCCAGGCCGCCGCCGGTGTTGCCGGTGTCATCAAGAGCGTGATGGCCCTGCGCCACGGCGTACTGCCGCGCACCCTGCACGCCGACGAGCCGACCCGGCAGGTGGACTGGACGGCCGGCAAGATCGCCCTCCTCACCGAGAACCTGCCCTGGCCCGACCTCGGCCGGCCCCGCCGGGCCGCCGTCTCCTCGTTCGGAGTCAGCGGAACCAACACCCACACGGTGCTGGAGCAGGCCCCTGCGGCGCAGGAGGCCCCGGACCCGAGGGAGACCGCCCAGGACGAGCCGCCGCTGACAGCGCTCCCGCTGTCCGCGCGCACCCCGCGCGCCCTGCGCGACCAGGCGGCCAACCTGCACGCCCGGCTCACCGACCGGCCCGCGATCCGTCTCGCCGACATCGGCTACTCCCTGGCCACCACCCGCACGTCTCTGGCCACCCGGGCCGTGGTGCTGGCCTCCGGACGAGACGAGGCGCTGCGCGCACTCCTCGGACTGGCCGAGGGCACGGTCCCGCCCGAAGCGGAGTCCGGCATGGCCGAACCCGGCCGTACGGCGTTCCTGTTCACGGGGCAGGGCTCGCAGCGTGCGGGCATGGGGCGGGGGTTGTACGAGTCGTTCCCGGTGTTCGCGGATGCTTTTGACGCGGTGTGTGCGCGGGTGGATCTGGGGCGTCCGCTGGGTGAGGTGGTGTTCGGGGATCAGGAGGCCTTGGACCGGACGGTGTACGCGCAGGCTGGTCTGTTCGCGTTGGAGGTCGGTCTCTACCGGCTCCTGGAGTCGTGGGGTGTGGCTCCTGATGTGCTGGTGGGGCATTCGGTCGGCGAACTGGCGGCTGCTCATGTCGCCGGTGTGCTGTCGCTGGATGATGCCTGCCGGCTGGTCTCCGCGCGTGGCCGGTTGATGGACGCGTTGCCCGAGGGCGGTGCCATGCTCGCCGTCGAGGCGGCCGAGGACGAGCTGGAGCTGCCGGAAGGGGTGGATCTGGCGGCGGTCAACGGACCGACCTCGTTGACGGTTTCGGGATCGGCCGAGGCGATCGGCCTGCTGGAGGAGCACCTCCGTGGGGAGGGGCGTCGGGTCAAGCGACTGTCCGTCTCGCACGCGTTCCACTCACACCTCATGGAGCCGATGCTCGCCGAGTTCGCCGACGTCGCGCAGTCGCTGACGTACCACGCCCCGGCGATCCCCGTCGTCACGACGGCACCCGGCGTTCTCCACACACCTGAGTACTGGGTGAGCCAGGTCCGTGAGCCCGTCCGCTTCGCCGACGCCGTGCGCGGCGCTCAGGGGCGTGGCGTGAGCAGATTCCTGGAGCTCGGTCCGGACGGCGTGCTGTGCGGGCTCGTCCAGAGCATCTCCGACGACGCCATGGCCGTACCCGCCCTTCGCGCGGGTCGCGGCGACGTCGTGTCGCTGCTGCACTGTGTGGCCCGCGCCCACGTCCACGGTGTCCCCGTCGACTTCTCGGCGCTCGCACCGGCGGACGCCCGGCGAGTGGACCTGCCCACCTACCCCTTCGAACGTCAGACGTACTGGCCGTCCGCCCGCCTCCAGGCGGGCGACCTGACGTCTGCGGGACTGGGAGCGGCCGGGCACCCCCTGCTGGGCGCCGCCGTGTCGCTGGCCGCCGGTGGAGGGGTACTGCTCGCCGGCCGGCTCTCCGCCGCCACGTACGGCTGGCTCACCGACCACGAGATCCGGGGCAGCGTGCTCGTCCCGGGCACCGCCTTCGTCGAACTGGCCTGGCACGCCTGCGAACACGTCGGCCTCGGCGCCGTGGAGGAACTCACCCTCACCGCTCCGCTGGTCCTGCCCAGCCGGGGCGGCGTACAGATCCAGGTCAGCGTCGGGGCCGACGACGAAGACGGCACACGCCGACTGGAGATCCACTCGCGTCCCGACGGCGAGGAGAGCTGGACCGGCCACGCGGTCGGCGTGCTCGCCGAGACCACCGCCGACCCGGTGGGCACGGCACCCGTGCGCCCTGCGGACGCGGAGCCCGTCGACCTCGACGGCTTCTACACCAGGGCCGCCGAGGCCGGTTTCGCCTACGGGCCGGTCTTCCAGGGACTGAAGGCCGCCTGGCGGGCGGGCGACGACCTGTACGGAGAGGTCGAGCTGCCCGAATCAGCACACCGGGACGCGGCACGCTGCGGGCTGCACCCCGCACTCCTCGACGCCGCCCTGCACCTCACCGGTCTCGACCCGGCGCGTGCCGGGCTGCCCTTCGCCTGGGCGGGCGTCAGCCTCCACGCGGCGGGCGCCACCCGCGTCCACGTACACCTCGCGCCCGTCGGCGCGGACAGTTGGACGCTGCGGATCACCGACGCCGCGGGCGCACCCGTCGCGACCGTCGAGTCGCTCACCCTGCGCGCCGCCACCGCGTCGGCCCCGCGCCACGACGACGCGCTGTTCGCCCTCGACTGGACACCCGTGCCCGTTCCGGCCCACCGGGGCACGCTGACCACGGCACCCGACGGAGTCATCGCGTTCCTGGCCGGGTTCTCCGGTGAGGCACCCGATGTCGTCACCTGGCCCGTGACAGCCCCTGACGCGCGGAACACCGAGGCTGCCGTCGCCGACGCCCTGGAAGGCATCCAGGCATGGCTGGCCGACGACCGGTTCGCCGCGTCGCGCCTGGTGCTGGTCACCCGGTCGGCGGTGGCCGCCGGGACCGGTGACGACGTCACCGGTCTGTCCGGTGCGGCCGTCGGCGGCCTGGTGCGGTCGGCCCAGGCCGAACACCCGGACCGTTTCGTGCTGCTGGACGCCGAGACCGACCCGGACGACTCGCTGCTGGCCGCGCTCGCGGACATCGACGAGCCCTGGCTCGCTCTGCGTGGCACCGCTCTGTTCGCCCCGCGGCTGGCCAGGGCCTCCTCGGCCGGCACCCTCGCTGTCCCCGACGCGGACGCCTGGCGGCTCACCGCCGACCACGACTCCGGTTCTCTGGGTGGGTTGGGGTTTGTTGAGGCTCCTGGGGTGTTGGGTGGTTTGGGGTGGGGTGAGGTGCGGGTTGAGGTGCGTGCTGCGGGGGTGAATTTCCGTGATGTGTTGATCGGTTTGGGGGAGTATC
>NZ_JBEOVL010000071.1:0-23085 GCF_040295485.1 Streptomyces sp. NPDC002793 | reverse complement strand
CCCTTTTAACTCTTACCCCCCCCACCTCTAACAACACCAAAACCACAACCCTATTACCCACCACTACGATATTCCCTTATTCGTAGCGGGGTGGGCCCCCGGGTCATGCCGGGCGGCGGCCCGGCATCGACTGGATCAGGCAGCGGCGGCGGTGCCCTGCGCGACCTGCCGCAGCACCTCGGTCAGCGAGGCGACGACCTCGGCGTCGTCCGCCGGGTGCAGCTCCGCGAAGCGGGTCACGGAGCCCGGGATGGAGAGCTTGACGTCCGCGAGGACCGCTCCGCCCGCGAGGCCGGCCGCCTTGCGTGCCTCGTCCTGGGCCCATACGCCGCCGAACTGGCCGAAGGCGGTACCGACCACGGCGACCGGCTTGGCGGTCAGGGCGCCGGCGCCGTACGGACGCGACAGCCAGTCGATGGCGTTCTTCAGGACGGCGGGCATGGTGCCGTTGTACTCGGGCGAGAACAGCAGGAACGCGTCGGCCTGGCCGGCCGCCTCGCGCAGCCGGGCGGCAGCGGCGGGGACGCCGCCCTCGACGTCGATGTCCTCGTTGTAGAAGGGGACGTCCACGAGACCCTCGTACACGTCCACCTGGACCCCCTCGGGCGCGTGCTTGACCGCGGCCTCGGCGAGCTGACGGTTGTGCGAGCCGGCGCGGAGGCTGCCGACGAGGGCGAGGATGCGTACAGACATGAGGGATGCTCCCGGGAGACGGAGACTGCAGAAGTAAGCGGACCACGGTCCGTTTAAAGTTGTACCACCTAAACGGACCGTGGTCCACTTATGGACGTCCGGGACTACCCTGAAGCCATGACCGCTCCTCTGCCCCCGCTGCCCAGGCCGCCCGAACCCGGCGAGACGCGGACGAGTCTCACGCTCGCCGCCGTCGGCGAGCCCGAGCTGTTGCGGGCGGACGCGGCGCGTAACCGAGCACTCCTGCTGGACGCCGCATCCCGCCTCATGGCCGGCTGCGGGCCGGCGAACCTCACCATGGAGTCGGTGGCCGCCGCCGCCGGAGTCGGCAAGGGCACCGTCTTCCGGCGCTTCAAGGACCGCACCGGCCTGCTCATCGCGCTCCTCGACCACCGCGAGGCGCTCCTCCAGGCCGCGTTCCTCACCGGACCGCCGCCGCTGGGCCCCGACGCTCCCCCGGCCCAGCGGCTGCACGCCTTCGGCCCGGCCCTGATGCGCCACGAGCGCGATCACCACGAGCTGATCCTGGCCTCACGCAGCGATCCGCTGCGCACCTACGCCGTCCCCGCGACACGTCTGCGGCTCAGTCATCTCGGCCTGCTGCTGCGCCAGGCAGGGGCGGCGGGAGAGCCCGAGCTGCTCGCGCACACCCTGCTCGGGTCGATCGACACCCCCCTCGTCCACCACCTGACCTGCGAACGCGGCCGGAGTACGGACCAGTTGGAGCACGGCTGGCACGAACTCCTCACCCGGTACGGGGTTCCGCGCTGAGCGTGGGCGCCTCACCCGACCGCGCCCGCACCTGGATCAGGGCGTGCGTGCCACTGGTACGCCACGCCCGGCCGGACCGTTCCAGGCTCTCCAGGGTCGGCGCGTCCAGGCCCACGGCGACGTCGGACTTCAGCGTACGGAGCGCGGCGACGGCACCCGGGAAGTACGCCGTGAGCCGGGCGAACGGCGTGGTCGCCGGCCACAGGCGGTCGCCCACCAGACGCCGGTAGTTGAGGTCGCCCTTCAGGATCGTCAGCGTGGCGGAGCCGAGCTCCGCCCGGAGGTCCTCGGGCATCCGGTCGTACGGGAACGGGGCGCAGAAGAACGGGTGGGTACGCACTTCGATCCGGCCCGTACGCATCGCCTCCCGGACCCGTCCGCCGATCGTGCCCGCCTCACCGGGGGCCCCGCACAGCCGGCGCAGGCAGTCGACGACGTCGGCCGTCATCGCGTCCGAGACGTAGTACGGCCCCGGCTTCACATGGAGCACCACCCGGCCGGCTCGGCCGTGCTCCAGCAGGTGGTCGATGAGGACGAGGTCGGGGATCAGTTCGCGTGCGGTGTTGTCCGCGATGACCGCCACGGTACCGAGGGAGCCGGGCGGCAGGAGCGCCCACAGCACGGCGCTGTCGTCGGCTACCAGCCCGGGAACGGCCTCGCCCTGAGCGGATTCGCCCGTCGGGCCGCGGAAGCCGAGATCGGCGCGGTTGCCCCAGAGCGAGGCCCGGAGGAGCGCGGCCGCCCGCTCGGCGGCGGGGACTCCGGCGAGGTCGTCGAGGGAGCGGAGCTCCTCCTCGACCGTGCCTCCCTGGAGTTCGGCGCGCTTGAAGGGCGCGAAGGGGTCGACGCCCCGCCACGGCCCGTCGGCGAAGTAGCCCACGGCCTCCAGGAGCCTGCGGTAGAAGTAGCTCTCGCTCCAGAGGAACGGGGCGTCGAACCACGGGCGTCCGAAGTGCCCCCGCCCCCACGCGGTCCAGAGGTCCAGGTCGGCGCTCCCGGGGCCGAGCGGTTCGACGACGCCGTGCGCGATCTCGTCCCGCAGGGCGTCCAGGGAGCGACGCTGCCGCGGACCGTACGGGAAGGCCTCACGCACCTCCTCGATCAGTGCCGGATGGCGCTCGGCCATGACGCCCCGGGCGAAGCTGCCCGGTTCCCGGCACGTGATCAGAGGGGGAAGGCCGGGGTCGTCCCCGGCCTGGGAAGTCGCTCGCGTATCGCCCATGCACCCCAGTCTGCCCGGCGCGAGGCCCGTGCGTCCGGCGGCGGCTCGCGCGCCCGACGCCCGTCCTCGGGCCGGAGCGCTCAACGGCCTTGGCCGAACCGGCACATGGCCGGGCCGGGGCCTGGTTACGATATGCAGCGGTTCAGATGACTTACTCCAGGAAAGGGACCCCGCACCCATGCCGGCCGAAACGTTCGAGTTCCAGGTAGAAGCTCGCCAGCTCCTGCAGATGATGATCCATTCGATCTACTCGAACAAGGATGTATTCCTGCGTGAGCTCATTTCCAATTGTTCGGACGCGCTGGACAAGCTGCGACTGGAAACCCTCCGGGACGACACGCTCCAGGCGGACTCGTCCGACCTCCATATCGCCATCGAGGCCGATCAGGAGAACCGCACGCTGACCGTGCGTGACAACGGCATCGGAATGTCGCACGACGAGGTCGTGCAGTTGATCGGCACGATCGCCAATTCCGGCACGGCGAAATTCCTCAAGGAACTGAAGGAGGCCCAGGACGCCACTGCTTCCGAGGAACTCATCGGACAGTTCGGCGTCGGTTTCTATTCGAGCTTCATGGTCGCCGACGAGGTCACCCTGCTGACCCGGCGAGCGGGCGAGGACACCGGGACGCGGTGGCAGTCCAGCGGTGAGGGAACGTACACCGTCGAGACCGTCGACGACGCCCCGCAGGGCACTTCGGTCACGCTCCGACTCAAGCCCGAGGACACCGAGGACAAGCTCTTCGACTACACATCGCCCTGGAAGATCAGGGAAATCGTCAAGCGTTACTCGGACTTCATCACCTGGCCGATCCGCATGGCAGCCGCCGGAGGGGAGGAGGGCGCCGAGCCCGAGGTCGAGACGGTCAACTCGATGAAGGCCCTGTGGGCCCGGTCGAAGGACTCCGTGACCGATGAGGAGTACAGCGAGCTCTACAAGCACATCAGCCACGACTGGACCGACCCGCTCGAAACCATCCGGATGCAGGCGGAAGGCACCTTCGAGTACCAGGCCCTGCTCTTCCTGCCGTCCCACGCGCCGCAGGATCTGTTCATGCAGGACCACAAGCGTGGAGTTCAGCTCTATGTGAAGCGCGTGTTCATCATGGATGACTGCGAAGCGCTGATGCCGACGTATCTCCGCTTCGTGAAGGGCGTCGTCGACGCACAGGATCTGTCGCTCAACGTGTCGCGCGAGATCCTTCAGCAGGACCGCCAGATCGAGATGATGCGGCGTCGTCTGGTCAAGAAGGTGCTCTCGACGGTGAAGGACATGAGGTCCAACACCCCCGAGAAGTACGGGACGCTCTGGAAGGAATTCGGCCGGGTCCTCAAGGAGGGCCTGTTCCAGGACTTCGAGAACCGCGACGCGATCCTGGAGATCTCCTCCTTCGCCTCGACCCAGGACGAGGAGGAGCTGACCAGCCTGCGCTCGTACGTGGAGCGCATGAAGGAGGGCCAGGAGCAGATCTACTACATGACGGGCGAGTCGCGTGCGGCCATGGAGAGCTCTCCGCACATGGAGGCCTTCCGCGCCAAGGGCTTCGAGGTCCTCCTGCTGACCGACCCGGTCGACGAGGTCTGGGTCCAGTCCGTTCCCGAGTTCGACGGCAAGCCGCTCCAGTCCATCGCCAAGGGCGAGGTCGACCTGGACACCGACGAGGAGAAGAAGGAGGTCGAGGCCGAGCGTGAGAAGCAGCAGCAGGACTACGCCGGTCTGCTGACCTGGATGACGGAACAGCTCGGCGACACCGTGAAGGAAGTACGCCTCTCCTCACGACTCACCGTCTCGCCGGCCTGCATCGTCTCGGACACGCACGATGTCACTCCGGCCCTGGAGAACATGTACCGCGCCATGGGCCAAGAGGTGCCGCAGGTCAAGCGCATCCTCGAACTCAACCCCTCGCACGCGCTGATCACCGGGCTGAGGAAGGCGCACGCCGAGCAGAGCGGCGAGGAGGGCACCGGCACCGAACTGGCCGAGACGGCCGAGCTCGTCCACGGACTGGCGCTCCTCTCGGACGGTGGCGAGCTGAGTGACCCCTCGCGCTTCAGCAGGCTGATGGCGGACCGCCTGGAGCGCACGCTGTAACGTCCCACGATCACCTCTCCTGCCACTGCGGCCGCCGGGTCCCCCCGGCGGCCGCAGCCGTGTGCGGTGCGCGGGCGGTCGTGACCGGTGCGCGGGCCGTTGTGACGGCGGCGCGAAGGCGGGCGTCGGCCACCGTCCGAACGGACCGCATCCCCTCCGGCGGTGACTCGCAGGGGTCGTGAGAGGTGTCGGAGACATCCGCAACTTCACCGATTCGAGGGCCAGTCAGGGGTTTATCTACGCGCGGAGCATCGTCAACCGAACGATCCTTCGGGCATATCAGACGACTTTCCCTCGGGCTATTACCGCCGAGTACCGAGAGCTGCTAGAAACGTGCTCGCCCCACGAACTCCCCACTCGTCCCCCACATTTCGAAGGGCTGGCAGCCATGTCAGTACGGACCTTCCGGGCAACCTTCTCCGCTCTCGCGCTCGCCGCCGTGGTCACCCTCGGCCTCGCGCAACCGGCATCCGCCGCCGGCGAGAACTACGTCGCTCTCGGTGACTCCTACTCCTCAGGAGTCGGGGCGGGGAGCTACACCTCGGAGAGCGGCGCCTGCAAGCGCAGCACCAACGCCTATCCCTACCTCTGGAGGAACGCGAACGCCCCGTCGTCGTTCGCGTTCGTCGCCTGCTCGGGTGCGACGACGGCCTCCGTGTCCAGCGGCCAGCTGGGCGCGCTGAGCTCCTCGACCTCCCTCGTGAGCGTCACGGCCGGCGGCAACGACGTCGGGTTCGCTGACGTCATGCAGACCTGCGTCCTGCAGAGCGAGGCCAACTGCGTGAGCCGCGTGAACACCGCGGTCTCCCAGGTCCGGAACTCGCTGCCGGGCAGTCTCGACTCCCTCTACCGGGGCATCCGGGCCCGTGCTCCGCAGGCCCAGGTGGTGGTGCTGGGCTACCCGCGCTTCTACAAGCTGTCGGGCTCCTGCATCGCCGGCCTCACGGAGACCGAGCGCGGAGCTATCAACAACGCGTCGGACGTGCTGAACGACGTGCTCGCCAAGCGGGCGGCCGACGCCGGGTTCACCTATTCCAGCGTGGTGGACGAGTTCACCGGGCACGAGCTCTGCTCGGGCGACGCGTGGATCCACAGCGTGACCGTCCCGATCACCAACTCGTACCACCCCAAGGCCGTCGGACAGTCCAACGGCTACCTGCCGGCCTTCGACTCGGTGGCCTGACACGTGTCGTGCGGACCCGCCGGCGGGCGGGTCCGCTTCGGTCAGCCGCTGACCGGCCGCGTCGCCCTGACCGAGTACATCATCGGGATGCGGGGCCGATCGGCGGGGAAGCGGTAGAAGCCGTCCGCGTGCCGGACCAGCGTCGGATAGCGGGCGAAGAGCGTGGCGTCGTGTTCGTGCAGGAACTCGATCCGCAGGCCGGCCGCCGCCAGGGCCGAGACGACCTCACCCACGGGGTGCTGCCACTCGACGCTGCGGTTGTGGACCGTGGCGGCGTCGGCATCGGCGTACGAGCCCGGTGAGTCGTCCACCCAGGCGTCGTGGCTGAAGTAGTCGTAAGCGATCGTCGATCCGGTCCCGTCGTCCAGACAGTCGGTCACGGGATGGAACTCCGCCAGGTAGAGGAACCCTCCGGGCGCGACGAGCGAGGCCGCGACCTCCGCCCAACGGCGGACGTCGGGGAGCCAGTTCAGTGCTCCGATTCCGGTGTAGACGATGTCGTACGCGGTGTCCGGCACGGCCTGGGCGGCGTCGTACACATCGGCCGTCACGAAGGCGGCCCGCTCCGGCGGCAGCCCCAGTGAACGGGCCAGGCCCCGGGCCGTCTCGACCGCGGGTTCGGAGAAGTCGAGGCCGACGACCTGGGCGGCGCCGTGACGGGCCCAGGAGAGGGTGTCCAGGCCGATGTGGCACTGCAGGTGCAGCAGCGTCCGGCCCGTCACGTCACCGACCTCCGCCAGTTCGAAGCCGCGCAGTGCGTCCCTGCCCGACCGGAAGGCGTCCAGGTCGTAGTAGTCGCCGGCCGCGTGGACGGCCACCCGCTCGTCCCAGCGGGCACGGTTGACCTCGTGCCAGTCCTCGGGTGTCGATGCGTACATGCGGGGAAAGTTACCCACAGGCTGGGGGTGGATGCGAACAGTTATCCACAGGCCTCCCGGTGGTGGGCCCGCATCGGGTTTGATGGGGCCATGAGCGACACACAGAACGACGCGTCCGTACCGGAGCGGGAGCACGAGCCGCCGCAGTGGGAGCAGCGCTTCCGCGCCGCGCGGGTGTCCCTGCCCGACTGGGCAGAGGACGCCCCCGACCGCGCGCTCTTCGTCTCCAACGCCACCGGCACGTACGAGCTGTACGCCTGGGACCGGGCGACCGGGGAGCAGCGCCAGGTCACGGACCGGCCCAACGGGACGACCGACGGAGTGCTGACGCCGGACGGCCGGTCCGTCTGGTGGTTCTCCGACACCGACGGCGACGAGTTCGGCGTGTGGATGCGGCAGCCCTTCGAAGGCGGTGCGGACGAGCCGGCCACGCCCGGTCTGGAGGCCTCCTACCCGGCCGGGCTCGCGATCGCCCGTGACGGCTCCGCGGTGGTCGGCCGCTCGACGGACGAGGACGGCACGACCGTCCACCTGGTGCGTGCCGGGGCGGAGCCGGTCGAGATCTACCGGCACCGGGAATCCGCCGGGGTGGGTGACCTCTCCCACGACGGGACGCTGATCGCCCTGGAGCACACGGAGCACGGCGACGCGATGCACTCCGCGCTGCGGGTGGTGCGCCCCGACGGCTCGACGGTCGCCGAGCTGGACGACACCGAGGGCGGCACGAAGGAGCTGGGCCTGTCGGTCCTGGGCTTCGCCCCGGTGGCCGGGGACACCCGGCTGCTGGTCGGGCATCAGCGGCGCGGGCGGTGGGAGCCGATGATCTGGGACCCGGTGGCGGGCACACAGACCGACCTGCCGGTCGATCTTCCCGGTGACGTGGGTGCGGAATGGTATCCGGACGGGTCCGCGCTGCTGATCGAGCACAGCTTCGAGGCCCGCAGCGAGCTGTGGCGGTACGAGCCGGGCGCCGCGGGGCCGGTGCGGGTCGAGACCCCCGCCGGGACGGTGTCGGGCGCCACGGCCCGTCCCGACGGCACCGTGGAGTATCTGTGGTCGTCCGCCGCCCAGCCGCCGGCCGTGCGGTCCACGGCGGGTTCCGTCGTGCTCGACCCTCCGGGTGCCAAGGCTCCGGCCTCGGTGCCGGTGCGGGACGCCTGGGTCGACGGCCCGGGCGGGCGTGTACATGCCCTGGTGCAGACTCCGGCCACCGGCGACGGACCGTTCCCCACGATCTTCGAGATCCACGGTGGACCCACCTGGCACGACAGTGACGCCTTCGCGTCGGGCCCCGCCGCGTGGGTGGACCACGGTTTCGCCGTCGTGCGGGTCAACTACCGCGGCTCCACGGGCTACGGCCGTGCCTGGACGGACGCGCTCAAGCACCGGATCGGGCTGATCGAGCTGGAAGACATCGCGGCCGTCCGGGAGTGGGCGGTGAAGTCAGGGCTCGCGGACCCCGAGCGGCTGGTGCTGGCCGGTGGATCGTGGGGCGGCTATCTGACCCTGCTCGGACTCGGTACGCAGCCGGACGTCTGGGCCCTGGGGCTGGCGGCGGTCCCGGTCGCCGATTACGTGACCGCCTATCACGACGAGATGGAAGCGCTGAAGGCGATGGACCGCACGCTGCTCGGCGGGACACCGGAGGAGGTGCCAGAGCGCTTCGAGGCGTCGTCCCCGCTGACCTATGTGGACGCTGTCCGCGCCCCGGTCTACATCTCGGCCGGCGTCAACGATCCGCGCTGCCCGATCCAGCAGGTGGAGAACTACGTGGGCCGCCTCGCGGCCCGTGGAGCGGTCCACGAGGTGTACCGCTACGACGCGGGACACGGCTCGCTCGTCGTGGAGGAGCGGATCAAACAGGTACGTCTCGAGCTGGACTTCGCCCTGCGCCACCTCGGACGGCCACAGGCGGAGGACCGGGACGGAGGGCGGGTGTAGGGACGGGAGGAACGGCTGCCGACGGCATAAGGTCCGGATAAATGCCGCACCCCGCCCCGAAGGGCCGAAGCTGGGAACCGTACCGTGGAGGGGTGTACCGGTTCCTGCTGACCCCGCGGTGGTGGGGGATCAACCTCTTCGTCGTGCTGGCCATCCCGTTCTGCGTGTTCATGGGCACATGGCAGCTCGGCCGTTTCGAGGATCGCGTGCAGACGCACCAGGAGGCCGAGGCGCGCCCCGATCCTGGCACCCGCTCCCCGAAAGCGCTCGACGAGCTGCTGCCCGTGACCACGGGGACCTCCGGCCGGCCGGCCGTGGCGACGGGGACGTACGCCGATCAGTTCCTGGTCCCCGGCCGCGAGTTGGACGACCGTGACGGCTTCTACGTGCTGGATCTGCTGCGCACCGGCAGCGGCAAGGCACTGCCCGTCGTACGGGGCTGGCTGGCGGGCAGTCCGGCGAGCACCGACGTTCCCCCGGCACCGTCCGGCGAGGTCACCGTGACCGGCGATCTGCAGGCCTCGGAGAACAGCGGCACCTCCGGCGTCGACGTCAGCGGGGGGCTTCCCGAGGGCCAGCTCGGCATGATCAGCGCGGCGTCCCTCGTGAACCTCGTCCCGTACGACGTGTACGACGCCTGGGTGACCCTGCCCGAGCCGGAAGCCGGTGGCCCGGGTGACGGGGGGATGAAGCCCGTGCCCGCGGCGGCGGCACAGGGCAGCGGGCTGGACCTGAAGGCCTTCCAGAATCTCGGCTACACCGGCGAGTGGTTCGTCTTCGGCGGCTTCGTGCTCTTCATGTGGTTCCGGCTGGTGCGCCGCGAGGCCGAGGCCGCGCGCGACGTCCAACTGGGGCTCGCGGCCGACGCCGACTGACGGAGCGGCCCCGCACGGTTTCCTCCGGGCGAAGGCCGCGGAGACGGGCAAGGGGCCCTCCGGAACTCAGGTTCCGGAGGGCCCCTTGTGCCCGTCACGACATCCGCTTCCGGCTACGAGGCGTCCAGGACACCCGTGCGGTAGATCGTGCCGGCGCACGCGTTGGCGATCGTGGTCGCCGCCGTCGGCGCACCAGCCTCCGGGGTGTGCGTGACCGCGATGCTGCCGTCGGCCGGGCCCTCGCCCGCACGGCCGAACTGCGCCGCAGTGTCCGTCGTTCCCACGGCGGCGTCGGTGCCCTCGGCTGCACCTCCGCCGCCGCCCCCGTCGCCGTCCGTGGGCGTAGGGCTGGGCGAACTGCCGGTGGTCGGACAGGTCTCCGACGGCACCCACGCGAAGCGCACCTCGTACGTCGCCGTCGGCTTCAGCAGCACGACGCCCGGCTCCAGTGACGGATCGGGGAGCCCGGCCGCTGGGTCGCCCGCGGTGTGCTGCACCACGGTGATCTGCAGAGGGTCGGCGGCGCCCGCCGCCTGGAAGCCGACCGTGCCGTTGCTGGTGACCGAGCAGGTGTCGCCGGAGACGTTGGCGATCCTGAAGGTCCCGTACACCGTGCCGTCCGCGCCCGCCGCGCCCGCGTCGGCGGAGGCGACCCCGAGTTGGTCGGGCTCGCAGGCCTCGCCCGCGGCTGCTGCGGCGGCGTCAGGAGGCGTGCCCGGTTCCTCGGTTCCGCTCTCCTCGGTGTCCGGGTCCGAGCCCCGTGACGGCGCCGCGGAGTCGCCGGTCTCGCCCTCGGCGCCCTCGCCCTGACGGTCCGCCGGTCCCGCTGTCATTCCGCCGTCGGAATCGGCACCCGCATCCTCGCCGCTACCTCCCTGGGCCTGCTGGCCGTGGCCGGCGATGGCGGGGTTGGCGGTGGCCGAGCCGTCCGAATTCGCCACGTGGACGAAGGCGGGGATCGCCGTCCCGATCAGCAGTGCCGCAGCCGCGGCACCCACCACGCCCTGCCGCCGTCTGGCGCGCCGTGCGGGCACCGCGCGGTGCAGATGACCGAGGGTGCCGTCGGAGGGCTCAAGACCCTGGACGGCGCCGTGCAGCATGCGGCGCAGCGCGGCCTCGTCCATGCCCTCGCCCCCCGGGCCGCCGAGATCGCCGGAGCCTCCGGGGACACCGCCTCCCCGGCCTCCGCCGCCGAAGAGTGCGGTCAGCGTGCCGCCCCCGCCGGACCCGGCGTCATGACCGCCCGCGCCGTCACCGCCCGCGCCGTCACCGCCCGCGCCGTCACCGGCCGGGGTGTCACCGCCCGCGTCGTCACCGCCCGCGTTCGGGGCGGCGGGCCCTGAGGCGGCTTCCGCGTCGTCGACCGCGTCGCTGTCGGTGCCGTCGACCGCGTCGGCGGCGGCCTGCTTCCGTTCACCGTCCTGCTCCGGATCGGTGTTCGGGATGTCCTCCGGCCCTTGGTTCACAATTCCGTTTCCAGTCCGGTCATCGTCGTGCCTGTGCTCGCGCCCACTCATGCCTGCGCCTCCATCACGACACGCAGTGCCGCGATGCCCCGGGAGCCGTACGCCTTCACCGAGCCGAGCGATATCCCCAGCGTCTGGGCGACCTGGGCCTCCGTCATGTCCGAGAAGTAGCGCAGCACCAGCACCTCGCGCTGGCGGCGCTGCAGCCCTTTCATCGCCTTGATCAGCGCGTCCCGCTCCAGTTGGTCGTAGGCGCCCTCCTCCGCGCTCGCCATGTCGGGCATCGGCTTGGAGAGGAGTTTCAGCCCGAGGATGCGGCGGCGCAGCGCCGAGCGGGACAGGTTCACCACGGTCTGACGGAGATACGCGAGCGTCTTCTCCGGATCGCGCACCCGGTTCCGCGCCGAGTGCACCCGGATGAACGCCTCCTGCACCACGTCCTCGCAGGACGCCGTGTCGTCCAGCAGGAGCGCCGCGAGGCCCAGCAGCGAGCGGTAGTGGGCGCGATAGGTCTCGGTCAGATGGTCGACCGTCGTTCCTGCCGCCACCGTCTCCTCAGCGCCCTCGCGCTGCGAAGGCAGCTGGGCGGGTCGTGCGGCGGGCATGGGCGCAATCACCGGCATCCCGCCGGCTGCGCGGGGCCTCCGGAGCGGACGCACCGAAGCGCCTCGCAACGGGCCCACCACTGTGATGTCGAGAACCTCTGCCACGCCAGTTGGACACGCTTCCCCCCGTCAGGGTTGTACGCGTACGGCACCGCGTTCGATGCTGTGCGACATGCCCTCATTCGTACCTGCTCTTCCCCAAATGCCCCGAAAACACATCCAGCCACGCAAGAAGTGACGACGTAGACGCGTCGCACCCGTCCAGCGGTTGCGGAGGGCCAGAAGATCATCGTCGGATATGGCAATGCCCCAGCTCAAGAGAGCGAGGCCGCCAATTTACCCACAGGGCGCACACAGATCCTACAAAACAGGTTCGATCAGGTACGAGGAAATTCTCCGGCCACCGACTCGGCGATCTGGGCCACATTGAGGGCTGCGCCTTTTCGGAGATTATCGCCGCAGATGAACATCTCGACGGCGTGGGGATCGTCCATCGACTGCCGCACCCGGCCCACCCAGGTCGGGTCGGTGCCCACGACGTCGGACGGCGTGGGGAAGTCGCCGACCGCCGGACTGTCGAAGAGCACGACCCCCGGCGCGGTCGCCAGGACCTCGTGCGCCCGGTCCACGGACACCTCGTTCTCGAAGCGGGCGTGCACGGACATGGAGTGCGTCGCGACGACGGGTACGTACACGCAGGTCGCCGTCACCTTCAGGCCCGGCAGGCCCAGCACCTTCCGGCACTCCTCGCGGATCGCCAGCTCCTCGGACGACCAGCCGTCACCGGCGTCGGTCCCGGCCCAGGGCACCACGTTCAGTGCCACAGGGGCGGCGAACGGGCTCTTGTCCCCGTCGCCCAGCGCCCGCCGTACGTCGCCGGGGCGGGTGCCCAGCTCCGTACCCGCCACCAGGGCGAGCTGCTCACGGAGCGCGGCGACACCGTCCCGGCCCGCGCCGCTCACCGCCTGGTAGGACGAGACGATCAGCTCCCGCAGCCCGAACTCGGCGTGCAGCGCGCCGACCGCGACGATCAGCGACAGTGTGGTGCAGTTCGGGGACGCGAGGATGCCGCGCGGCCTCAGCCGTGCGGCATGGGGGTTGATCTCGGGAACGACCAGGGGCACGTCGTCGTCCAGCCGGAAGGCCGCCGAGTCGTCCACGACCACGGCGCCCCGGGCGGCGGCGACCGGCGCCCACTGTGCGGACACCTCGTCCGGCACCAGGAACAGGGCTACGTCCACCCCGTCGAACACGTCCTCGGAAAGCGCGAGGACCTCGCTCTCCTCGCCGCGGACGACCAGCGCGGTGCCGGCCGCACGCGGAGAGGCGATCAGTCTGACCTCGCCCCAGACGTCCTCGTGCTGCGAGAGGATCTGGAGCATGACGCCGCCGATCGCCCCGGTCGCACCGACGACCGCGAGCGAAGGGCGGCGTCCTGTCATCGGCCGGTGCCTCCGTAGACGACCGCCTCGTCGGAGTCGCTGTCGAGGCCGAAGGCGGTGTGCACGGCGCGCACCGCCTCGTTGACGTCGTCGACCCGGGTGACCACCGAGATGCGGATCTCGGACGTCGAGATCAGCTCGATGTTCACGCCGACGTTCGACAGCGCCTCGAAGAAGCCGGCGGTGACCCCGGGGTTGGTCTTCATGCCCGCGCCGACGAGGGAGATCTTGGCGATCTGGTCGTCGTAGCGCAGCGACTCGAACCCTATGCCGGCACGGTTGCGCTCCAGGGCGTCGATGGCCTTGCGGCCCTCCGCCTTGGGCAGGGTGAAGGTGATGTCCGTGAGACCGGTGGACGCGGCGGAGACGTTCTGCACCACCATGTCCATGTTGATCTCGGCGTCCGCGATGGCGCGGAAGATCGCGGCGGCCTCGCCCGGCTTGTCGGGTACGCCGACGACCGTGACCTTGGCCTCGGAGACGTCGTGGGCGACTCCGGAGATGATGGCGTGCTCCACCTGCTGGTCCCCTTGCGGCTCGTTGCTGACCCAGGTTCCGCGCAGTCCGGAGAAGGACGAGCGGACGTGGATCGGGATGTCGTAACGGCGTGCGTACTCGACGCAGCGGTGCAGCAGCACCTTGGAACCGGACGCCGCCAGTTCCAGCATGTCCTCGAAGGAGATCCAGTCGATCTTCCGGGCCTTCTTCACGACCCGGGGGTCTGCGGTGAAGACGCCGTCCACATCGGTGTAGATCTCACAGACCTCCGCGTCCAGTGCGGCGGCCAGCGCGACGGCTGTCGTGTCGGAGCCACCGCGACCGAGGGTCGTGATGTTCTTGCCCTCCTGGCTCACACCCTGGAACCCGGCGACGATGGCGATGTTGCCCTCGTCGATCGAGGTCCGGATACGACCGGGCGTGACATCGATGATGCGCGCTTTGTTGTGGACCGAGTCGGTGATGACACCGGCCTGGCTGCCCGTGAACGACTGGGCCTCGTGGCCCAGGTTTTTGATCGCCATGGCCAGCAGGGCCATGGAGATCCGCTCTCCGGCGGTCAGCAGCATGTCGAACTCACGCCCGGCAGGCATCGGGGATACCTGCTCGGCGAGATCGATCAACTCGTCCGTCGTGTCGCCCATCGCGGACACCACGACAACCACCTGGTTGCCGTTCTTCTTGGCGTCGACGACTCGCTTGGCGACACGCTTGATGCCTTCGGCATCGGCTACGGAGGAGCCTCCGTACTTCTGCACGACAAGGCCCACGTGCGCTCCTCGCTCAATAATGGTGCGGTCGGCTCAGTTTAACGAGCAGTCCGGAATCGACCCATCGGTACCGGATGGTGAGATGTCCCGCCCACCAGCTGGTACGGCTCGGCGCTCCGAACTGCTCGTACCGGGCTGTTGCCCGCTTCCACGTCCCGCACGCCTCTTTGTGTCCCAGGACACAGCGGGCGCAGCGGACGGCACAGCGGGCGCAGGCGGCACGGTGGGCAGCCGGCACAGAGGGCCGGCAGCAGCCCCGGGCCGGCCGTTACAGGACCGGGCGCAGGCCCAGCGGGCCCGCGATCTCCTCGGCCATCACACGCCCCGCCTCCTCGGCCAGGTCCCCGTCACCCGGGTCCTGGTCCGTGTCCAGGCCGTCGAGCTCCTGGAGCGGCTGGTTCAGCCGGATGTGGGCGACCAGCGACTGGAGCGCGCGGAGGGCCGCCGACGCGGTGGTGCCCCAGTTGGAGAAGTACGAGAACTGCCACCACCACATGGCCTCCGCCGTGCGGTCCGCCTCGTAGTGCGCGAGGCCGTGGGCGAGGTCCGTGACCAGGTCGGCCAGGTCGTCGGAGATGCGGTGGGGCACGGGGGCCTTGCGCGGCTCGTACGGGTCGAACACCTCGGAGTAGACGTCGATGGGCTCCAGGAGCTCGGCGAAGCGCTCACGCAGCCCGTCCGCGTCCGGCTCGGCGCCCAGGTCCGGCTCGTAGCGCTCGTCCGGGAGGATGTCCTCGTAGGCGCCGAGGCGCCCGCCGGCCAGCAGGAGCTGGGAGACCTGGAGGAGCAGGACCGGGACGGCCTCCTCGGGCTCCTCGGCCTTGGACACCTCGGTGACCGCGACGATGAAGGTCTTGATCTGGTCCGCGATCTGGACGGCGAAGTCGTCGGGATCCTGCGTGACGGTGTTCAGCGTGGCGTCAGACATCGAGGGGACCTCCCGTGGGCACGGTCGCGAACGGTGGGTAGAACATAGCGCCGCCGCACATAAAGCCGCAGTCAGAGTGCAGGTCACACGTCGAGGGGTCACACATCGAGCAGCCGCCTCCCCTCGAAGGCACGGCCGAGGGTGACCTCGTCCGCGTACTCCAGGTCGCCGCCCACCGGCAGTCCGCTGGCCAGCCGCGTGACCCGCAGGCCCATCGGCTTGACCATCCGGGCGAGGTACGTCGCGGTGGCCTCGCCCTCCAGGTTGGGGTCCGTCGCCAGGATCAGCTCCGTGATGGAGCCGTCCGCCAGCCGGGCCAGCAGCTCCCTGATGCGCAGATCGTCGGGTCCGACGCCCTCGATCGGGCTGATCGCGCCGCCGAGCACGTGGTAGCGGCCCCGGAATTCCCGGGTCCGCTCGATCGCGACGACGTCCTTGGGCTCCTCGACCACACAGATGACCGTCCGGTCACGGCGTGCGTCCCGGCAGATTCCGCACTGCTCCTGCTGGGCGACGTTGCCGCAGATCTCGCAGAAGCGGACCTTGTCCTTGACCTCGAGCAGGGAGTGGGCGAGCCGGCGTACGTCGGTGGGCTCCGCCTGCAGGATGTGGAAGGCGATTCGCTGCGCGCTCTTGGGACCGACGCCCGGCAACCTGCCCAGCTCGTCGATCAGCTCCTGAACCACGCCTTCGTACAACGGAACGCCTTTCCTTTTCCTGCTCGCACCGTATCCGGTACGCCTGGGTAGCTACAGGGGTCAGAACGGGAGACCCGGCATGGCGCCGCCCAGACCCTGGGCCAGCGGGCCCAGCTTCTCCTGCTGGAGCTGCTGCGCGTTCTCGTTCGCCGCCTGCACCGCGGCGACCACGAGGTCGGCGAGCGTCTCGGTGTCCTCCGGGTCCACCGCGCCCGGGTCGATCACCAGGCCGCGAAGCTCTCCGGACCCGGTCACGGTGGCCTTCACGAGGCCACCGCCCGCCTGTCCCTCGACCTCGGTCCTGGCCAGCTCCTCCTGGGCCACGGCAAGATCCTGCTGCATCTTCTGGGCCTGCTGGAGCAGCTGCTGCATGTTGGGCTGGCCACCACCGGGAATCACGGTCACTCCTGGCATTTCGACGACAGATTGTTTCGGTACGCCGAGCCTACGTGTTCGCCGGACGCCACGCCCCACCCGCCGGGGACCAACTCTTTCGGGTGAGTTCTGAAAAGTCCCTGCCGGGTTCCTATACCTGACCAGAGGCCGTGCCCACCCGGGAATCCCGCGATATCTACCCCGCGGCCCACCATTCGGCGGTAGGAAGGGCATGCGTATCCGTACCCCTGCGCACCGCGGGGGTAACGCAGAGTTACGCGGGTGGGGGCTCCGGCTACATGCCGGTACCCGCCCCCTCCGTGACCGAAACCGTGCCGATCCGCGTCGATACGCGCCGAACGCAGAGTGCAGAGGAGTGCCCCGGTGAGTCAGCCGGAGATGCAGCCCGAAGGGCCGCCCCGCAAGGAGTCCGGCGCGGGATCCGGTGCAGGCACCGGAACCGAACGGTCCGGTTCGCGCTACGGATCGAGCCCCCGGGACCTGACCGGCCGCGCCTTCCCCCTCGGCGACTGGGGCGAACCCGCCGAACGGCTCGACGAGCTCTACCGCTGGGTCGAGGCCGGCGCCCTGGAGACCGCCGACTGGTATCTGCGTGACCGGCTCCGCAAGCGGCGTACGGCCAGGGTCCTCCGGCTCGGCACGGCGGGCGGGGTGGTCGCGGGCGCGGCCCTCCCGTTGCTCGACCTGACCGGGCAGCTGCACGGGGCGGCCGGCTGGGGCTACCTGTCGCTGCTGCTGGGCGGCGCGTGCATGGCGTGCGACCGGTACTTCGGTCTGACCTCCGGCTGGATAAGGAATCTCGCGACGGCACAGGCCGTGCAGCGACGCCTGCAGGTGCTGCAGTTCGACTGGTCCTCCGAGTCCGTCCGGGAGGTGCTGGGGCCCACGGAGGGCACCGCCAGCGAGGCCGCGGAGCGGTGCCTGGGGGTGCTGCGCCGGTTCTCGGAGGACATCACCGAGCTCGTCCGCATGGAGACGGCGGACTGGATGGTGGAGTTCCGGGCCGGCCCCGCGCCCATGGGGATGCAGTCGCTGGTGTCGGGCGGGACGGGCGGCCGGCCCGAACCCGCACCGGGGCGGCTCACCATGCCCGCCGCGGTACGGCCGAACATGCCGCGCCAGCGCCCGCCGGAGGCACCCCGCTGAGACCGCCGGAAGCCGGGCCGGCGGACGCCCCCTCCGGACGGAGCGGGACGGCCACCGGCCCGGTGCCGGTGCGGGTCAGCTGAAGATGATCATCGAGCCCTGGGCGAGGCTGCGGGTCGCCGCCGCGTGCAGCCCCAGCCAGACGTGCCGCTCCCGGGCGAAGGGGTGGTCGTCGTACGGGACGGGTGCGGCCCGTTCCTCCAGCGAGGTCGGACCGGCGGGCGGAAGGGGGGCGGCCGGCGGGTTGGCCGGGTCGATGCCGAGGGACGGCGCGACGAACTCCAGCTCCCGCAGCAAGCCGTGGGAGGAGCCCAGTGGACCGCCGCCTTCCAGGAGCTGGTCGCCGGAGAGCGGACGGGGAAAGTCCACCGGGACGTACGCTCCTGCGTGGTCGTAGTGCCAGACCAGGTGCGACTCCTGCGCGGTCTGCTCGAACATCTCCAGCAACTGCTCGTAGTCACCGCCCAGTTCGTCGACAGGGGTGACGGCGAGCCCGCTCAGCTGGAGCAGGTAGGCGCGGCGCAGGAAGTGCAGGGCGTCGTAGTCGAAGCCGGCCACCGGGGCGACGTCTCCGGTGAGTCCGGGCATGTAGGCGTAGACGGGCACGGGCGGCAGCCCCGCCTCGGTCAACGCCTTGTCGTAGACGGCGATCTCTTCGGCGAACGGGTTGTCGGGGCTGTGGCACAGCACATCGACGAGGGGGACCAGCCACAGGTCACAGGCCACGAAGTCTCGCTCTCCAACGGGTTCGTGCGATGGTCGGACCAGCGTAATGCGGCCGGGACCCCGCGCACAGTGCGCGGGCCGCACCGGGGCCGGGCGGGCGCTCAGTCGTGGCCCGGGTGCGGGGGGTCCCCGGCGGCCAGCCGGTCCGCCCAGCTCAGCCCGTGCGCGTAATAGGCGTCCAGTACCGCGCGGACGGCGGGGCCGTCGGCGGCCGTGATCGCGGCCACCAGCTCCTGGTGGCCGCTCCACAGCCAGTCGCACACCTCGGCGTCCCCCCGCAGGTACGGGACGGCGAACGCCCAGGCCTGCATGCGCAGCCGCTGCATGAAGTCGGTGATGTAGGTGTTGCCGACGACCACGCCGAGTTCCCGCCAGAACCGCAGGTCGTAGCCGATGAGGATGTCGAGGTCGCCACCGCGTGCGGCCCGTGCGGCCTCCTCCGCCCGGCGGCGTACGGAGACGAGGGCGGCCTGATGGGCGCCGATCAGGGCGGACGCCGATCCGGTCCCGTCGAAGATCTCCCGGTACAACCCGTCGGTGACCAGGGCGCGCGCCTCCACCATCGCCCGGTAGTCGGCGACGGTGTACTCACGGACCCGGAAGCCGCGGTGCTGGTCGGATTCGAGCAGTCCCTGCGCGGAGAGGTCGAAGAGCGCCTCCCTGACGGGCGTCGCGGACACCCCGTACTGCTCGGCGATCTGCTTGACGGTGAATTCCACCCGGGGCCGCAGACGCCCCGCGAGCACCTCGTCACGCAGCGCGTCGGCGATCTGCTGCCGCAGCGTGCTTCGGGTCACACCCCCGCCCGCACCACCCATGACGCCCCCTCCCGTTCTCGGCTCCGGTCACCATAAGCCAGGGCATGTGCCCTGTTCCGGGCACGGGGGAGGGCGTCACGTCCGGGTGCCCGCCTACGCGGTGTGCTCGTCGGCGACCGAGAGGGCCGCGTCCAGGGCCGCGAGGCCCTCCTTCGCCTCCGCCTCGGTGATGTTGCAGGCGGGGACGACATGGGTGCGGTTCATGTTGATGAAGGGCCAGAGGCCGTTCTTCCTGCAGGCCGCGCCGAAGGCCGCCATCGGGGCGTTGGCCTCACCGGTCGCGTTGTACGGGACCAGCGGCTCGCGGGTCTCCCTGTCGCGGACCAGCTCCAGCGCCCAGAACGCGCCGAGCCCCCGCACCTCACCGACGGAAGGGTGCCGTTCGGCGAGCTCGCGCAGGCCGGGGCCGAGGACGTGCTCGCCGAGGTGCGCGGCGCTCTCGACGGTCCTCTCGTCCTCCATGACCTTGATCGTGGCGACGGCCGCGGCGCAGGCCAGCGGGTGACCGGAGTAGGTGAGTCCGCCGGGGTAGGGGCGGGTCTCGAACGTGGCGGCGATCTCGGCGTTGATGGCGACGCCGCCGAGCGGCACATAACCGGAGTTGACGCCCTTCGCGAACGTCATCAGGTCCGGTACGACGTCGTGGTGGTCGGCGGCGAACCACTTCCCGGTGCGCCCGAAGCCCGCCATCACCTCGTCCAGTACGAACACGATCCCGTACCGGTCGCAGATCGCGCGGACCCCCGCGAGGTAGCCGGGAGGCGGCGTCATGATGCCCGCCGTGCCGGGGATCGTCTCCAGGACGACGGCGGCGACGGTCGACGGGCCCTCGAAGGCGATCGTGTCCTCGAGGTGCTGGAGCGCGCGGGCGCACTCCTCGGCCTCGGTCCTCGCGTAGAAGGGCGAGCGGTAGAGGAACGGCGCCCAGAAACGGACGACACCCGACGAACCGTTGTCGGAGGCCCAGCGCCGGGGGTCCCCCGTGAGGTTGATCGCGGCCGCCGTGGCGCCGTGGTAGGAGCGGTAGGCGGAGAGCACCTTCTGACGCCCGGTGTGCACCCGGGCCATCCGTACGGCGTTCTCGACGGCCTCGGCGCCGCCGTTGGTGAAGAAGATCTTGTCCAGGTCACCGGGGGTGCGCCCGGCGATCAGGCGGGCCGCCTCGGAGCGCGCCTCGATGGCGAACGCGGGCGCGAACGTGGTGAGTTTCGCGGCCTGTTCCTGGATCGCGGCGACGACGGTGGGGTGCTGGTAGCCGATGTTGGTGAAGACGAGACCGCTGGTGAAGTCCAGGTAGCGGTTCCCGTCGTAGTCCCAGAAGTACGCTCCCTCGGCGCCGGCGACGGCGAGGGGGTCGATCAGGCCCTGGGCGGACCAGGAGTGGAACACGTGCGCACGGTCGGCGGCCTTCACGGCCGCGCCCGCCGCGGAGTCGACGTACGGGGGGCGAGGGGCATCAGGGCTCATGCGGCGAGCGTATGCGGCGGCCGGGCCGTCCTCCATGGCCACTGTGTCCAGCGCGGGCCGCCCGGTTCGGCAGGGTGTCGGGTCCGGGCGGCCGGACCCGTCGGCGGGCGCGCGGCTCACGCCGCGAGGTCCACCGCCCGGAACGCGAGCCACAGGTCGTACCGCGCACTCGGCGTCTGGAGCAGCGAACGGCGCAGCAGGGCCTCCAGCCGGGTGAGCCGTTTGCGCGCGCCGGGCACGGATATGCCCAGTTCGGCGGCGGCCGGGCTCAGTTGGGCCTCGCAGCGCAGCCATGTCCGCAGGGTCTCGTCGCCCGTCGGGCCGGCCTGGGCGAGAACGCTGAGCTGCTGCACGGCCCAGTCCTGGACGCCGGGGGTGCGCAGGACGGTGTCGAGGTCCGCGGACGGCGCGGAGTCCCCGGGTCGGGAGCGGTGGAGCGCCGGGGTGGCCCGGATCCGCAGGGCCAGATCCACGGCCGCCTGGTCCGCGACCCGGTTCAGGTCCAGGCCGAGGAGTTCGCCGACGAGCTTCAGTCGGGCGGTCAGGGTGTTGCGGTGGATCTTCAGGTGCTGGGTGGCGTGGGAGGAGAACGCCAGCCAGGACGCGACGGTCGCCGAGAGTTCCTGGCTGCCCGGGTCCTGCGAGCGGCGTGGCAGATGGGCGAGGAGGGGCGCGAGCAGGGCATCGGCCCACCGCGCTCCGGCGGCGCCGACGAGCAGGGCGGGTTCCGGCGCGGCGCCGAAGCGGGCGTGGCGGCCGGGAAGTCCGCGGGCGACGGCGAGCGCGTGGAAGGCCTGCCGGTAGGCGGTCGCCGTGTCGGGGAGCGCGACTTCCTCGCTGACGCCCACGACGCAGTCGTCCACGAGTCCGGCGACGACCAGGCCGAGTGCGCGGCCGCTCTCCGGCCCCTCGGTCTCCGCTTCCTCTTCCGCAGGCAGGATCAGGATCAGGTGACGGGCGTAGACCGGGCAGCGCACGATCCAGGTCCGGCCGCCGGAGACGTCGGCGCAGATCCGGGCCACCTCGTCCCGCTGGCCACCGGCGCACTCGACGACGCAGACGCGTACGGGGTCGGGGAGCTTCGGCCGCAGGGCGCCCGCCACCTGGTGGGCTATGGAGAGCTGTCCCGTCATGAGCAGGTGCAGCACGGCCTCGCGGCCACGGGACTCCGCGAGGTCCACCCGTCGCCGCTTGCGTTCGACGCTCTCCGACGACCAGGCCAGGGCGAGCGGCATCACCGCGTCGGCCATCAGTGTGCTCAGCCCGCCGGGCAGCGGTCTGGGTGCGACGAGCGCGAGGACCGGGCCGGTTCCCCCCGGTGCCGGGTCGAGGGGGAGCACCAGCGCGGCGCACTCGTCGGTGTCGAGGGAGTACGAGCCGGTGCCCCGGGCCGTCAGGTCGCGCGCCGCCCGGGCGGCGAGACCCGCCGCCTCGTGACCGGGCCACCGTACGTTCCCCGCCACGGCCTGGAGCACTGTGCCGTCCCCGTCCAGGATCCCGGCCCAGCCCTCCGCCCGCCGGGCCAGCCTGCGCAGCAGTTCCGGCGAACCACCGGTCCGCGCCAGCCGGTACATCAGCAGTATGTCGTCGGCCCGCTCCCGCGCACGCACGTGTCCTCCGCCCCTACCCGAAACCGGAGTGCAGAGTACCGGTCCGGCTGTGCGGTTTGATACCTGTCGGGAGCCACACCGTGCGAATTGAATCTCCCGTCCCGCCGCCCCGTCCCCCTAGAGTCCCCAGCGTGTTCCGGGACGTTCGAGGAACGTCGGGGGACGTCGGAACGTCCCGGATCCGGGCCTGAGGACGTCGGGGGACGTCCGTACGGCAGGGCGGCAGCGGCTCACGGGGGTGGTCGCTGTCGCCTGCCGCGGCACGGGAGCCCCCGGCGCACGTGGGCCGACGCCCTCGGTGCCGCTCATCCAGGGAGTGAAGCCGTCTCCCCCACGGCGGCGAGCAGCCAGATCGGGAACTCCGGATCGGCCTGCCCCACCGCGAGACCGAGCCACCGGCCGCCCCCGGGTACCCGCCAGACCTGCATGCTGCCCGCAAGGTTGCAGAGCTGCCCCACCGGTTGCGGAGCGATGTCCGCGCCCTCGTCCCGCTCCAGGTACGGCCAGAGGTCGACGGTGTCCGGCTCGCCCCAGCGTTCACCCAACGCGGTGGCCAGGCCGCTGAACTCGGTCTCGATCTCCTGCTCGGCGGGCTCGACGACCTCGGGGGACCGGTCGTCCCAGAAGTCTCTGGTCGCCAGCAGGATCAGCAGGTGGTGTCCGGGCCCGCTGCTGTGTACGCCGCTGTCCTCGCTCTCCTCCCCCTCCGGGAAAGGCAGGGCCAGGGCGCGGTCGATCAGGGCGAGGCGTTCCTCGGTGGTCGTGGGCGGAGTGCCCTCGCTGTCGGGGTGCATGGGAGGTGATCCTGCCAACCGCCCTTCGTGGAGGACGAGTCGGGGGCGCGCCCGGCCGTGGCCGGG
>NZ_JBEOVL010000070.1:0-24310 GCF_040295485.1 Streptomyces sp. NPDC002793 | reverse complement strand
GCCGCGCGCCCGGTGCACGACCTCGGCCGCCGCGAGCCCCAACAGCTGGGGCAGCCTGCGGCCCCGAGGGAACGGGTGGGCCGTCAGTTGTGGCCGAAGCGCTTCTGGTGCTTGCGGGCAACGTCGGACGGGCTGCCCTGACCCTGCGACTGAGGCTGGGTCTGCGACTCGTACGCCGTCGACTTGGCCTCCTCCGCGCCGCGCTCCGCGGCGGTCGCGCGGTCGTTCCGGCTGCCCTGCTTGCGGTTCTTGTTCTTCGACATCGTGATGCCTCCTGTGGGGGATCTGGGGATCCAGAACCGCTGCCAGGCTCACATGTCGCCACAAATGCCGCATGTTGGATCATTACCGAGCGTAATAGGCGCGGTATCATGCGCCGTTTCCGGATTCGCCACGCCGATGATCGAGTTCCGGACCTTAACCCCCGTACCGTCGGGCAGACTCGAAGGAAACCCTGAGTGAGCAAACCGGGTCAGCGGGACCGGACCCACCCACCGGTCAGGCCCCGCAGATCCGCTCCCGAACTGGAAGAGGGTGGAACGCGTGGACCGTTGCGTCGTCCTGGTGGACGCCGGCTACTTGCTGGGCGCGGCCGCGAGCCTGCTCGCCGGAGAACCCGCCCGCTCCCGCATCACCGTCGACCACGCGGCTCTGATCCAGGGGCTGCGCGAGCGCGCCGTCGCGGACACCGAACAGCCCCTGCTGCGCATCTACTGGTTCGACGGCGCACCCGACCGCGTGCCGCAGCCCGAGCACCGCAGGCTGCGGGTCATGCCGCGGGTGACGGTTCGGCTGGGGGCGCTCACCCGCAGTGACGGCCGGTGGGCGCAGAAGGGCGTCGACGCGGCGATGCACGCCGAACTGACCGAGCTCGCCAGGAACCGGGCCTGCTCCGACGTGGTGCTCGTGACCGGTGACGGCGATCTGCTGCCCGGGCTGATGTCCGCCAAGGAGCACGGTGTCGCCGTCCATCTCTGGGCCGTACAGGCCGCCGACGGCGACTACAACCAGTCCGAGGACCTGGTCGCCGAGGCCGACGAGCGACGGGTGCTCGACCGGGCCTGGATCACCAAGGCCGTACGGGCCAAGGAGACGGGCGGCACATGCGCGCCACCCACGGTCCCGCGCCCCGAGATCGCCGCGATCCTGTCCGCGCCGCTGCCCGAGGCGGCCCTCGCGGCCTCCGCCGAGCGGGCCTCGGAGGCCCAGGCCGCCGCCCGTAACGGCACCGGCGCGCCGGCCGGAGAAGCCGCTCCCGGCACCAGGCCCGCGCCCGGCCACAGGGGCGTCCCGACCCCCAAGGACCTGGCGAGCCTGCGTGCGCCCGGTCCGCAGGTCACACAGCACACCGCCGTCCAGGCGCCGGCCGCCAACGCGACCCTGCGCTGGTCGTCCGACAAGGGCTGGGTCGAGCGCGGCGGACCGCTCGGCGAACCCGCCGAGACCGCGTCCCTGCCGACCCTGGCCCAGCTCACCAGCGCGGAACAGCGCTGGGCCGACCGGGAGGAGGACATCACGACCGTCGGCGGCGACCCCTTCGAGGTCGGCCAGGTCTTCGCCCGGCGCTGGATGGAACGGGTTCCCGAGACCGTCCACCTGCAGAAGCTGTCCACGATGTACCCCCGCATCCCGCACCGCATCGACGGCGAACTGCTGAGGTACGCGGCCCGCTTCGGCCTGCTGGCCCACAAGGACGACCAGATCGACGAGCACGACCGCTATGCCATCCGGGCGGGGTTCTGGCGCGAGATCGACGTGCGGGCCGCCGCCGAACACGCTCCCGCGGGGGAGTGAGCGGGGCGCCACCGGCCTGCCCCGGACGCAATACGGGGCATCCGACCCCGTACTCTCGTACCTCGTGAGTACGGGCACAGCACAGGCTACGGGCACGCAGGCTACGGGCACGGCACAGGCACAGTCCGTGTGTGCGGTGCGTGACCTGGTCAAGACCTATCCCGCCGTCCGCGGCCGACGCGGCCGCGCCGCGACTCCCGAGGTGCGCGCCACCGACGGGGTCTGCCTCGATGTCCGGCGCGGCGAGATCTTCGGGCTCCTCGGACCCAACGGCGCCGGCAAGTCCACGCTCGTACGCCAGCTCACCGGGCTGATGCGCCCCGACTCCGGGAGCGTCGAGGTGCTGGGTCACGACCTCGTGCGCCACCCCGAGAGGGCCTCGCGGCTCATCGGCTACCTCGGCCAGGAGTCCACCGCCCTCGACGAACTGACCGTCTCGCTCGCCGCGGAGACCACCGGGCGGCTCAGGGGTTTGCCGGCCCGGCAGGCCCGTGCCGCGCGCGACGACGTCCTGGAGGAGCTCGGGCTCACCGCGCTCGCCGGACGTCCGCTGAAGAAGCTGTCCGGCGGACAGCGACGGCTCGCCTGCTTCGCCGCGACGCTGGTCGGCGAGCGCCCCGTCCTCGTGCTGGACGAGCCGACGACCGGGATGGACCCCGTTGCCCGGCGGTCCGTCTGGTCCGCCGTCGACCGGCGGCGGGCCGAGCACGGGGCGACGGTACTGCTCGTGACCCACAACGTCATCGAGGCCGAGACGGTCCTGGACCGGGTGGCCGTCATGGAGCGTGGCGCGGTCATCGCCTGCGACACCCCGTCCGGGCTCAAGGAGCAGGTGGCCGGAGAGGTCAGGGTGGAACTGGTGTGGCGCGAACGCGCTCCGCTGGAGGTCCCTGAGGTGGCCGCACTCCGGGAGTCGGCGCAGGAGTCGGGGCGCAAGTGGGTCCTGCGGCTCGGCCCCGACGAGGCGCGGGCCGCGGTGGCCGCGGTGACCGGCGGGGCGGCGTTCTCCTCGCTCGACGACTTCACGCTGGCCACGCCCAGCCTGGAGGACGTCTATCTGGCGCTCGGCGGGGACGCCGCCAGGGCGACCGAGGGACTGGTGAAGGCGTGATCAGGGCGGTGCGCGCGCCGAGGTGTGCGCGGGAACAGATGTCGAAGTCGAACGGGAGCAGCACCAGGTGACGAGCATCGTTCCCACGGAGCCCGCGCAGATGTCGGGGCCGAAGATCCGGACCTCGGCCGTGCGGGCGGGCCGCCCCGCCCGGACGGCCCCTGCGGCCCTGGCGCCGCGCGCCAGGCTGCTTCCCTCGCTGGCCGCCGTCTACCGGGCGCAGCTCTCACGGGCGAGGGTCGCGCGGATCCCGCTGCTGTTCGTCGCGACCTTCCAGTCCGTCGGAATCATGGTGCTGATGCGTGGGGTCGTCGACGGCGGTGCGGAGGCACGGGCCGTCGTCGCCGGGTCGAGCGTGCTGGTCGTGGCCTTCGTCGCGCTCAACCTGCTCGCCCAGTACTTCGGCCAGCTCCGGGCCGGCGGCGGGCTCGACCACTACGCCACGCTGCCGGTGCCGCCCGCCGCGGTGGTGCTGGGGACGGCGGGGGCGTACGCGTCGTTCACCGTGCCCGGCACGATCGTCACGGCCGTGGCGGGCAGCGCGCTCTTCGGACTTCCGATGACGCACCTGTGGGTACTCGTCGCGGTCATCCCGCTCTCCGGCGCCGCGCTCTCCGGACTGGGTGCCGCGCTCGGACTGCTGGCGCCCCGGCAGGAGCTGGCGACGCTCCTCGGGCAGCTGGGGATGTCGGCCGCGCTGCTGCTGGGGGTGCTGCCGGCCGAGCGGCTGCCCGGGCCCGTCGGCTGGGCGCGGGACCTGCTTCCCTCCACCTACGGCGTCGAGGCGCTGGCCCGGTCCTTCGACGCCGACCCCGACTGGGCGATCGTCGTCCTCGACCTCGCGGTGTGCGCGGCGGTCGGGGTGCTCTCGCTGGCCGTGGCCACGTGGGCGTACCGGCGGGCGGCGGTCCGGTGAGGCGGGGCACGGGTCGGCCTGGCACGATGGCCCCGTGACCGCACCGTTGACGCCGCCGCACCAGCCCCAGCCGAACGACCCGTGGCAGGCCCCGCCCTCCGGGTCGCATGCCGTGCCCGGTGAGGAGCCGGGCGGGGCCGAGCGGCGGACGGAACTCCGACAGGGCGCGCTGATCGCCGCGGTGCTGACGGTGGCGGGCGTCGTCCTCGGGCTGCTCTGGCTGTGGCTGGCGCCCCGGGTGCCACTCGTCTCCGACGACACCGCCGTGTTCCTCAAGAACAGCGAGGGCGAGGAGGCCATCGGGGCCGACGGCACCTTCGTGCTGCTGGGGCTCGCGTTCGGCCTGGTCTCGGGCGCCGCCGTCTTCCTTCTGCGCCGGCGCGGAGGCATCCCGCTGGTGGTGGGGCTGGCCCTGGGCGGACTGCTCGGCTCCCTGCTGGCGTGGGGGATCGGCACCTGGTTCGGGCCGACGTCCGATGTGGTGGCCCATGCCAAGGAGGTCGGCCAGGGAGTCACCTTCGACGCGCCGCTGGAACTGCACGCGGTGGGGGCCGCGATGCTCGCTTGGCCCATCGCGGCGATGATCGTCCACCTGGGGCTGACCGCACTGTTCGGCCCGAGGGACCCGGAGCCGGAGTGGGGGACCTTCCACGGGGCGACCGCCTTCTACGAGGCGCCTCCGGCGGAGCCGGGGTCCGCGTTCGGGCCGAAGCCCGGGCCGGCCGAGGAGCAGGGCTCCCTGGACGGCCGGCCGTCGGACGGGCCGGGAACCGCGCGGCCGTAGCGGGCTCCGGAGACGTAGCCTGTCGGCACCTGTGACGGTGTGCGCCGAGTGAGCCCCACCCTTTCGAAGGATGGGGAACCGGCCACCGAACATTCTTACGAATTCTGAATTCCCCCTTCCGTTCTCGCATTCCTCCAGCTCGCCACCGGTATTCGAATTCCCGGGGGCGGGCTGTTCGACGTGCCCTTCCGGCCATAAAGGGTGGGCGGTATTTCCGGGGCGGGAAGCCCCCGGATAGCATTTTTCGCAGCGCTGCGGGAATCAGCCTGCCGCGCCCCTTCCTTTTCAGGAGGAATTATGGGCGAGTCACGCAACGAGCAGACCATCCTCGACGACATCGAAGACCTCGACAGCCTGGAAGTCCTGGAGGCCGAGGACCTGGACGAGAGCGTGGCCTTCCACGCGTTCCGCTTCAAGAACTGACCCGAAGGACCGACGCAGGCCTGCCACCGGCCGGTGACCACGCCGGTGGCAGGCTTTATAAGAAAGGTCTCGCGCTCCCCGGTGAGAGTATATCTTCAGCTGCTCGGAAATCGGCGTTTCGCCGGACTCTGCCTGGCGCAGGCTGTTTCTCTGCTCGGTGACGCATTCTTCCCGATCATCGTCGTGGTTGCCGCGGAACGATCGGGAACGACAGCGGAGACCATCGGAGCGGTATTCGCAGCCCGCTTCCTCGCGCTCGGTGGTGTCGTCCTCTTCAGCGGCGCACTTCTCGACCGCGTCAACCCCGTCGCCGCGGCGGTCACCGCGGATGCGACCCGCTTCCTCGCACTCATCGTGCTGGCCCTCTTCTGGGACGGCCGGCTGGACGCCGTCGTCCTCGTCGTCGCCGTCCTCATCGGTCTGTGCGAAGCGGTGAGCGAACCGGCCCTGCTGCTCATCACCCCACGGGTGCTGCGCAAGGACACGCGCGCGGCCACGAGGCCGGACGGTGGAACGGACGCGGCTCACGGCTCCGGCGGCCCCGACCGTGAGGAAGCCGCGGTCACCGCCGCGTACGGCCTCCTCGAAGGCATGCGCAACACATCCGGCATCGTCGGGCCCACCCTCGCCGCGACCCTCGTCGCCGTCCTCAGCTCCTCTGCGGGAGCCGTCGCCGCGGCCGTGGCCTTCGGCCTGTCCGCGGTGGCGACCCGCTGGGCGGGCGCCCGGTACGCGGCACGCCCCGCGCCGGAGAGCCCCGTACGGGACAGCCCCGCGAAGACCGGATCCACCGAACCGCACGCCGACGCTCCCGACGAGCCCGAGGAGTCGCTGCTGCGCTCCGCCCTCGGCGGGCTCGCCGTGCTGTGGCGGGTGCGGTGGCTGCGGCACGTGCAGATCCTCGCCGTCGTCCACGTCCTGTTCGCCGTCGGACCGTGGATGGTCGCCCTGCCGGTGTTCCTGCTCGGAGCGGGACACAGCGCCACCGTCTACGGTCTCGTGCTCGGCGCCTTCGCCGTGGGCACCGTCGTCGGCGCGCTGGTCGGCGGGCGCGTCACCGGCCGGAGCCGGGGACTGTACTCGCTGGCGCTGCTCGGCCTCTTCGGCGTGACCGTGCTGGCACCCGTGGCGACCGGATCGGTGCTGCTGCTCACGGCCGCGTTCGTCGCGGGAGGCATCGGCCAGCAGGCGTTCGACGTCGTCAAGATGGCCGGGCTGCGCCGGGAGGTGCCCGAGCGGCTGCACGGCAGGGCGTTCTCCGCCGACTTCTTCTTCTCCTTCGCCTCGCTGCCCCTCGGCCAGCTCTTCGGCGCGGTGCTGCTCCGCTTCGCCGACCCCCGCACGATCATGCTGGGGGCGGGGGTCCTCGTCCTGGTGACCACCGCGGCCGCGATGCTCAGCCCGGACGCGCGCCGCTTCTCCTCGGCGGCCCTGCCCGCCCCCGCGCCCCCGCACACGCCGCCGGCGCAGGTCGTGCCGCTTCCGGAAGGGGCACGGGATGCCGGGACGCGTTGACCTGTTCGAGGAGCACGGAGAGGTCGCGGCCCTGTGGCCGCGGAGCCCCTACCGCGACCGCACCGTCGTCTGCTTCGACCGTCATCTGGACCTCAAGCCCCTCGCTCCCGGAGGGGAGGAGGCCCTGCGCTCCGCGGCGCGTGCCGGGACGTCCCCCGCGGACCTGCTGCGCCGGCTGCCGGTGCGCGGCGTGCCCGGTGCCTTCGGGCTCGACGACTTCTGGTCGGCCGCCGCCCTCGCCGCGGGCCTCACCGACCTGGTGTGGGTGCCGAGCTGGACCTCGTACACGGGCTGGGAGAGCAGGGCGGTGGACTGTGTGTCGCTCATCGCCACCGGCGGCGTCCCGGCCGATCCGCTGTCCGGCGGGTGCTGCCTGGCGGTGACGCTGTGCGGCGTACGGCTCTCGGTCGTACCGCCCGATCTCCTCACCCGGCACCTGGACCGGCACGTGACCGGCGACGTCGTCACCGACATCGACCTGGACTGGCTGGTGGACGAGCACGGCAGGCCCGACCACTCCGTGGACGACCTGGCCGACCTGGTGGCGGCCTGCGGAGGCGAACTGTCCGCGATGACGTGGTCCACCCGCTCGGGCTTCCTGCCCGGCGAGTACCGCGGGGTCGGCCCTGACGTCGCGGCACGACTGGGGCTGCGGGCCAGGGAGTCCTCCTTCCTGCCCTCCACCCCGTGGCCGGAGGACCTGATGCTGCGGGTCCACCAGGGGGCCGGTCTCCCGTCCCACGAGGCAGAGGCGCGAGGCGGGGAGCGGGGCGGAGCGGATCCCGCGCCAGGAGTGGCGGTGGCCCTGCACGGCCTGGCGAACGCCTCGGCGAGCCCCGAGCAGGCCCAGGAGTGCTACGAGCGGGCGGCCGCCCAGGGGTACCGGTCGAGCTGGCTCGCGTACAAGATCGGCGCGGCGCACTACGCGCGGGGCGACCACCACGCCGCCAGGGACCGCCTGCGCGAGGCCGTCGCGCTCGACCCCCGCGACACCCTCGCGATGCACGCGCGCGTCCTGGCGGCCCGCGCCACCCTGCGCCTGCAGGGGGCCGGAGCCGCACTGGCGGAATTCCGTGCCGTGGCCGAGGAGCTGCCCCTGCGCGCCGGGGTCTGGCGCACCGTACGGGTGCTCGCCGACGCACGGGGCGACCCGGAGAGCGCGGAGACGGCCCAGGACCGTCTGGACCTCATCGAACGACTGACGCGGGCACGGACCACGGGGCGGAGCACGGGACGGGGATGAGCGATGAGCGACGTACTGCTGGTGATGCCACCTGTGAGCGAGGCCGTCCAGTTCCCGTACCTGGCGCTGCCGCAGCTCGCCGCCGCATGGACCGCGCAGGGCCACCGGGTCAGCACCCTCGACCTGAACCTGGAGTACCGCGCCCGCGTCCTGATCCGCCGTCACGAGCCGTCCGCCGCGGACGAACCGGCCGCCGGAGGGGCGGAACCGAGCGCGGGCGAGATCTACCGGACCGTCAGTGAGCGGTACCGGGCCCGGCACGGCACCCGGCTGCTGGAGACCGCCCGCGACCGCACCACCGGCTTCGCCCAGGAGACGGCCATCCAGGCGACGGTCCGCTACGTCACCCAGCAGGCGACCCAGGACGGCTGGATCGTCGACGGCCCGCTGCCGCTGTCCGACCTGGACACGTACGTCGAGGCCGGCCGCGAGAGCTGGTCGGCGCGCTGGTGCGCCGACCGTCTGGAAGAACTGCTGTCCGACGACCCGCCACGCCTGCTGGCCTTCTCCGTCCCCTTCTTCAGCCAGCTCGTCCCCGTCCTCACCCTGTGCGTGCTGCTCAAGGAACGACGCCCCGGGCTGCTGATCGCGCTCGGCGGACCCACCGTGCAGATGTGGGCGGCACCGCTGCGCCGGCACGTCACCGCCTCCCGCACCGTCGACCACTGGTGCCTGGGCCACGGCGAGGACTTCCTCACCCGCGTCCTGGGCGGCGAAGCGCGGGAGCGGACGGGGCTCGCGGACGGTTTCGTGCTGAGCGAGCAGCCGATGCCGGACTTCGGGCCGTTCGACTTCGGCGTCTACACCAACATGGCCCACCAGTTCCCCTACCGGCTCACGGTCGGGTGCTACTGGGGGAAGTGCACCTTCTGCTCGTACGGCAACCGCTACCGCGACGCGCGTGCCTTCCAGCAGATCGACCCGGAGGTGGCCGCCGGACACCTGGTGGCGCTGTCCGCCCGGCTGGGCATGACCGACGTGGCGGTCACCGACGAGAACACCGGCCTGCGCCATCTGCTCCGCGTGACGGAGGCGGTCCGCCGGCGGGGCGCGTCGCTCACCTTCCGGATCCGGGCGCGGCTGGAGCGCGAACTGGCCGACCCCGCCTTCTGCGAACGGCTGCGTGCGGCGGGCTGCGTGCAGCTGTCGACCGGTTTCGAGTCCGCCCACCAGGGCATCCTCGACTCCCTGCACAAGGGCCAGGACGCCACGCACGCGGAACGCGCCGTACTCAACCTCACCCGGGCCGGGATCGTCACCAACCTGTCGTTCATGGACGGCTTCGATCACGACGACGCCGTCCAGGGCTCCCGCGAGACCGTCGAGGTGGTGCGGCGTCACCCGACTGACCTGGGCCTGGACACCATGCAGCTGGTCGTGGCCGAACCGGGCAGCTACCTGTGGGCCGCCCGGCGGCGCCAGGACGACGACGCCTACCTGGTCACCAACGAGGGCCTGGCCTTCGCCGGCGGCCGGGTCGGCGGCGCGCTCCTCGACGGCACCGCGACGGAGGAAGCCAGACAGCGACTGCTGCGCATGACCGTCGAGGCGGTGCCGGACGCCGAGCGGGCCGTCCGGCCCGACCTGCCGTCGCGGGCGCGGGACCGGACCGCGGCGGTGAGGGCGGTCACCGGACCGGCGCCGCGGGCCCGGCCGCGTTTCGGAGTGACGCTCGACTCCGTCCGGGCGCGCTGGTTCCTGGCCGACGTCGCCTGGCCACGGATGGCGGCCGTACCCGCGGGAGTGGAGCTCACCCCGGGCGGCGGACTCACCTCCGACGAGCCCGGAGCGCGCCGCTGGCTGGCACAGATGGTCGACAAACGGCTGCTCGTACCCGACCCACCGGAAGCGGAGAGTGCCTGATGGACAAATTGGGGCTCGGCCTGGGCATGGACCTCGTCTGGGGCGAACGCATCGGATTCGAGAAGACGGGGAAGGGCCGCCCGACCGACCGGGTGGCGGCGTTCCTGCGGCGCAACGCTCAGGAGTACGACTACATGTTCGTCGCCTTCCAGCCCATCGACTACGGCCCCCTCACACCCGAGCGCTACTTCCCCGCGTACGACGACCTCTTCGCGCTGTTCGGCGACGGCCGACCGCGCGCCTTCCACCACACCCTGCTCAACACCGGCTCCCCGGACGGGTACGAGCGGGCCGCCGTCGCGGACTTCACCAACGCGCTGGTCGAACGCTACGGATTCCGCTGGATCATCGAGGACCTGGGGATCTGGTCGCTGGGGGGCCGCAGCCTGCCCTACCCGATGCCGCCCGTACTGACCCCTGAGGGGCTGCGGCGGTGCGTCGCCGGGGTCGCGGAGTGGCGAGAGCGGCTGCGGGCGCCGCTGTCCGTGGAGTTCCCCGGCTTCACCGAGGGCGGCAGCTTCCTGGTCGGCACACTGGACGCCTTCGCGTTCTTCGACACCGTCGTCCGGGAGACGGGAGCGCACGCGACGATCGACATCGGTCACATCCTCGCCTACCAGTGGCTGATGGGGCGGACCGGAGCGCGCATGTTCGACGGTCTCGAGGCGCTGCCGCTCGACCGCTGCCACGAGGTGCACCTGTCCGGCTGCCAGATCGTCGACGGGCGCTTCCGCGACCTGCACCACGGCGTGCTCCTCGACGAGCAGCTCACCCTGCTGGAACACCTGCTGCCGATGATGCCCCGGCTGACCGGCATCACCTACGAGGACCCCAAGTTCACCGCTGACGGGGTGCTCGTGCCCAAGTCGCGACCGAACGCGGAGCGCCTCTTCTCCCTCGTACGCGACTGGAAGGGGACCGCGCATGCCGCATGAGACCACCGCGGTGGGCGACACGGACGACAGGTACGGCATGGACGCGGCCGGAGCCGGGCGGCACGGACGCATCCTGCGGGTCCTCGACCGGCTGCTGTACGACCAGCGGTTCCGCTCCGCGTTCGTCGCGGACGGCCCCGGCGGCATGCGGCCTCCGCTCGACCCCGACCTGATCGAGGTCTTCGGCCGGGTGGACCCGACGGAGCTGCGGTTGGTCGGGCGCAACATCCGTTCGGCGGTGGTCAGCGGCGGCACGGGCACGGGTCAGGGACTCAGGGGGGCCTTCCCGCGCACCCTGGAGACGATCCAGGAGCAGCACGGCCACGGGACCAACGCGGTGGCCGAACTCTTCCTCGCCTCACCGCAGTTCCAGCACTTCCGCGACGTCCCCCACTCCTCCCGGGGGCGCGGTCTCTCGCTGCCCGAGTGCTTCCACCGGTTCATGGCGGCCGGACCGCCCTTCGACCCCGGGTGCGCTCTCGAACCGCTCGCGCACCACGAGGCCGCCTGCGCCGTCGCCCGCGCGATCGCCACGGGAGCGGACGCCACCTTCGACGTCACGCTGCGCGACTCGGCCTTCCACGGCGGCACCTTCTGCGCCTTCCGGGACTACTCCGAGGCACCCGACGCCTGGGAACTGCGCCCCACCATGTTCCTCGCGGGCGCGGGGCGCTGCGTCATCGGGCGGGCCGGGCGTCCCCTCTTCGACGCGCTGACCACCGTCCTGGCCGGACACGAAGCGGGTACGCCACCGGACGTACGGGCGAAACTGCTCCAGCGACTGCGGGCCTGGGGGCTGCGATGAACGCACGACCACTGCCGGAGACGGACCGGTTCGACCTGTCCCTCTTCCACCGTGAGCACTGGCGCCGCCGACCGGTCCTCTGGCGCGGCTGCGGCCCGCGCTTCCTCGCCCCCGCCCTCGACTGGCCCGACATCGAGGCCCTGGAGAGCCGCCTCGAAGGGACACCGCGGGAGCCGGGGCCCGGAGCACAGGTGCGGCGGCGGCCCGACGGTACGGTGCTCTTCGTCAACCAGGCGCAGCACACCCTGCCGGAACTGGCCGACGCCTGCGCGAAGCTGACCGCCCTGTTCGGCTGGGACGAGTGCACCGCGGACCTGTCGGTGACCCGGGGGCGTGGAGCGGGGATCGGCTGCCACTTCGACCACAGCGACAACTTCGTGGTGCAGCAGCGGGGTTCGAAGACCTGGCTGGTGGGTCTGCCCGAGGACACCACGCCGGAGCGGCAGCGCAGCCGCATGCTGGAGACCAAGGGCTTCGTCCCGTCCGGCCGGCTGCCCGAGCGTCCCTTCCGCGCGGAACTGCACCCCGGCGACGTGCTCTACCTGCCGCTGTTCGCACCGCACGAGGGCGTGGAGGGGGACGACAGCGAAGGCTCCGTCAGCGTCTCCTTCTCCTACAACGCCCGGAGCGCGCTCTCCCAGCACCTCAAGCCCCTGCTGAACGCGCTGTCGAGGGAACCGGCCTGGTGGCAGCCGATGCCGCTCGGCGCGCCCGACACCGAACGCCTCGGGGAGGCGTTGTGCCGGGCCCTGCGGGCGGTCACGGACCCCCCCTCACCGTGACCGACGTCCTGGCCGCGGCGTTGGACGCGGCGCGTGTGCGGCTGGGGCCGCGGGCCCGGATCGTACCGGACGAGCGGGACGGGCTGTGGCAGGTGCGCATCAGCCTCGGTGCCCCGCGCCACGGCGAGACGCCCCAGTGGGGCGCAGCCGCCTACGACCCCCCTTACGTGGCCGGCCGGATACGACAGGGCGTGCGGCAACTCCTCGACGACCAGGCCCTGCTGCGGCTGCGCTCACCGCTGACCGAGCCGGTGGCCGGAGCGGCGCTGCTGTCGCCCACGGCCGCCGGGGTCCTGGCCCACGAATGCTTCGGGCACACCAGCGAGGCCGACAACTACCTCGCCGACCGCGGCGCACTCGGCCGCGTCCTCGGCGACCGCTGGACACCGGCCGCGCTGACCGTACGGGACCGGCCCCGGGCCCATCCGTACGCGGGCAGCTACACGCGCGACGACGAGGGCACCGCCGCGCGGACCGTCACGCTGCTGCGCGAGGGTTACTGGACGGGGCTGCTCACCGACAACAGCACCCGGGCGCTCAGCGACGGCCGCAGTACCGGGCACGGACGGGGCCGCCGGGGCGCGGTCGCCCCGCGCTGCAGCGTGCTGGAGGTCGCGGCCGGCCGGGACACGGCGGAGGAGCTGCGCCGCCGGCTGGGCGACGGCTGGCTGCTCGGCACGGCGATCGGCGGCTTCTCCGTGCGCGGGCACCTGATCCTGGAAGTGCTGTGGGCGCGCCGGGTACGGGCCGGCCGCGCGACCCGGGAGATCGTCGGACCGGTGGCGGTCTGTGCCCGCAAGGCGGCGCTGGCCGGCCGGATCACGGCCGTCGGGGACGACGTGACGGTCCACAGCTCGCCCTACACCTGCGTCAAGGCCGGGCACGAGGTCGGCTCGACCCTCATCAGCCCGTCCCTGCTGCTCGACCGCTGCGTCCTGCGTCCGCTCGCGGACGTCGAACGGCTGCTGACCCGCTCGGACGTCCCACCCGCACCGAACGGGCGGGACCGGTGACGGATCCGCCGTGATCCGGGCGTCCGTGCCGCGCGGGCGAGACCCGCTACGCCCGGCCGATCGGGGCCAGGGTGGCTTCCGTCAGGGTGGCCAGGTCCGTCGGGGAGAGTTCCACCTCCAGGCCGCGGCGGCCCGCCGAGACACAGATCGTGGCGTGCGACCCGGCCGAGGCGTCGAGCACCGTACGCAGCCGCTTGCGCTGGCCCAGGGGCGAGATGCCGCCCCTCACGTAGCCCGTGGTGCGTTCCGCCGCCGCCGGGTCCGCCATGGCCGCCCGCTTGCCGTTCACGGCCGCCGCCAGTGCCTTCAGGTCCAGTGAGCCCGCGACGGGCACCACGGCGACGACCAGGTCGCCGTCGACGTCGGCGACCAGCGTCTTGAAGACCCGGTCGGCGGAGACTCCGAGGGCCGTGGCCGCTTCCTCGCCGTAGGACGGGGACGAGGGGTCGTGCTCGTACGAGTGAACCGTGAATGTGATGCCCGCCCCGGTCAGGGCGACCGTGGCCGGGGTGCCGCCCGGCTGCTGTTTCCTGGGCTTCTTCGCCACTTGGCAGGTCCTCGGGTCAGTTGGGGTACGTCGGGTCGCGGGTCAGGTCCGCCGCCGGCAGCGACGGAAGGTGCCGGATGACGGCCGTCTCCTTCCGCAGGAGGGCCAGCTCCTCGCGCAGCCGGGTCGCGGTGTCCGGGGCCTGGAGCAGCCGCTGCTTCGTCGGGACGTCGAGCACCGCGGCGGCGGCCACCAGGTACGAGACGACGGACGGGTCGTCCGGGAGGTCGGCGCCGGTCGTCAGGGAACGCTCGCTCGCCCCGGCCAGCCGCTTCTGGTAGCTGCGGAAGGCACGCAGGACGCCCTCGGACAGGGCCCCGGCCTCGTCCGTGGGCGAGTCCTCGCCCTCGGCGGCCCCCGGATCCTCGGGGAGCTCCTCGACCTCGGCCGTCAGGAACGGACCGCTCGCCTCGACGGAGAGCAGCCGGACCCGGGTGGTGCCGGTCGCCAGGACCTCGTAACTGCCGTCCGCGCGCTCACGGATTTTCGCCGCGTCCGCGACGCAGCCGACCCGGTGGAAGGTCTGGAGGGGATCGGGGCCGAAGCCGTCGGCCGGTGCCCGCTCCGTCGGGGGCGCCGCAGCGGCCGTGTCCGGCATCCCGGTGGCGGTCGGTGCGGTCTCGCGGCCGTCGCGGATCGCGACCACCACGAAACGGCGCGGTTCGTCCTCGTCGATCGCGAGCAGCCCGCGCATCATGGCGCGATAACGCTCCTCGAAGACGTTGAGCGGCAGCACGAGGCCGGGGAACAGCACCGCGTTCAGCGGGAAGAGGGGCAGGCGAGCGGTGGTCACAACGGTCAAGCCTAATGGCCGTGGGGCCCGCTGTGTTCCGGCCTTCCGCAGAGGGGCGTGGAAGAGGCCACCCGGAGCCGTGCGTCCGCCCGCGCGTCGAGGAATCCGCCGAGCGCCTCCCCGGTCACGGACGCCCACGGGAACGAGGTCGCGTACGGCCCGATCAGCCGGAACTGCTCCAGTGCCTCGGTCGCACGGTCCCGTGCGACCAGTACGTAGGCGAGCAGGTTGCGGACCTCGGCCGGCCAGGGATCACCGGCGGGGAATCCGGCCGAGAGGCTGATCGCGAGGTCGGCCGCCGCGTCGATCCGGTCCCCCTCCACGGAGGTCGCCCGCGTGGCCGCCCTCTCGTCCCTCAGCAGGGCGAAGGCCGCCCGTACGGGGAGGGCCTGCACCAGGGAGTCCCGGGCGGCGTCCTCGGCCGCCCGCTCGGCGAAGTCGAAGCATTCGCGGTGGGAGCCGTACCACTCGGCCGAGAGGTACCGGAGCGCGGCGACATGACTGCCGTAGTGGTGCGGGCAGCGGCGTACGGCCTGCTCCCACAGGGACTCGAAGACGGTGTGCGGGGCATGCGTGCCACGGGCGTGGTCGAGCGCGAGCCGCCACGGCACCGGGTCCCGGGGGTCGGCCTCGGCCGCCGCCGTGATCAGCGGGCCCACCTCGCGCAGCAGCTCGGCGTGGGCGGGGGACTCCCAGGCGCGGCGGACCGCCAGCGCGGCCTTGACGAGGAGGGCGTCCGGGTCGCGCGGGGCGGCCGCCAGCCAGCCGGTGAGCCAGGCGTCGCGGCTGCGGGCGAAGGCGACCAGCCGGGCCAGGGTGCGGTCGCGGGTCTCCCAGTCGGCGCCGTCCCGGGTGGTGGCGAGGAGCTTCGCGGCGGGTTCGAAGTCACCCACGGCCGCGGCGACCAACGCGGGGGAGAGCCGCTCGTCCGGGGCGTCGAGCAGCACCGCGTCGTCCGCGGGCAGCCCGGCGGACAGCCCGGGGCTGTACCGGAACGCGCGTGCGGAGCTCAGCAGTGCGCGGAGGAAAGCCATGGTGCAGACCATTGAAAAGCCCTGGTGAGGACGGCGCCAGTGGGGCTCTGTGAAGCTTCTGTGGCGAGTGGAAGGGTTGCCCTGGACACGGTCAAGAAAAGGCAAAGGAAGCGCGCGTGGCTGGCTCGATTCCGACCTTCCCGTCGTCGTCGGCCGCCTGCCCGCAGCGCTTCGAGTGGCCTTCCGGGCACCGCGACGGCAAGGGTCCGGCCGGACCCGGACGCCGCGCTCCCGTCAGCCGCGCCGCAGCAGCCGGGACGCGCCCGCGGCCACCGTGGTGGCCAATATCCACCCCACCAGCACCAGCGCCGCCGCCGTCCACTGCCAGCCTCCCTTCAGCAGCCAGTAACCGTCCTGCCCGAGATTGATCACCGGCACCAGCAGGTCCAGCGCGTACAGCGCGGGATTCCACTCCGGGTGTTCCTCCTCCTTGATCGACTCCGGGCGGTACCGCGAGAAGGCCACCGCCCCCGCGGCCCACAGCACCGCCATCCAGACCAGGGCCCGCCCCGGCCGGTAGCCGTACGCCACCGTCCAGTCCTGCAGGTAGCCCCAGATCCTCCCCGCGAGCGGCAGCGTCTCGCGGCGGCGACGCTGCTTGGCCAGCAGCACCTCCCGGGCGTCCGCGTCCTCCCCGCAGCTGCGGAGCACCGCCGCGAGGCGCTCGTACGGCTCCGGGACGTACTCCGGGGTCGCGGCCAGCACCCACTCCAGGCGCCGGGACAGCGGGAAGTGGCCGTACGGGACGAGGTTCTCGTACACGAAGCCGCCCATCGCCAGGCCGCCCGGGCCCGGCCAGCTGGTCGACACGTCGATCAGGGTGACGACCTTGGCGCCGTTCAGCACGACCCGGCCCTCGCGCGGACGCTCCGCGTTGAACCGCAGCTCGGGCGTGACGATCCTGCGCAGCGACAGCTCCTCGCGGTCGGCGAGCACGAACCGGGCCTTGTGCAGGTCCACCGCGTCCCCGAACCGCCCGTCGTCGAGCCGGACCGCGCCCCGGCACTCGAAGGCCTGCGCACGCGTCCCGCGCGCCGGGCCGCCGCCGCGCGCGACACCGAACGGGGGAGTGGTGCCCTGGTTCCCCGTGTCGACGCTGACCCAGGCCTCCGTCATGTACAGCGTCCGCTCCACGCTCAGCTGCGGGGCGTTCAGCGCCCGCCGCCCGTCCGTGGCACGCAGCCGGCTGCCGCGCAGGCTCAGCGAACCGCCGACCTTCGCCCCGCGCAGGCTCAGCTCGCCGAGCGTCTCGATCATCTCCGCCTGCAGGTCCTGCGCCACCGACATCCCGTCGCCCACGAAGGCGCGGCCACGCCGGTCGGGGCCGACACGGAGCTGGTTGATCAGCAGGTCCGTGCCGATCTGGGCGTCCGTCAGCCGGATGCCGCGCTCGACCCGGCAGCGCGGCAGATGCAGATCGCCCTCCGTGTGCAGCCGGGCCGCGTCCAGCCTGGGCACCGCGCAGCCCACCATCCGCAGCGTCGTGAAATGGCACTCGGGCAGCACCACCTCCTGCTCGAAGCGGCAGCCCGTCAGCTCCACGTAGGGCGAGACGCGCCCACCCGCCAGATCCAGCTTCCCCGTGATGCGGACACCCCGGAGCTTCAGCGCGGCCACCCGGCCCGGCCGCGCCGCCGGGCCGCTGAGCAGGAGCCGCGCCACGGTCCGGGCTCCGACGCTGCGCTCCGGCCCCCAGCTGTGCGGGGCGAAGGGATCGTCGCGCACCGGATCGTGGGAGCGCAGATCGTAGGTGGTGCCGTTCCGGAAGGACTGCCACATACCGAGCTCCGCGGCACTGAGTCCGTCAGGGATCTCGCCGTCGTGCGGTTCGGTCACTGCCTCACCTCCGCCTGCGCGTTCTGTGCCGCGCGTCGTACAGTCGTTCTTCCCTCTGTGTGACGACGTGAACGCTAATGGTCAGCAGTGACAGCCGGGACATGTATCAGCCAGTGATACGGGCGACCGGACGCCCGAAACGGTCTGAGAGAATTGCCCGTGTGATCTCTCGAATCGATCTGCGCGGTACCGCCCTCCCCGAGGGCGGCGCCCTGCGCGACCTGCTGCCCCGTGCCGAGTTCGACGTGGAAGCCGCCCTGGAGACGGTGCGGCCCATCTGCGAGGACGTACGCCATCGTGGCTCCGCGGCAGTGATCGAGTGGGGGGAGAAACTCGACGGCGTGCGCCTCGACGCGATCCGTGTCCCGGCCGACGTGATCACCGCGTCGCTGGAACGGCTCGACCCCGCCGTACGGGCGGCCCTGGAGGAGTCGATCCGCCGCGCCCGTCTCGTCCACCGCGAGCAGCGCCGCACCACGCACACCACCCAGGTCGTCCCCGGCGGCACGGTCACCGAGAAGTGGGTCCCCGTCGAGCGCGTCGGGCTGTACGTCCCCGGCGGCCGCTCGGTCTACCCGTCCTCCGTCGTGATGAACGTCGTCCCGGCGCAGGAGGCGGGCGTCGAGGGCATCGCCGTGTCCTCACCGCCCCAGAAGGACTTCGGCGGCCTGCCCCACCCCACGATCCTCGCGGCCTGCGCCCTCCTCGGCGTCGACGAGGTGTACGCCGCCGGCGGCGCCCAGGCCGTCGCGATGTTCGCGTACGGCACCGAGGACTGCCTGCCCGTGAACCTCGTCACGGGCCCCGGCAACATCTACGTCGCCGCCGCCAAGCGCCTCCTCAAGGGCCGCATCGGCATCGACGCCGAGGCAGGCCCCACCGAGATCGCGATCCTCGCCGACGCGAGCGCCGACCCGGTGCACGTCGCCGCCGACCTGATCAGCCAGGCCGAGCACGACCCGATGGCCGCCGCCGTCCTCGTCACCGACTCCGAGGAGCTCGCCGCCGCCACCGAGGCCGAGCTGGCGCCGCAGATCGCCGCGACCCGGCACGTCACGGACCGGATCGAGCCCGCACTGGCAGGCCGCCAGTCCGCGATCGTCCTGGTCGACGACCTGGAGGACGGCCTCAAGGTCGTCGACGCGTACGCCGCCGAGCACCTGGAGATCCAGACGGAGAACGCCGCCGCCGTCGCCGACCGGGTCCGCAACGCCGGTGCGGTCTTCGTCGGCCCCTGGTCGCCCGTCTCCCTCGGCGACTACTGCGCCGGCTCCAACCACGTCCTGCCCACCGGCGGCTGCGCCTGCCACTCCTCGGGCCTTTCCGTGCAGTCCTTCCTGCGCGGCATCCACATCGTCGACTACACCCGCGACGCGCTCGCCGAGGTCACCCACCACGTGGTCACCCTCGCCGAGGCGGAGGACCTCCCCGCCCACGGCGCCGCGCTCAAGGCCAGGTTCGGGTGGAAGGTTCCGCAGCAGTGACGAACAACCCCTGGGACGACCTCCCGATCCGCGACGAACTGCGCGGCCAGTCCCCGTACGGGGCGCCCCAGCTCGACGTACCGGTCCGGCTGAACACCAACGAGAACCCCTACCCGCTGCCCGACGCGCTCGTCGACCGCATCGCCGAGCGGGTCCGCGAGGCCGCCCGCGACCTCAACCGCTACCCCGACCGTGACGCCGTGGAGCTCCGCACCGAGCTCGCCCGCTACCTCACCCGCACCGCGGGGCACGAGGTGGCCACGGCCAACGTCTGGGCGGCCAACGGCTCCAACGAGGTCCTCCAGCAGCTGCTGCAGACCTTCGGCGGCCCCGGGCGCACCGCGATCGGCTTCGAGCCCTCGTACTCGATGCACGCCCTCATCGCGCGCGGCACCGGCACCGGCTGGATCTCCGGACCTCGCAACGAGGACTTCACCATCGACGTGGAGGCCGCGAAGAAGGCCGTCGCCGAGCACCGCCCCGAGGTGGTCTTCATCACCTCGCCCAACAACCCCACCGGCACCGCCGTCGACGCGGACACCGTCGTCGCCCTGTACGACGCGGCCCAGGCCGCCCGGCCCTCGATGGTCGTCGTCGACGAGGCGTACGGCGAATTCAGCCACCACCCCTCGCTGCTCCCCCTGATCGAGGGCCGCCCCCACCTGGTGCTCTCCCGCACCATGTCCAAGGCGTTCGGCGCCGCGGGCCTCCGCCTCGGCTACCTCGCGGCGGCCCCGGCCGTCGTCGACGCGGTCCAGCTGGTGCGCCTGCCGTACCACCTGTCCTCGATCACCCAGGCCACCGCGCTCGCCGCACTGGAACACACCGATACGCTGCTCGGGTACGTCGCGCAGCTCAAGAGCGAGCGCGACCGGCTGGTCGACGGACTGCGGGAGCTCGGCTTCGCCGTCACCGACTCGGACGCCAACTTCGTCCAGTTCGGCCGCTTCGCCGACAGCCGCACCGCCTGGCAGCAGATCCTCGACCGGGGCGTCCTGGTCCGGGACAACGGCGTACCGGGGTGGCTGCGGGTCTCCGCGGGGACCCCGGAAGAGAACGACGCGTTCCTCGATGCGGTGCGCGAACTGAAGAAGGAGCACGACGCATGAGCCGCGTAGGCAGGGTGGAGCGGACCACCAAGGAGACCTCCGTGCTCGTCGAGATCAACCTCGACGGCACCGGCAAGGTCGATGTCGCGACCGGGGTCGGCTTCTACGACCACATGCTCGACCAGCTCGGACGGCACGGCCTCTTCGACCTCACGGTCAAGACCGAGGGCGACCTCCACATCGACTCGCACCACACCATCGAGGACACCGCCCTCGCCCTCGGCGCCGCCTTCAGGCAGGCGCTCGGCGACAAGGTCGGCATCTACCGCTTCGGCAACTGCACCGTCCCGCTGGACGAGTCGCTCGCCCAGGTCACCGTCGACCTCTCCGGCCGCCCCTACCTGGTGCACACCGAGCCCGAGAAGATGGCGCCGATGATCGGCGAGTACGACACGACGATGACCCGGCACATCCTGGAGTCCTTCGTCGCCCAGGCGCAGATCGCCCTCCACGTCCACGTGCCGTACGGCCGCAACGCCCACCACATCGTGGAGTGCCAGTTCAAGGCCCTGGCCCGCGCCCTGCGTTACGCCAGCGAGCACGACCCGCGCGCAGCCGGGATCCTCCCGTCCACGAAGGGCGCGCTGTGACCGGCCTCAACACCGTTCTGATCATCGTCGGCCTCTTCCTGGCCGGCGGCGTCTACTCCTTCTGGAAGCAGGGCATGCCCAAGGGCGTCGTCGTGCTCCTCGGGATCGGCTCCGTGATGTGCCTGGTGGCAGGCATCATGCGGATCCAGGGACTCTGGGACTGAGGGGCACTGTGAGCGACAAGAAGAAGATCGTCGTCTTCGACTACGGCTTCGGCAACGTCCGTTCCGCCGAGCGGGCCCTCGCCCGCGTCGGCGGCGACGTGGAGATCACCCGCGACTTCGACACCGCGATGAACGCCGACGGGCTCCTCGTCCCCGGCGTCGGCGCGTTCTCCGCCTGCATGGCGGGGCTGAAGCAGGCCCGCGGCGAATGGATCATCGGCCGCAGGCTGGCCGGCGGCCGTCCCGTCATGGGCATCTGCGTCGGCATGCAGATCCTGTTCGAGCGCGGCATCGAGCACGGCGTCGAGACGGAGGGCCTCGACGAGTGGCCCGGCACCGTCGGACCGCTGAAGGCCGACGTCGTGCCGCACATGGGCTGGAACACCGTCGAACACCCCGAGGCCTCCCAGCTCTTCGCGGGCACCGACCCCGAGGCCCGCTACTACTTCGTGCACTCCTACGCGGCACACGACTGGTCCCTCGAAGTGACCAACGCCAAGATCCGTGCACCCAAGGTCACGTGGTCCACGCACGGAGAGCGGTTCGTGGCCGCCGTCGAGAACGGCGCGCTGTGGGCCACCCAGTTCCACCCCGAGAAGTCCGGCGACGCCGGCGCCCAGCTGCTGACCAACTGGATCGAGACGCTGTAATGCCGAAGCTTGAACTGCTCCCCGCCGTAGACGTCCGCGACGGACAGGCCGTCCGCCTCGTGCACGGCGAATCCGGCTCCGAGACCTCCTACGGCTCCCCGCTCGAGGCGGCCCTCGCCTGGCAGAGCTCCGGCGCCGAGTGGCTGCACCTCGTCGACCTGGACGCCGCCTTCGGCACCGGCGACAACCGTGCGCTGATCGCCGAGGTGGCCGGCGCCATGGACATCAAGGTCGAGCTCTCCGGCGGCATCCGCGACGACGCCTCGCTCGCCGCCGCCCTCGCCACCGGCTGCCGCCGTGTCAACCTGGGCACCGCCGCCCTGGAGACCCCCGAGTGGGTCGCCAAGGTCATCGCCGAGCACGGCGACAAGATCGCCGTCGGCCTCGACGTCCGGGGCACGACGCTGCGCGGCCGCGGCTGGACCCGCGACGGCGGCGACCTCTACGAGACGCTCGCCCGCCTCGACTCCGAGGGCTGCGCCCGCTACGTCGTGACCGACATCGCCAAGGACGGCACGCTGCAGGGCCCCAACCTGGCGCTCCTGCGGGACGTCTGCGCCGCCACCGACAAGCCCGTGGTCGCCTCCGGCGGTGTCTCCTCGCTCGCCGACCTCCGCGCGATCTCCCTGCTCGTCCCGGAAGGCGTCGAGGGAGCCATCGTCGGCAAGGCGCTGTACGCCGAGGCGTTCACCCTCGAAGAGGCCCTCAAGGCGGTCGCCGCATGACGGACTCCGTACGCCGCGTCTCCTCGGGCGGCCCGTGGGAGGAGCGGTTCGGCTACTCCCGTGCCGTCCAGCTCCCCAACGGACTCGTCCTGGTGTCCGGCTGCACCTCGGTGGTCGACGGCCAGATCCTCGCGGGCAGCCCCTACGAGCAGGCCGTCGCCTCCTTCCAGGTCGCCTTCGACTCCCTGAAGCAGGCCGGACTCGGCCGTGAGGACGTCGTCCGCACCCGGATGTACCTCACACACACCCGGGACGTCGACGAGGTGGGCCGCGCCCACAAGGAGCTGTTCGACGACGTCCGCCCCGCGGCCTCCATGATCATCGTGTCCGGCTTCGTCGACCCCTCCCTGGTCGTCGAGGTCGAGGTCGAGGCCTACCGGGCAGGTGAGCGATGACGCTCGCCGTACGGGTCATCCCGTGCCTGGACGTCGACAAGGGCCGCGTCGTCAAGGGCGTCAACTTCCAGAACCTGCGCGACGCGGGCGACCCCGTCGAGATGGCCAAGCTCTACGACGCCGAGGGCGCCGACGAGCTGACGTTCCTCGACATCACCGCGTCCAGCGGGGACCGCGAGACGACGTACGACGTGGTGCGCCGCACCGCCGAGCAGGTCTTCATCCCGCTCACCGTCGGCGGCGGGGTCCGCACCCCCGACGACGTCGACAAGCTGCTGCGCGCCGGGGCCGACAAGGTCGGGGTCAACACCGCGGCCATCGCCCGTCCCGAACTCATCCGGGAGATCGCCGAACGCTTCGGGCGCCAGGTGCTGGTGCTCTCCGTCGACGCGCGGCGCACCCCCGAGGGCACCTTCGAGGTGACCACCCACGGAGGGCGCCGGGGCACCGGTATCGACGCCGTCGAGTGGGCGCACCGGGCCGCCGAGCTCGGTGCGGGCGAGATCCTGCTCAACTCGATGGACGCCGACGGCACGAAGGACGGCTACGACACCGAGATGATCAAGGCGGTACGGGCCCACGTCACCGTCCCCGTCATCGCCTCCGGAGGCGCGGGCCGGCTCGCGGACTTCCCGCCGGCCATCGGCGCGGGCGCCGACGCGGTCCTCGCCGCGTCCGTCTTCCACTTCGGTGACCTGCGGATCTCCGAGGTCAAGGGCGCTCTGCGCGAGGCCGGACACCCCGTTCGCTGACGCGGTCAGGAGTGGTCGCCGGTCGCGAAGACCGGCCATCTCGCCGATGTCCGCCCGGAGGGCGCGCCGCCAGAGTGGCGCCGTCAACACGAATGACGGCGCCACCCGCGGTGCTCCCCCGAAGGCCCCTGGACACGGGGCGGCCGGCTGCCGCGGTGTGGTTCGCCACGACCGAGAGGACCCCCCCCTCGTGCAGCAGCACCTCCCCTCGAACGACGTCTCCCCCCGCCGCCACCGGATGTCGAAGAGCCGCTCCCGCACCGTCAGGCTCGCCGTCGCCGCGGCCGCCGCCACGGCCGGTCTGGTCACCGCGCTGATGCCGGGCGCCCAGGCCGCCGAGAACCCGTACGAGCGTGGTCCGGCCCCGAGCAACTCGAGCATCGAGGCGAGCCGTGGCTCGTACGCGACCTCCCAGACGACCGTGTCCTCGCTGAGCGTCCGGGGCTTCGGCGGCGGGACGATCTACTACCCGACGTCCACCTCGGACGGGACGTTCGGCGCGATCGCCATCTCGCCCGGCTTCACCGCTTACCAGTCGAGCATCGCCTGGCTGGGGCCGCGTCTGGCCTCGCAGGGCTTCGTGGTGTTCACCATCGACACCAACACCACGGCGGACCAGCCGGCCAGCCGGGGTGACCAGCTGCTCGCGGCCCTGGACTACCTGACCGAGGACAGCTCGGTGCGCAGCCGGATCGACTCCTCGCGGCTCGGTGTGATGGGCCACTCCATGGGCGGCGGCGGCACACTCGAAGCCGCCAAGGACCGTCCTTCGCTGAAGGCGGCGATCCCGCTGACCGGCTGGAACCTCGACAAGTCCTGGCCGGAGGTGCGGACCCCGACCCTGGTCGTCGGCGCGGACGGTGACACGGTCGCGTCCGTGGCCTCGCACTCGGAGCCGTTCTACAACTCGCTGCCGAGCTCGCTGGACAAGGCGTACCTGGAGCTCCGTGGGGCGTCCCACTTCACCCCGAACACGTCCAACACGACGATCGCGAAGTACAGCATCTCGTGGCTGAAGCGCTTCATCGACAACGACACCCGCTACGA
>NZ_JBEOVL010000069.1:0-24435 GCF_040295485.1 Streptomyces sp. NPDC002793 | reverse complement strand
GCTACAGACCATCCTCGCGACATGGGCCGGCGCCTGCCCCACCTGTCACCGCGACATACCCGCGCCAACATCGACCTGACCAAGCCCTACTAGTGACGGGTCTACCTTCCTCCAGTGTAGCTAGCTAGCCGGGCGGCAAGTAAGTGCCGGGGTGGTGGCAGACCGGGCGATCAGGGGATCAGGGGAGCACGACATGGCGGAACTCAAGAAGGCGACGGCCGAAGGGCCGGCCGAACCGAAGGCACGCAGCGTCAGAGTGGTGGTCCTCGCCCTGATGATCACGATGCTGCTGGCCATGCTCGACAACCTCATCGTCGGTACCGCGATGCCGACGATCGTCGGCGACCTGGGCGGCATGGAGCACCTGTCCTGGGTGGTGACGTCCTACACCCTGGCCACGGCGGCCTCCACGCCCATCTGGGGCAAGCTCGGCGATCTGTACGGACGCAAGGGCATCTTCCTCACCTCCATCGTGATCTTCCTGATCGGTTCGGTGCTGAGCGGAATGGCCCAGGACATGGGTCAGCTGATCGGTTTCCGCGCGGTGCAGGGCCTCGGCGCGGGCGGTCTGATGGTCGGCGTCATGGCGATCCTCGGCGACCTCGTGCCGCCCCGGGAGCGCGGCAAGTACCAGGGCATGATGGCCGGGGTCATGGCGGTCGCCATGATCGGCGGCCCGCTCGTCGGCGGCACCATCACCGACCACCTGGGCTGGCGCTGGAGCTTCTACATCAACCTGCCGCTGGGCGCGGTCGCGCTGGCCATGGTCACCGCCGTGCTGCACCTGCCCCGCAAGGAGCGCTCGGAGGCCAGGGTCGACTACCTGGGCGCCGCGCTCCTCACGGTCGGCATCACCGCCATCGTGCTGGTCACCACCTGGGGCGGCACGGAGTACGCCTGGAGCTCCGCCGTGATCATGGAGCTCATCGCACTCGGCGTGGCCTCCCTGGCCGGCTTCCTCTTCGTCGAGACGAGGGCCGCCGAACCGATCATGCCGCTGCACATCTTCCGATACCGCAACTTCAGCCTCATGTCCGTGGTGGGCTTCATGACCGGCTTCGTGATGTTCGGAGCGGTGCTCTTCCTCCCGCTGTACCAGCAGTCCGTCCAGGGCGCGTCCGCGACCAACTCCGGACTGCTGCTCCTGCCGATGCTGCTGTCGATGATGATCGTCTCGCTGGTCGCGGGCCGGATCACCACGAGCACCGGCAGGTACAAGATCTTCCCGATCCTGGGCAGCGTCCTGATGGTCGCGGGGCTGTTCCTCCTGGCCACCATGGACACCGGCACCACGCGCTTCACCTCGGGCGTCTACATGGCGGTGCTCGGGGCGGGCATGGGCTTCCTGATGCAGATCACGATGCTCGTCGCACAGAACAGCGTCGAGCTCAAGGACATGGGAGTCGCCTCGTCCGCGACCACTCTCTTCCGCACGCTCGGCAGCTCCTTCGGAGTCGCGATCATGGGCGCGCTGTTCACCGGACGGGTGCAGGACGAGATGGCGGAGCGCGGCGGCGGCACGGTGACGGAGTCGTCCGCGCAGCTGGACGCGACGAGCCTGGCGAAGCTGCCCGACGCGGCGCGCGAGGCGTACGAGTACGCCGTGGCCTCCGGGACGCACATCGCCTTCCTGGTGGGCGGCTCGGTCGCGGTGGTGGCGCTGCTGGCGGCGTTCTTCGTCAAGGAGGTCCCGTTGCGCGGCGCCGTGAAGCCGGAGGCGTCCTCGGGCGGCGAGGGCGGCGAGGGCGGCGAGGGCGGCGCCGGAACGGGTGCCGCCGGGGCAACGGACGCGCGGGAGTCGCAGACCGTCTGAGCGGCTGGGCGACTGATGGGAAGCGGGGTGGGCCCCGGAAACCTCTCCGGGGCCCACCCCGCTTCCCTCAGCCCGTTTCCACCTGCCGCAGGACCGGAAAGCTGCCGGTGTTCGTCGGCGCGTGCTCGGGCAGCCACAGCACGGCGATCGCTCCGCCCCGGTCCCCGGAGCCCCCGACGGACCCCATGTTGCGGAACGTCAGCCTGGCCCCCAGGACCCGGGCCTGCCCCGCCGCGATGGTCAGCCCCAGACCATGGCCGCGTACGGATCTGTCGCTGCTGCCGGTACGGAAACGGCTCGGCCCCTCCCGGAGCAGAGCTTCGGGGAATCCCGGGCCGTGGTCGCGGACCCGCACCACCCGGCCCTCGACCGTGACCTCGACCGGGCCGGCCCCGTGCTTGGCGGCGTTCCCCAGCAGATTGCCCAGGATGCGCTCCAGCCGCCGCGGATCCGTGGACACCCAGGACTCGTGCACCACCCGCACCGAGATCTCCGGATCCAGCAGCCGGACCCGTCGGCCGACGAATTCGCCGAGCTGCAGCTCCTGCAGCTCGGCGCGCTCGGAGGCACTGTCCAGCCTGGCCACCTCCAGGACGTCCTCGACCAGGGTCCGCATCGCCTGGGCCCGGTCCCGCACGAGCTCTGTGGGCCGCCCCGGAGGCAGCAGCTCCGCCGCGGTGAGCAGCCCGGTCACAGGGGTCCGCAGCTCGTGCGCGATGTCTGCGGTGACCCGGCGCTCCGCCTCGATCCGTTCGTTCAGCGCGTCCGTGAGCGCGTCCACGGCCCTGGCCAGCTCGTCGGTCTCGTCCCGCACGACACCGCCCACGGCCTCCCGTACACGTACCTCCGTGTTGCCCTGGGCGACCTTGCCGGCCGCTGCCGCCGCCTTGCGCAGTCTCCGGGACAGCTGGCCGCCGATCAGGACTCCCAGCGCGCAGCCGCCGGCGACGACGGAGACCGAGCCGATGATCAGCGCCCGGTCGAGGTCGCCCATGATCGTGGCGCTGTGGTCGGCGAAGCGGGTGTGCAGCGACAGGACATCGCCGTTGGCCAGTGGTACGGCCGCCCAGACGTCGGGCACCCCGTCGGCGTAGTCGTCGACGTGGGTGGCGCGCCGGTGATCCCGCATCTGGTCACGGAGGCTCGCCGGGAGCGACGGATCGTTGATCTTGGCGCCGAATTTCGGCGACGGCTTCTGGGGACTCGTCGCCTCGTACAGCCGCTGGGCGAACAACAGCCGCTCCAGCTGCACCTCGCGCGCGTTCTCCAGCATCGAGACCCGGGCCGCGTTGTGGACGACGAGGCTCAGAGCCAGCGCGATCAGCGCGCCGACGGCGGCGATCGCGATACTGATCTTCCAGCGGACGCCGGTCCGCAGTGCCAGCCGCCTCATGCGCGCAGCTTGTAGCCGAAGCCGCGGACCGTCTCGATCCGGTCCTGCCCGATCTTGGTGCGCAGCCGCTGCACATGGACGTCGACGACGCGGGTGTCCCCGCCCCAGCCGTAGTCCCAGACCCGCTCCAGGAGCCTGTCACGGGAGAGCACGGTGCCGGGTGCCGAGGAGAACTCCAGCAGCAGCCGCATCTCCGTGGGTGTCAGACCCACGTGCGCACCCCCTCGGCGCACCTCCATGCCCTCGGTGTCGATCTCCACATCGCCGAAGACCAGCACACCGCCCGCCTCCTCCGGTGCCCCGCCGGCCCCGGCCGGTGTTCCGCCCGTACCCGAGGCGTGGCCGAAACGCCGCAGCACGGCGCGGATGCGGGCGACGAGCACCGCACCGTCGAACGGCTTGGTGACGTAGTCGTCGGCCCCGGCCTCCAGACCGAGCACCACGTCGATCGCGTCCGCGCGCGCGGAGAGCATGATCACGGGCACGGTCGACTCGTCGCGGATGCGCCGGCACAGACTGACCCCGTCCAGGCCCGGCACCATCACATCCAGCAGGGCGATGTCCGGCCGGTCCGCCCGGAAGGCCTCCAGGCCCAGCAGGCCGTCGGGCACCGCGGTGACCGTGAAGCCGACCCGCTCCAGAGCGAGCTGGGTGGCCTCGCGGATGACGTCGTCGTCCTCGACGAAGAGGACATGGGTATCGGCCATGCGAGCGGGTCCTCAGTTCTGCGTGGCCTGCGGTGCGGGGAGTGCGCCATCCCCGCTGCCGACGGCCCGGTTGAAGTCGTTGTGCACCCGGTCGGTCTCGGTGAACCGGTCGGTGGTCCAGTGGTAGGTGACGACGTCCTCACCGGAGGGGTACGCGACCGAGTCCTTCGATCCGTAGACCTGTGTCGTCACCACCAGATCGCCGCGGTCGATGGTCCCGTAGACCGCGGGTACCTCGGCGGCGAAGACGTTCCCGTACGAACCGTCGGCCGCCCGGCGGTAGACGTACGTGCCGACACCCACCGAATCCCCGCAGGTCATCACGTTGACCACGACATCCGTCGTCGTACCGCCGGTCAGCGATCCGTACGAGGTGTCGACCGGGTACTCGTCACCGGCGCAGGGCTTGAGGTCGTTCTTGAGCTGGCGGCTCACCTTCGGGTCGCCCTTGACGAGCATCACCGCGTTGACCCGCGGGGCCGGCTTCGCCGTGCCGGTGGGGACCGTGCTCGACGGTGTGGCCCGGGCGACCTGCTGGGTGCTCGCCGCGCCCTCGTCGCGCGTGCCCGTGCCCGCGGCGGAACAGCCGACGCCGAACAGCCCGAAGGCGGCGAGCCCGGCCATCGCCGTGCTCCCCGCCGCGAGGCCGGCCCGGAGTCGTCCTCCCCGGCCGGCCGTCGAACCGTCGCTGCTGCCTGTCAGGCCGCGCACCGCTCCCGCCCCCGCTCGTCATGACGCCTGTTCCGCTGCGCGGGTATCCGCGCCGGAGCCTCCTCGGCCTCACGGCTCCGGGCCGCACGCTCCTCCAGCTCCTGGCGCAGTCGGGCCAGGGCGCGGTGCAGCGTGCTCTTCACCGTACCGGCGGACATGCCGAGCGCCGCGGCCGTCTCCTCCGTGCTCATCTGCTCCCAGTGTCGCAGCACGACGACGCTGCGCTGCTTCGGAGCCAGGACCCCGAGGACGTCCATGAGCAGGGCACGGTCGGCCCGCTGCTCGGCGCCGTCGTCGACGCTCGCGTCGGGGAGCTGCTCGGTGGGGACCTCGTCGAGCTTGCGGGCCCGCCACCACTCCGTACGCGTGTTGATCATGACGCGGCGCAGATAGGCGTCGGCGAGGGACTTGTCCGCGATGCCGTCCCAGCGGCCGAAGGTGCGGACCAGGGCGGTCTGCAGCAGGTCCTGCGCGTCCACGGGATCAGGCACGAGCCGGCGCGCACTGCGCAGCAGCGCGTCCTGCCTGGTCCGTACGTACTCCTCGAAACCGAGCACCTCGCCCTGCGCCATTACGACCGCCTCCGTCCCCGTGAATCCCCGTGTACCGCCGTCGGCCGGATGGTCCCGTTGCCGACGTCGGTGACGCTACGGAGGCGTTGTCACGAGGCTGTGCGGAGCAGCCGTACGCGGACGCACGGCTGTCCATCGGTTGTGTAACAGCCGTTGGACAGCCGCTGGACGAAACCCAGGTCCGCCGGAGCGCGGTCAGGTCAGAGGCAGCCGGTACCGGCCGTTCGCCAGAGGCTCGACCAGCCCGTCGGAGACGAGCCCGTCCAGGGCGCGTGCCCGCTGCACGGGTTCCTCCCACACCGCGTCCAGCGCGGACTGCGGGACCGGGGCGACCGCGTCGCGCAGTACCGCGAGCAGCCGCCCCCGCACCTGCCGGTCCGTGCCGGCATAGGTCTGCCCCCGGCGCGGAGGGCCCTGATGGGCGGGCTTCCCGGCCAGTCGCCAGGCGCACTGCCCGGAGATCGGGCAGCGCGTGCAGTCCTCGTTCTTCGCGGTGCACACCAGCGCGCCGAGTTCCATCGTGGCCGCCGCCCAGCGGGCCGCGCGCTCGTCCTCCTCGGGGAGCAGCGCGCGGGCGAGCTTGCGCTCGGCCGCGGTGGTCGCGTTCGGCGGGTACTGGATGCCGGTGGCGGCCCGCGCGAACACCCTGCGGACGTTCGTGTCGAGCACGGCATGACGCTGCCCGTACGCGAACGAGGCCACGGCCGCGGCCGTGTACTCCCCGATCCCGGGCAGTGCGAGCAACTGGCCGTGCTCGCTCGGCACGTCACCGCCGTGGCGTTCCGTTATCGCCTGCGCCGCCCCGTGCAGGCGCAGCGCACGGCGCGGGTAGCCGAGCCGGCCCCAGGCACGGACCGCTTCGCCGGGTGCGTCGGCGGCGAGGTCCGCCGGGCGCGGCCAGCGGGCCATCCACTGCTGGTAGATCGGGAGGACTCGGTTCACCGGGGTCTGCTGCAGCATGAACTCGCTCACCATCACACCCCAGGCACCCGCATCGGGGCGGCGCCAGGGCAGATCGCGGGCGTGCTGCTCGAACCACCCGATGACGGGGGCATGGAGGGAGGCGGGGGGCGTCTGTGTCGTAGTCGTGGCAGTCATCGCACCCACGATCCTGACACGGAAGGCGCGACATCGGGCACGGCTACGGGGGTGTCGGCCCGGCTGAGGGTCCTGGGGGTGATAACGCCACCCGTTCTGTCCCCTCGCGTGGCCCGGGACTGACCCGAGCCGGTGCAAAGCGGACGGAAGTACCCGGCGAACGGCCGCTCCGTGATGATGATCCGGAAAACTTGTCGATCAGAGCGGTGGTTGGGGGCCGGAGTTGGCATGGATCTCTCGTACAGTTCGGTCCGTGGGTTCTATGCGCAATCCGGTCGGGCCGCTTCCCTCCAGCATCTACTGGCGTCGGAGAACAGTAGCGGTGCTGGTGATCGTGCTGCTCGCGGCGCTGGTGGCCTGGGCCGTCATCACCACGTCCGGCGGCAGCGGCGGCGGACAGGACGACGGGAAGTCCGGAGGCTCCGGCCCGGCCCCGTCCATCACTCCCGGACCGTCGAGCTCCGGTCCGGTCGTCGGCCAACCCCCCGGCGGACGCGACGAGTCGGGGGAGACCGGCACCGGCACGGCTGCGGGCTCCGAGGGCGGGGGCGGCACCGGAGCGGGTGGCGCGGAGGGATCGGACACCGCCGGCACGGGCGGCACCGCGTCGACCGGTACGAGCACGGGCTCCGGCGGCGGTACGGGTGGCGGCGGACGGGTGCCGGCCGGCTCGGCGCTCCCCGACTGCAAGCCTGCCGCGCTGCGGTTGAGCCTGAAGACGGACATCAGCTACGGACCCGACGACCAGCCGGAGTTCCGGCTGAGCGCCAGGAACACCACGGCGGCCGACTGCAAGGCCGACTTCGGCCCGAAGAGCGCGGTGCTCACGATCACCGAGGCCGGTGAGGACGACGAGCAGGTGTGGTCCTCGGCGGACTGCCCGAAGAGCGGGTCCCTGTTCCTGCGGGTCCCCGCCGGCGCGACGGTGGTGCACACCGTGGAGTGGGACCGCAAGGGCAGCGCACCCCGGTGCGCGACACCGCCCGTCAAGGCCGCGGGCCCGGGGACGTACCTGCTGGAGGCCGAGGTGCCCGGCGAGACCGTGCAGCGCGCCTCGTTCGTCCTGGCCAAGGACTGACGGACCGGCAGGGCCTCACCGGAAGTGATCCGGTGAGGCCCTGCCGGTCCGATCCGCACGAGGAGTCCTCAGACGTACCGCTCCAGGATCGAGGACTCCGCCAGCCGCGAGAGCCCCTCCCGGACACTCCTGGCCCGCGCCTCGCCGACCCCGTCCACGGCCTGGAGGTCGTCCACGCTCGCGGCGAGCAGCTTCTGCAGGCCGCCGAAGTGCTCCACCAGCCGCTCGATGATCGCCCCGGGCAGCCGCGGCACCTTCGCCAGGAGCCGGAAGCCCCGCGGGGAGACCGCCGAGTCCAGCGTCTCCGGCGACCCGCTGTACCCCAGGGCGCGTGCCACCACGGGGAGTTCGAGCAGCTCGGTGTGGGTGAGCGTGTCCAGCTCCGCCAGCGCCTCCGGGACCGTTCGGGACCTCTTCGCCGTCGGTTCGGGGACGTAGTCGCGCACGACCAGCTCCCGCTCCGGCTCCACGCCCGCGATCAACTCGTCCAGCTGGAGCGACAGGAGGCGGCCGTCGGTGCCCAGCTCCACCACGTACTCGGCGATCTCGGTCGCGATCCGCCGCACCATCTCCAGCCGCTGCGAGACCGCCGTCACGTCCCGGACCGTCACCAGGTCCTCGATCTCCAGTGCGGAGAGCGTCCCGGCGACCTCGTCCAGTCTGAGCTTGTACCGCTCCAGGGTGGCGAGCGCCTGGTTGGCGCGGGACAGGATCGCGGAGGACTCCTCCAGGACCCGCCGCTCCCCGTCCACGTACAGCGCGATCAGGCGCATCGACTGGGAGACCGACACCACCGGGAATCCGCACGCCTTGGAGACCCGGTCCGCCGTGCGGTGCCGGGTGCCCGTCTCCTCGGTCGGGATGGAGGCGTCCGGGACCAGCTGCACACCGGCCCGCAGGATCTTGGTCATGTCCTTGTCGAGGATCATCGCGCCGTCCAGCTTGCACAGTTCACGCAGGCGCGTCGCGGCGAAGTCCACGTCGAGCACGAAGCCGCCGGTGCACATGGATTCGACGGTCTTGTCCATGCCGAGGACGATCAGCCCGCCGGTGTTGCCCCGGAGGATGCGCTCCAGGCCGTCGCGGAGGGCCGTTCCGGGCGCGACCGCGCTCAACGAGGCGCGCATCAGCGCCTCGTTCCCCGTGCCTTGGCCGGACTTTCCGGGCGATGCTGCCCGGTCGTTGGCTGCCACTGCACTCCTCCGGTCACAGGTTTGCGGTGCCCTTGCGTCCCTCATACCGTTCGTACGGGCGGGCGAGACCAGGGCAAAGTCTACCGGCGTGCGCCGTCCCCCTGTGGTCCGTCCGGCCGAGTCCTGCGGGGGAGGACCCTCAGGGCGTCGCCCATGTCGGCCACTTCTGTGACTTTCATACCGGCCGGGACCTGCCCCGGGTCCCTCGGGACGAGGGCGTGCTTGAACCCGAGACGGTACGCCTCCGCGAGCCTGCGCTGGACCCCCGTGACCCTTCTGACCTCCCCGGCGAGGCCCACCTCACCGATCGCGACCAGGTTCTTGGGGAGCGGTGTGTCGCTGGCCGCACTGGCCAGTGCCAGGGCGATCGAGAGGTCCGCGGCCGGCTCGGTGAGCTTCACCCCGCCCACCGTCGCGCTGTAGATGTCCCGCTTACCGAGGGCGCTGATCCGGCCCCGCTGCTCCAGGACGGCCAGCATCATCGAGACCCGGGAGGTCTCCAGACCGGAGGTCGTGCGCCGGGGCGAGGGGATCTGCGAATCGACCGTCAGGGCCTGCACCTCGGCGACGAGGGGCCGCTTGCCCTCCAGGGTGACCGTGAGGCAGGTGCCCGGGACCGGTTCGTCGCGGCGGGTGAGGAAGAGTCCGGAGGGATCGGCGAGGCCGGTGATGCCCTCGTCGTGCAGCTCGAAGCAGCCGACCTCGTCCGTGGCGCCGTAGCGGTTCTTGACGCCGCGGACGAGCCGGAGGCGCGCGTGCCGGTCGCCCTCGAAGGACAGCACCACGTCGACGAGGTGCTCCAGGAGCCGCGGTCCCGCGATCGCGCCGTCCTTGGTCACGTGGCCGACCAGGAGCGTCGACATGCCCCGCTCCTTGGAGGCCCTGATGAGCGCGCCCGCGACCTCGCGGACCTGCGCCATGCCGCCGGGTGCGCCGTCGATCTCCGGCGAGGCGACCGTCTGCACGGAGTCGAGGACGAGGAGGGACGGCTTGACCGCGTCCAGGTGCCCCAGGACCGCGGAGAGGTCCGTCTCGGCGGCCAGATACAGGTGGTCGTTGATCGCCCGGATCCGGTCGGCCCGCATGCGCACCTGGCCGGCGGACTCCTCGGCCGTGACGTAGAGGGTGCGGTGGTCCTCGCTCGCCGCCTTCGCGGCCACGTCCAGCAGCAACGTCGACTTGCCGACGCCGGGCTCGCCCGCGAGCAGCACCACGGCGCCGGGCACGAGCCCTCCGCCGAGCACCCGGTCCAGCTCTCCGACCCCGGTCGAGCGCGCTGTGGCCTGTCGGCTGTCGACCTGGCCGATCGGCACCGCGGCCGTGGAGACCCGTCCCGCCGCCGTCGTACGCACCGCTGGGGCGCCGCCGAACTCCTCGACCGTCCCCCAGGCCTGGCACTCCGGGCAGCGGCCGAGCCATTTGGCGGTCGTCCAGCCGCATTCGGTGCAGCGGTAGGACGGTCGGTCCTTCGCGGATTTCGTACGGGCAGCCATGGCGTCACCGTATAGGTGAGGTCTGACAGCACCGGCTGCGGGCGGGGAAGTCGAACGTGTGCCCGATGCGGTAATTCCGGAGGAATCTGAGATTCCTGTCCCCTTTCGAGTGAGAGTGTCACCCGTAAGGGTTGAATGTCGGAAAGTACCGTCGGGGTCCGGCCCGTACCTGCCTACGGTCGCCACGTGACGAGCAGCAGGCTGGAGCCCCCCACGCACACCACCGGCGCACACCGGGCGCACCGCAGCGAGGCCCGACTCCCGGTGCTGCGGTCGCCCGCACGTTACGAGCCCTATCTCGACGGCCTGTTCACCTACTGCCTCTCCGTGCTCTGCGACCACGAGGCCGCCACCGAGGCACTCGGCGCGGTCCTGGCGATCGCCGAACGGCAGGACGGACGGTGCCCCGCGGCTGAGGAGGAACGTAAATCCTGGCTGTACGCCCTGGCCAGATGGACGTGCCTGCGGGTCCTCACCGAGCGGCGGCGGGGCCGCCAGGCGCACCGGCGGCCGACCGCCCCACGTGGCGGCGCGCCTCGCGAGGGCGCCCGCGCGGCAGGCGCCCGGGGCAGCCGCGCCCCCCGCACGGGCCCCCCAGGCCCCGGCACCCACGGCGGTCCGGAGGAGCCCACCGCGGGCTGCCCCACGGAGTCCCCGGCGGCCGAAGCACGTCGGCGCGAACTCGCCCAGCTGGCGTGGCCCGAGGCAGCGGGGACCACTCCGGAGCAGCGCGAGGCCCTGGAGCTCGCCGTGCGCCACGGACTCACCCCGCGCGCCGTCGGCGCCGTGCTCGGCCTCGACCCGGGGAGCGCCAGGGAGCTCCTGGCCGGCGGGGCCTGCGAGGTGGAGCGCACCCGTGCCGCCCTCGCCGTCGTGGAGACGGGCAACTGCCCCGCCGTCGCCCGGCTCACCGGCACCCACCAGGTGCTGCTCTCCGCTGCCCTGCGCCGGGAACTCGTCCGGCACGTCGACGACTGCCCCCGCTGCCGCCGTGCCGCCGAGCGCGCCGGTGCCGCCGGACCCTGGCCCGGCGCCACCGTCACCCCGGTCGCCGCGCTGCGGGTCGTGGAAGCCCCCCGCCCGTCGGTGCACGTCGCCCTCGCGCACGCCCGGCGGTCCCGGTCCGGCACCCCGCGCTTCGACCGGACCGGCTTCCCGTTGGACCCCAAGGACCACGCCGCGCGCCGGAGCCGGCTGCGCGCCCGGGTCGTGACGACGACGGTCGTGGCGACGGTCGTCGCCGCCCCGGTGATCGCCCTGTGGGCCGCCTACCGGGGTGCGCCGCTGACCGGCGAGGGCCGCGACACCTCGGTCACCGCGACGGACATGGGCGGGGAGCGGGGCCCAGACGGCGATCCGTACGGCCGCTACGCGAACGCGGGCAACGCCCGTCCCGAGGGGCACGGTGGCTTCACGGAGGACCCCGTGGCTCCGGACGTCTCGGCCGAGGTCGTCAGCGTCGGCGACGGCCCGACAGGAGCGGGCCTGCTCACGGTCTCGACCCGCTCGTCCGGCGGCCGTACGGCGATCACCCTGACCGTCACCGGCACCGAGCCGGTCGCCTGGTCGGCACGGGCGGACGCCCCATGGCTGCGCCTCAGCCGTACGTCCGGCACGGTCGCCGCGGGGCGCAGCGTCACCTTCCACGTGTTCGTGGACAGTGCGGCCGAGCCGCGGGGTCCGTGGAGTGCCCGTGTCCTGCTCGACCCGTCGGGGTCAGCGGTCACGGTCACCGGTTACGGCGACGCGTCGCCCCGCCCCGGAAACCCGGAGCCCGCGAGCCCCAGGCCGACCGCCACACCACCGTCGACGCATCCGGCCTCGTCACCCACGGAGAAGCCCACGGAGAAGCCCACGGAGAAGCCCACGGAGCCCACGTACCCGCCGGACCCGACGCCCACGCCGACCGCTCCGCCGACGGACACACCGGGCACGCCCGGCCCCACACCGTCACCGTCCGGCGGCCCGACGACGGGACCGGGCTCCCCGTCCGGACCGGCCGGATGACGCGGCCTGCGGCCCGGGAGCGAGGCGGAACGTTCGTCCGCAGCGCCCCGGGCCGCCGGGGGAAGCGAGAGGAGCAGGTCGCGGGCCGGAGTGTCAGGCCGGGTCGGCCGGATGCGGTGCCATCGGCAGCAGCGACGCCAGCCGCTGTTCGCACAGCTCGGTCAGCCGGTCGTAGGCCTCCTCGCCCATCATCTCGATGAGCTCGGGGCGGTAGGACACGTAGACCGGGTCACCGGCTCCGTGCGCGGACGTCGCCGACGTGCACCACCAGTGCAGGTCGTGACCACCCGGGCCCCAGCCCCGGCGGTCGTACTCCCCGATCGAGATCTGGAGCACGCGCGTGTCGTCGGGCCGCTCGATCCAGTCGTACGTGCGGCGGACCGGGAGCTGCCAGCACACGTCCGGCTTGGTCTCCAGCGGCTCCTTGCCCTCCTTGAGCGCCAGGATGTGCAGGGAACAGCCCATGCCGCCGGCGAAGCCGGGGCGGTTCTGGAAGATGCAGGAGCCCTCCCAGCGCCGGGTCTGACGCTCGCCGTCCTCGTCGACACCGACCCAGCCGGTCTCCGTGCCGACGTCGTGGAACTGCCACAGCTCCGGTGTGAGCCGTGCGACGTGCCCGGCGACCCGCTTCTCGTCGTCCTCGTCCGAGAAGTGCGCGCCCAACGTGCAGCAGCCGTCGTCCGCCCGGCCCGCCTGGATGCCCTGGCAACCGCTGCCGAAGATGCAGTTCCACCTGGACGTCAGCCAGGTGAGGTCGCACCGGAAGACCTGCTCGTCGTCGGCGGGATCGGGGAACTCGACCCAGGCCCGAGCGAAGTCGAGGCCCTTCTCGTCGGGCCCGTCGGGCCCCGTCGTCTCCGGCTGCTGCGTCTCCTGCTCCGTTTTCTGCTGCTTCTTCGTGGCTTTGTCCGGCTTCGCCTTTTTCGTCTTTGGCACGTGCCCAGAGTAAGCCGCAGTAGCGTTCCCGTATGAGACTCGGAGTCCTCGACGTGGGGTCGAACACGGTGCATCTGCTGGTGGTCGACGCACACCCCGGTGCCCGCCCGCTTCCCGCCCACTCGCACAAGGCGGAACTGCGCCTCGCCGAACTCCTCGACCGGGACGGCGCGATCGGCCCCGAGGGCGTGAACCGCCTCGTGACCACGGTCGCCGACGCCCTCCGTGCGGCCGAGGACAAGGGCTGCGAGGACGTGCTCGCCTTCGCCACCTCAGCCGTGCGGGAGGCGGGCAACGCGGACGAGGTGCTGGCCCGGGTACGGGACGAGACCGGTGTCGCCCTCGCCGTCCTCAGCGGTGAGGAGGAGGCCCGGCTGACCTTCCTGGCCGCCCGCCGCTGGTTCGGCTGGTCCGCGGGCAAGCTGCTCGTCCTCGACATCGGCGGCGGTTCGCTGGAGGTCGGCTTCGGGATGGACGAGGAGCCCGATGCCGCCGTCTCGCTGCCGTTCGGCGCCGGCCGGCTCACCGCCGGCTGGCTTCCGGGCGATCCGCCGGACCCGACCGCCGTACGGGCGCTGCGCCGCCATGTCCGGGCCGGTATCGCCCGCACGGTCGGCGAGTTCGCCCGCCTGGGGCCGCCCGACCGCGTCGTCGGCACCTCCAAGACCTTCCGGCAGCTCGCCAGGATCACGGGGGCCGCCCGCTCGGCCGAGGGGCTGTACGTGCAGCGCGTCCTCACCCGCAAGGCCCTGGAGGAGTGGGTGCCGAAACTGTCGACGATGACCGTCGCCCAGCGGGCGAACCTGCCCGGGGTCACCGAGGGGCGCGCCGCGCAGCTCCTGGCGGGGGCGCTCGTCGCCGAGGGCGCCATGGACCTGTTCGGGGTCGAGGAGCTGGAGATCTGCCCCTGGGCGCTGCGCGAAGGAGTCATTCTGCGCCGCCTCGACCACCTGCCGACGGAACAGGGCGCCCTGACCTGATCCCGGGCGCCGCCGCCCATGGCCCTTGTCACTTTCAGCCGGGCTCCCTCGGCGTGACGTACGGCTGCCCGTACCCTGGCCAGGTGGCAGAACCAGTGGTGCGCATCCCGGATGCGAAGGTCGCGCTGTCGACGGCTTCCGTCTATCCGGAGTCGACGGCGACGGCCTTCGAGATCGCCGCGCGCCTCGGTTACGACGGTGTCGAGGTCATGGTCTGGACCGACCCCGTCAGCCAGGACGTGGAGGCGCTGCGGCGGCTCTCGGACTACCACCAGGTGCCGATCCTGGCGGTGCACGCGCCCTGTCTGCTGATCACCCAGCGGGTCTGGTCCACCGACCCGTGGGTGAAGCTCCAGCGGGCCAGGGCCGCCGCGGAGAAGCTCGGCGCCTCGGCGGTGGTCGTCCACCCGCCCTTCCGGTGGCAGCGCAACTACGCCCGCGACTTCGTCTCCGGTATCTGGCGCATGGCGGACGAGACCGATGTGCGCTTCGCGGTGGAGAACATGTACCCGTGGCGTTACCGGGACCGCGAGATGCTCGCGTACGCCCCCGCCTGGGACGTCAGCAACGACGACTACCGGCACTTCACGGTGGACCTGTCGCACACGTCGACCGCCCGCACCGACAGCCTGGCGATGGTGGACCGGATGGGCGACCGACTCGCCCACGTCCATCTCGCCGACGGCAAGGGCTCCGGCAAGGACGAGCACCTGGTGCCCGGCCGGGGCGACCAGCCGTGCGCGGAACTGCTGGAGCGGCTGGCCCGGACCGGTTTCGACGGCCACGTCGTCATCGAGGTCAACACCCGCCGCGCCATGTCCTCGGCCGAACGCGAGGCCGATCTCGCGGAAGCACTCGCCTTCACCAGGCTCCACCTGGCGTCGCCGACGCGGACGCCCCGCCCATGACCTCCGGCGCCGACGGCCCGCCCCCACGGCGCAGGGGCCGTCCCTCCCGCACGGCGGACACCACCGGCCCCGACGCCAGGACCCGGATCCTGGAGGCGGCCCGCACGGAATTCGCGGAACGCGGCTACGACAAGACGTCGGTCCGGGGCATCGCGAGGGCGGCGGGCGTCGACGCGGCCCTGGTCCACCACTACTTCGGTACCAAGGACGAGGTCTTCGCCGCGGCCATCGAGCTCTCGTTCGAGCCCGCCCTCGTCGTTCCCGAACTCCTCGGCGGGCCCTCGGACGGCCTGGGGGAGCGGCTGGCCCGGGTCTTCATCGGCGTATGGGAGGACCCGGCGTCCCGGGTGCCGCTGCTGGCGGTCCTGCGTTCGGCGCTCACGCACGAGGCGGCGGCGAAGGTGCTGCGCACCTTCGTGCTGCGCCGGCTCCTGGAGCGGATCGCGGCACAGCTGGAGGTGCCCGACCCGGCCTTCCGCGCCGAGCTGGCGGCCTCGCACATGCTCGGCATCGCGCTCCTGCGGTACGTCGTCCAGGCGGAGCCGCTGGCCTCCGCCGATCCCGAGAAGATCATCGCGATGGTGGCACCCACGCTCCAGAGGTATCTGGGCGAAGCCTGATCCGGTTGACAGGTGCTCGCGCGCCGGTCGCCCCGTCCCACCGATCGGACGGCGTGTCCAGATCTTGGCACGGGGGGCGTACGCTCGGAGACAGTCTTTTCATCGAAGGAGCGAGAGACGATGCCCCAGCTGAGGTCCCGCACTGTCACCCACGGCCGCAACATGGCGGGCGCCCGCGCCCTTATGCGCGCGTCCGGCGTAGCGAGCGAGGACATCGGCAAGCCGATCATCGCGGTGGCGAACTCCTTCACCGAGTTCGTGCCGGGCCACACCCACCTCGCCCCCGTCGGCCGGATCGTCTCCGAGGCGATCAAGGCGGCCGGCGCCGTGCCCCGCGAGTTCAACACCATCGCGGTGGACGACGGCATCGCCATGGGACACAACGGCATGCTCTACAGCCTGCCCTCCCGTGACCTGATCGCCGACAGCGTCGAGTACATGGTCGAGGCCCACTGCGCCGACGCCCTGATCTGCATCTCCAACTGCGACAAGATCACCCCGGGCATGCTGATGGCCGCGATGCGCCTCAACATCCCCACGGTGTTCGTCTCCGGCGGTCCGATGGAGGCCGGCAAGGCCACCCTCGTCGACGGCACGGTCCGCAAGCTCGACCTGGTCAACGCGATCAGTGACGCGGTCGACGAGAGCATCTCCGACGAGGACATCCTCCGCATCGAGGAGAACGCCTGTCCGACCTGCGGCAGCTGCTCCGGCATGTTCACCGCCAACTCGATGAACTGCCTGACCGAGGTCCTCGGCCTCTCCCTCCCCGGCAACGGCTCCGTCCTGGCCACGCACACCGCCCGCAAGGCGCTGTACGAGGACGCGGGCCGCACGGTCGTCGACATCACCCGGCGCTACTACGAGCAGGACGACGAGACCGTCCTGCCCCGGGCCATCGGCACCCGCGCCGCGTTCGACAACGCCATGGCGCTCGACATCGCCATGGGCGGCTCGACCAACACGATCCTGCACCTGCTCGCCGCTGCGCAGGAGGCCGAGCTCGCCTACGACCTCGACGACATCAACGAGGTCTCGCGCCGCGTGCCCTGTCTGTCGAAGGTCGCCCCCAACGTCGCCCCGGGCGGCACGTACTACATGGAGGACGTCCACCGGGCGGGCGGCATCCCCGCCCTCCTCGGCGAGCTGCACCGGGCCGGTCTGCTCAACGAGGAGGTGCACTCGGTGCACTCCGACACCCTCGCCGAGTGGCTGAAGAACTGGGACATCCGCGGTGGCTCCCCGTCGCCCGAGGCCGTCGAGCTCTGGCACGCGGCTCCCGGCTGTGTCCGCTCGGCGACGGCCTTCTCGCAGTCCGAGCGCTGGGACACCCTGGACCTGGACGCCGCGGGCGGCTGCATCCGCGACCTGGAGCACGCGTACTCCAAGGACGGCGGCCTCGCGGTCCTCAAGGGCAACCTGGCCGTGGACGGCTGTGTCGTGAAGACGGCGGGCGTCGACGAGTCGATCTGGACCTTCGAGGGCCCGGCGGTCGTCTGCGAGTCGCAGGACGACGCCGTCGACAAGATCCTCCGCAAGGAGATCAAGGACGGCGACGTCGTCGTCATCCGCTACGAGGGTCCCAAGGGCGGCCCCGGCATGCAGGAGATGCTCTACCCGACGTCGTTCCTCAAGGGCCGTGGCCTCGGCAAGACCTGCGCGCTGGTCACGGACGGCCGTTTCTCCGGCGGTACGTCGGGCCTGTCCATCGGCCACGCGTCCCCCGAGGCGGCCTCCGGCGGCACGATCGCGCTCGTCGAGGACGGCGACCGGATCCGGATCGACATCCCGAACCGCTCGATCGAGCTCCTCGTGTCCGACGCCGAGCTCGACACCCGCCGCGCCGCGCTGAACGGCGTGTACGCCCCGAAGAACCGTGACCGCAAGGTCTCCGCGGCCCTGCGCGCCTACGCCGCGATGGCCACGAGCGCGGACCGCGGCGCGGTCCGCGACGTCTCCAGGCTCGGCTGACCCACAGCGCTCCGAGCGGTCCCGTCCGGCCCCGTCCCTGGTCTCACCAGCGGGCGGGGTCGTCCGCGTCCACGGCGAAGACGGTCCCGTCCGGCCCGGTGCCGATGACGCTCCGGCCCAGGACGACGGGGGCGGGCAGGGACGAGGCAGGGCTGAGCTTGCCGCCCCTCAGCCTCGGGCGCGTCTGGCCGAGCAGCGTCCCGTGCTCCGTGTCGACGGCGAGGAGCCGCCCGTCGGCGGCCGAGAAGTACAGCCGGCCGCCCGGTCCGAGGACCGGTGCCGAGGTCATCCCGACGGCAGTCTCCAGCCGCCACCGCTCGGCCCGCCCTCCCCCCGGACGGACGTCGACGGCGAGCAGCGTCCCGCCGCGTTCGAGCAGCAGGGCGGTGTCTCCGTCCACCACGGTCTCCGGACCGTTCATCCGGAAGGGCAGAGGGATGCGGGACGTACCGCGCCGCGCCGGGTCGTAGCGGACGAGCCCGGTGGTCTGGGCCTTCTCGTTCATGGACGTCAGCAGGAGCGCCCCGCCCGATGTCCCGGCCGGAGTGAGTATCCCCTTCAGCTCGCGCTGCCAGGCGGTGTCCCCGGTCTCGGCGACGACGGCCGTGACCAGGGTGGTGGTCCCCTGCGCCGAGCTCTCGAACGCGTACGCGAGGCCGGTCCCGGCGTCGTACAGGGCGAAACCCGGCCGGACGTGGCCCGGGACGGTGTGCCGCCACGTGGATGTGCCGGTCGACGCGTCGAGCCCCTGGAGCGTGCCGTCCTGGCGGACCGCCAGGAGGGTGTCGCCCGCAGGGAAGGGGGTGTCGACGTACGGGGAGAGCTCCGTGTGCCAGAGCTCGGTTCCGCTCCCGGGGGCGTACGCACGCAGTTTCTGGGCCGCCACGACGGAGTAGGCCACGTCTCCTGACACCGCGCCGACCGGACTCGCACCCTCGACGCCCTTCGGTGACGCGTCCCGGTGCGACCAGATCACCCGGCCGTCCGAGGGATCCAGCCGGGCCGCGCCGTACCCGGCGGTCACGCAGTACAGCGCGGAGTCCGCGCCCGCCCCTGAGACGCACGACGGAGTCGAGCCGCCGGGGGAGCGCAGCGGGGTCTGCCACGGGGCGGACGCCGCCACGCGCTTCTCCTCCGCGCCGGTTGCCGCCCCCGGTGCCCCGGAGCCGCCCCAGGTCCCGGCCGCCCAGAGACCTCCTCCGGCCAGCAGCAGCGCCGCCGCGGAGACGGCTGCGATCCGGTGCCGTGCGCGACGGCTCCCCACCGTTCCGGACTCTGAACCGGACGGCAGCCCGTCCACCGCCCGCACGTGCGTGGGCCCCTCGTCCGTGCCATCGGCGCCTGCCTCCCCGGACTCGAGGGCGAGCGGCCTGCGTTGGACGGGTATGAAGGCGGCCGCCTCGTACGACGGCGGGCGCAGCGCGGCCATGATCTCGTCGGGGGTGGGCCGCTCCGCCGGATCCTTGGCCAGGCAGCGCCCGACCAGGGGCGACAGGTCACCGGGTACCCCCGCCAGATCGGCCTCGTCGTGCACCACCTGGTAGGCCACGAGGTACGGGCTGTCCGAGTCGAAGGGGCCCCGGCCCGTCGCCGCGTGGACCAGAACCGCCCCCAGCGCGAACACGTCGGCGGCCGGACCGACCTCACGGGGCCGCTGGAACTGCTCGGGCGCCATGTAGGGCGGCGAGCCGATCAGCTTGCCCGTCTCCGTGCGGAGATCGCTGTCGTACGGCCGGGAGATCCCGAAGTCGATGACCTTGGGACCGGAGTCGGGGAGGAGGACGTTGCTCGGCTTCAGATCCCGGTGGATGACACCGGCCCGGTGGATGTCGCGCAGCGCCTCGGCGAGCCCGGCCGTGAGCCTGCGCAGCTCGGCCGGGCTCATCGGCCCGTTCCGCTTCACCTGCGAGGCGAGGGTCGGGCCGGGTACGTAGAGGGTGGCCATCCAGGGCAGCGCCGCCTCCGGATCGGCGTCCACGACCGGTGCGGTGAATGCTCCGCTGACCCGTCGGGCGGCCGCGACCTCCTGCCGGAAACGGGCCCTGAACTCCGGGTCCGCCGCGTGCTGGCGGTGCACCACCTTCACCGCGAGCTGGAGCCCGGAGGCGGAGCGCGCCAGGTGCACGACCCCCATGCCGCCCGCGCCGAGACATGCCTCGAGCCGGTACTGCCCGGCGTACTCAGGATGCTCCGCTTCCGGATGTGATCCGGTCCCTCGCAGCGGCGGCATCGCCCACCCCCGTGTGTTCGTGCGCAAGCGCGACGCACGGAGCCTAGTCGATGGCGCGTGCGAGGAACGTGGAGCTTGTTAGCCTGCGCGTCACACGCATCGCTTTCAACGGGGGAGGCCCTCATGGGTGTTGAAGAGAACGCCGGCACCACCACCACGACGGACGCCGACGCGGAGGTCACGGCACTCGCCGCGGACACCGTCGTCTACCCGATCGCTCCTGGCTACCGCGTCAACGTCCGCAGGGGACCCGGAACGCAGTACGGGATCGTCCGGACGCTGCCGTACGGGATGAGCGTCCCGGTGTACTGCCAGAAGCCGGGGGAATGGGTGTCCGGCCCGTACGGCACGTCGAACCTCTGGGACAACATCGCCAACGGCCAGTTCGTGGCGGACGCGTACGTCAAGACGGGCAGCGACGGCTACATCGCTCCGCGCTGCGGCTGACGGTACCGGCACACCGCCGGGGATAATCGAGTCCGTGAGCGAGAACAGCGAAGCCCCCGGAACAACCCCGGCCGTGCCGTCGGGCGCCACCACGCCCGGGCCGCAGCCCGAACCCCTCCGTCTCTTCGGCACGACCTGGGTCGACCACGACGGCGGGTACGGGCTGCGGCGCGTCGCCGCCACCGTCGGCTCGCTCGTCGCGGCCGTGGCCGCGTGCTTCGTCCTGCGCTTCGCCTACCAAGGGCTGGAGATCGCCGAGGTCGGCAGCTTCGTCGGCATGCTGGTCGTCCTGATGTTCGCGGTCTGCAGTGCCATCGCCTTCCGCAAGACCTGGGAGGGCTTCACGCGCCGCCCCGCCGACCCGTCCCAGGAGGACAGGCTGCGCGGTCTCAAGTCGATCGGCTTCATCGGCTCGCTCCTCGCCTACTTCATCCGCTCGCTCACGGAGGCGCCGGGCGAGAAGCTCCGGCGCACGGAGTACGAGACGGCGCTCTCCCAATACGAGAAGCGCCGCTCGTCCCGGACCGGCAATCCGGCGGCCCGCAGGAGCCGCAAGGGGAAGCGCCCCGAACGCCGGTAGAACGGCCCGGTCGCCCGCACGACGAACGCATGGCCGACCAACGCACGCCCACGTCCGCGCCCTCTCGTTCGACAACGCCGCCGCCCTCTACGCCGCGGCGCGCCCCGGATACCCGCCCGCCCTGCTCGATGCCGTCGAGGAACTGACCGGCCGGCCCTGCGCGGCGCCCGTGCCGCCGACGTAGGCGCGGGGAACGGGCATCGCCACCCGGCCGCTGCGCGCCAGGGGCACCCTGGTCACCGCCGTCGAGCCGGGCCCCGGCATGGCGGGAGAGCTGCACCGGTCGCTGCCGTCCGTCCCCGTGGTCCGGGGTGACGGCAACCGCCTTCCCCTGGCCACCGGGTCGGCCGACCTGATCACCTACGCCCAGCCCTGGCACTGGACCGACCCGGCCCAGGCCCTGCCCGAGGCGCTCCGTGCCCTGCGTCCCGGCGGTGCGCCGGCGCTGTGGTGGAACGTCTCCGACGATTCCGTCCGCTGGATCTCCGGCCAGGACACCCGGCTCCGTTGGCACCTCGGCGCGGAGAACGGCGCTTACGGCACACCGGCGGGCGCCGGTTCGAGGAACCCTTCCGAAGCTCCCGGGTGAGTTCACCCGACAACTGCTGCCGTGGTCCCGGACGGTGCCTGTCGACACGCATCTAGCCAACCCCGCCGGCCACTCCGCCTTCCTGGTGCTGGGCGCGGCCGGTGAGGAGTCCAACCGGCGGTTCCTGGACGAGGAGCGCGGACACCTGGCCGCCGTGTTCCCCGACGGCATGACCGAGGAGCGCTACGTCGTCGGACTCGGCGTCCTGATCCGCTGACCGACCCGGCCCGGGCACACCGCACCCCTTGACGGGTCACCTCGGCAGGATCAATATTCATCACATGATGAATTTGTCGTGCGCCACGGACACGAGCGCCGTCTCGGCCCGCGCCCTCACCGTCGTACGAGGAGACCGCACGGTCCTGCGCGGCCTCGACTTCACCGTCGAGCCGGGCAGGATCACCGGCCTCCTCGGCCCGTCCGGCTGCGGGAAGTCCACGCTCATGCGGGCCGTCGTCGGCACCCAGGCCGAGGTCGCGGGCGCGCTGGACGTCCTCGGCAGGCCTGCCGGGCATCCGTCCCTGCGCCCTCGCGTCGGCTACGTCACCCAGGCGCCGTCGGTCTACACGGACCTCACCGTGCGGCAAAACCTGGACTACTTCGCGGCCGTGCTCCGGCCCGGCCGCGCCCACCGCGCCTTCCGCGCGGAAGCCGTGACCCGCGCCATCGGCGACGTCGACCTCACCAGCCACGCCGACGCCCTCGCCGGTGCGCTCTCCGGCGGCCAGCGCAGCCGGGTCTCCCTCGCCGTGGCCCTGCTCGGGACCCCCGAACTCCTGGTCCTCGACGAGCCGACCGTGGGCCTCGACCCCGTGCTGCGCCGCGATCTGTGGAACCTCTTCCACACGCTCGCCGCCGACCGGGGCACCACGATCCTCGTCTCCTCCCACGTCATGGACGAAGCCGAACGCTGCCACCGGCTGTTGCTCATGCGCGAGGGCCGGATCCTCGCCGACGACACGCCCGAGGCCCTCCGCGCCCGTACCGGCTCGGCCACCGTCGAGGAGGCATTCCTCCACCTGGTGGACGAGCACCAGGCAGCCGAAGCCACCGACCGTGACACCACCGCCCGCGAGGAGACGCCCCGATGAGCACCGACACCGCCGCACTCTCCCCGGCGCGGACCCTCGCCACCGCTGGACGCGTCCTGCGCCAGCTCCGCCACGACCCCCGCACCGTCGCGTTGTTGCTCGTCGTCCCGGTCCTGATGATCACGCTGCTGCGCTATGTCTTCGACGCCGGCACGGGCACCTTCGACGCGGTCGGGGCCTCCCTGCTCGGCATCTTCCCGCTGATCACCATGTTCCTGGTGACCTCGATCGCCACCCTCCGCGAGCGCACCTCCGGCACCCTCGAGCGCCTCCTCTCCATGCCCCTGGGCAAGGGAGACCTGATTGCCGGATACGCCCTGGCCTTCGGCGCCGTCGCGGTGGCCCAGTCCCTCCTGGCCACCGCGATGTCCGTCTGGGTCCTCGGGCTGGACGTCGCCGGCTCCCCCTGGCTGCTGCTCCTGGTGGCCCTCCTCGACGCCCTTCTCGGCACGGCGCTCGGCCTGTTCGTCTCGGCCTTCGCCGCCTCGGAGTTCCAGGCGGTCCAGTTCATGCCCGCCGTGATCTTCCCGCAGCTTCTGCTGTGCGGACTGTTCACCCCGCGCGACCGGATGCACCCCGTCCTCGAAGCCATCTCCGACTTCCTGCCGATGTCGTACGCCGTCGACGGGATGAACCGGGTCCTCACACACACCGACGTCACCGCGGACTTCCACCGCGGCGACGTCCTGATCGTGGCCGGCTGCGCCCTGCTCGTCCTCTGCCTGGGCGCGGCAACGCTCCGCCGCCGCACCACCTGACGCCGCGGTGCGAGGATGGCGACCGACGATCAGCACCGCGTACGGCGTACCGCCATCCGGAGGATGAACCGCATGACCCAGACAGTCGCAGTCCTCGGTACAGGAAAGATCGGCGAGGCGCTGCTCAGCGGCATGATCCGGGCGGGGTGGCCGGCAGGCGACCTGCTGGTGACCGCCCGCCGCGCCGAGCGCGCCGAGGAGCTCCGCACTCGTTACGGCGTCGAGGCCGTCACCAACGCCGAGGCGGCCAAGAGCGCGGACATCCTCATTCTGGCGGTCAAGCCCCAGGACATGGGCCGGCTCCTCGACGAGCTGGCGCCCCACGTCACCACCGACCGCCTCGTCATCAGCGCCGCCGCCGGCATCACCACGGGGTTCATCGAGGACAGCCTCGCCTCAGGCACCCCGGTCGTACGCGTCATGCCGAACACCCCCGTCCTGGTGGACGAGGGCATGTCCGTCATCTCCGCGGGCAGCCACGCCACCGCCGAGCACCTCGGCCACGCCGAGGCGATCTTCGGGGGCGTCGGCAAGACCCTCCGGGTCCCCGAGTCCCAGCAGGACGCGGCCACCGCGCTCTCCGGATCGGGACCCGCGTACTTCTACTTCCTCGTCGAGGCGATGACCGACGCCGGCATCCTGCTCGGCCTGCCGCGCGCCCAGGCCCACGATCTGATCGTCCAGGCCGCCATCGGCGCCGCGGTCATGCTCCGGGACAGCGGCGAACACCCGGTCAAGCTCCGCGAGGCCGTCACCAGTCCGGCCGGCACGACCATCAGCGCCATCCGCGAGCTGGAGAACCACGGCGTACGAGCTGCCCTGATCGCCGCCCTGGAAGCCGCCCGCGACCGCAGCCGCGAGCTGGCCACGGGCAACGGCTGACGGGCTACCTGCTCGTAGCCGAGATCGCCGCCCATGGGGGCGAACCGGGGTTGACACGCCCGACACCTGTCCGTAGTGTGCTCCGAGTTGTCCGACGTGAGCGCCGACTCCGGTCGGTCCCCGGGCAGCCATTCCGCAGTAACCACTCGAAACGAGCGACGTGTGTCGTGCGTTTTCATGTGTGCACCCGCGAAATGAGGAATCAGTGTTCGAAGGTGGCCCGATTAGCGTCGGGCCCCGGGATTCCGCTAAAGTCTCACTCGTCGGAACGGCCCAGCGGCCGGGAAGACGAACCCCGCTGACTGGGAATCAGGCCCGAAAGGATCTGATAGAGTCGGACTCGCCGGAAAGGGAAACGCGAAAGCGAAGAACTGGAAA
>NZ_JBEOVL010000068.1:0-24503 GCF_040295485.1 Streptomyces sp. NPDC002793 | reverse complement strand
GACGACGTGGCCGGTCGACTCGAAGTCGAGCAGGGGCTCGGCCCAGGTCTTCTGGAACACCAGGCACAGGATCCCACACGCACCGTCCCCACTTCCGTTCCCTCTGCGTTCAGACTTCCCACTGCGGACCGAGGCTAGTATGGTCGGACCATAAATCGATCGAGGAGGCCTCATGCGAATCGGACTCTTCGCCACCTGCCTGGGAGACACACTTTTCCCGGAGGCGGTGAAATCCACCGCGGTGCTGCTCGCCCGCCTTGGCCACGAGGTGGTCTTCCCGCCGGACCAGACCTGCTGCGGCCAGATGCACGTCAACACCGGCTACCAGCGCGAACCCGTCCCGCTGGTGCGCAACTTCGCCGAGCAGTTCGGGGACGCCTCGATCGACGCGGTCGTCATGCCGTCCGGCTCCTGCGCCGGTTCCGTCCGTCACCAGCACCAGATCGTCGCCGACCGGTACGGGGACGCCGCGCTGCGCGCCGGGGTCGCCACGGTCAAGGCCAAGACGTACGAACTCTCCGAACTCCTCGTGGACGTCCTCGGGGTCACCCAGGTCGGCGCCTATTTCCCGTACCGCGTCACCTACCACCCCACCTGTCACTCGCTGCGCATGCTGCGGGTCGGAGACAAGCCGCTGAAGCTCCTGCGCGCCGTCGAGGAGATCGACCTGGTCGAGCTTCCCGAGGCCGACTCCTGCTGCGGCTTCGGCGGCACCTTCGCCGTCAAGAACGCCGAGACCTCCACCGCGATGCTCCAGGACAAGATGCGCAACATCTCCGACACGAAGGCCGACGTGTGCTCCGCCGGGGACTCGTCCTGCCTGATGCACATCGGCGGCGGGCTCTCCCGCATCAAGTCCGGCACGCGCACCCTGCATCTCGCGCAGATCCTCGGATCCACCCGTACCGCGCCGTACGCCCTGATGGAGGCCGCCCGATGAGCACGTTCCTCGGCATGCCCGCAGCCCCGCCCCGGTCCCCGTACGGAACGGGAAATCTGCGCGGCGACCGGAAGTTCCCCGAGGCGGCCCACGACGAACTGCGCAACGACCAGCTGCGCCGCAACCTCGGCAGAGCCACCCGCACCATCCGGACGAAACGGTTGAACGTCACGGGTGAACTCCCCGACTGGGAACCGTTGCGCGACGCCGGATCGGCCATCAAGACCGACACCATGAACCGGCTTCCCGAGCTCCTGGAACAGCTGGAGCGGAAGGTCACCGAGCGCGGCGGCACCGTCCACTGGGCGCGCGACGGCGTCGAGGCCAACGAGATCGTCACCCGGCTGATCAGGGCGACCGGCAGCAGTGACGTCATCAAGGTCAAGTCGATGGCCACCCAGGAGATCGGCCTCAACGAGCACCTCGAAGCGGCCGGCATCACGCCGTACGAGACCGACCTGGCCGAGCTCATCGTCCAGCTCGCCGACGACAAGCCCTCGCACATCCTGGTGCCCGCGATCCACCGCAACCGCGACGAGATCCGGCAGATCTTCCTCGACGAGATCCCCGGCGTCGACCCGGACCTCGACAACGTGCCCGCGCATCTCGCCGCCGCGGCCCGCGCCTATCTGCGTGAGAAGTTCATGACGACCAAGGTGGCCGTCTCCGGAGCCAACTTCGGCATCGCCGAGACGGGCACCCTCGCCGTGGTCGAGTCGGAGGGAAACGGCCGGATGTGCCTGACCCTGCCGGACACCCTCATCACGGTGATGGGCATCGAGAAGGTCCTGCCGCGCTACCAGGACCTGGAGGTCTTCCTCCAACTGCTGCCCCGCTCCTCGACCGGCGAGCGGATGAACCCGTACACCTCGATGTGGACGGGCGTGACGCCGGGCGACGGACCGCAGGACTTCCACCTGATCCTCCTGGACAACGGCCGCACCGCCGCGCTCGCCGACACGATCGGCCGCGAGGCGCTCAACTGCATCCGCTGCTCCGCCTGCCTCAACGTCTGCCCCGTCTACGAACGCGCCGGCGGCCACGCCTACGGATCGACGTACCCCGGCCCGATCGGCGCGGTCCTCACCCCGCAGCTCGCCGGGATGGACGCGGCGAAGAACGACCCCAACAGCTCGCTGCCGTACGCCTCCAGCCTCTGCGGCGCCTGCTTCGACGCCTGCCCGGTGAAGATCGACATCCCCTCGATGCTCGTCGAGCTGCGCCACCAGCACACCGAACAGTCCGGGATCACGGCGGAGGGGCTCGCCATGAAGGCAGCCGCCGGCGTGATGAAGAAGCCGAAACTCTTCACCGCGGCGCAGAAGGCCGCCTCCCTCGGGAGGGTCGTCGGCGGACGCGACGGCACCATCTCGCGTCTGCCCGCCCCGCTCAGCGGCTGGAGCGACAGCCGCGACACCGCCGCCCCGCCCAAGCAGTCCTTCCGCTCCTGGCTGGCGTCGGCCGAGGGTGCGGAGACGATGCGGGCGGCGGCCGACGAGGGCGCCCGGCGCACGGCCGAAGCCCCCGAGGAGGACCAGTGACCACCACCCCCACCGCACGCGACACGGTGCTCGGCCGGATCAGGGACGCCCTGGCCCTCGCACCCACCCCCGACACCGAGGCCCCCCGCGCCTACCGCACCGGCCGCGTCCTCCCGGACGGTGAACGGCTCGCGCTCCTCACCGACCGGCTCGTCGACTACAAGGCGCAGGTCCATCCCTGTACCCGGGACCGCACGGCCGCGGTGATCGCCGAGATCCTGCACGGGCTCGGCGCCCGGCGGATCGGCGTCCCGGACGGACTCGACGAGGAGTGGCTCAGCGCCTACGACGGCGAGCTCCAGCGGGACTCGGCGGACATCCCCGCACCGAGCCTCGACGCGCTGGACGGCGTGGTGACGGCCTCCACCGTCAGCTGCGCCGAGACCGGCACGATCTTCCTGGACGGTTCGCCCGACCAGGGGCGGCGTGCCCTGTCCCTCGTCCCCGACCTCCATGTGTGCGTCGTCGATCTGTCCTCGGTCGTCGCCGGTGTGCCGGAGGCGGTGGCCCGGCTGGTGCCGGAGAGGCCGACGACCCTGATCAGCGGCCCCTCGGCCACGTCGGACATCGAACTGGAGCGGGTGGAAGGCGTCCACGGCCCCCGCACCCTCGCGGTGGTGATCCGCACCGACGCCTGACCGTTCGGCCCGGCGCGGCCGGACGGCTTCGGTCCTTCGGGGCAAGAGAATGCCCCTGGCACCCGCGACCCGCGCGGGCACCAGGGGCACCGGAACCCTGCGTCAGACGAGCTCGTAGAGGACGAACTCCTCCCAGGAGCCGGTGATCTCGGCGGAGCGGGCGCGCAGCGTGTACTGGAGCGAACCCGTGTAGCTGTTCTCCATGGTGACGAAGAGCCCGTTCAGCGTGGACTGGAGGGCGTAACGGTCCAGGCCCTCGTTGTAGAACAGGACGAACCGCTCCCAGCCACCCGCGCTGGTGGACCGGGCACGCAGGATGTTCTGGGTGCTGCCGGTGTAGTTCTTCTCGACCGCCACGTAGCGGTTGTTCGCCAGGGACTTGATGGCGTACGTCTGGGAGGTCTCGTCCCACTCGAAGCCGAATCCCTCCCAGGCGCCGCCGACATCGGCGGAACGGGCCCGCAGCGCACCGGTGTTCGGCGCGGCGTAGTTGATCTCGGTCGCGACGAACTGCTCGTTGCGGGCGGACTGCAGGGCCAGGAGCTCGGGCTCCGCAGCCACGGTGGAGACACTGTCACCGGCGGCGAGCGGGGCCTTCCGGGTGTCCGCGCCCTCGGCGGTGCGGGCCAGCTCGGCGCCGTCCACGGCTACCCAGCCGCTGGGTACGGTGGCGGGTCTGTCGGCCACCGGCGTGGCTCCGGCCACGGGTGAGGCCAACACGGAGGCCGCGAGAACGGCGCTGAGGGACAGGAAAACGGACGTCATGCGTCGCACAGGTATTCCTCGCTTGTTGTCAGAAGAATTCCGAGCATGCGGAAAATGGTTTGCGATGGATCGACAATTGCCTTGCCGTGTCATTCATCGAAAGAACGGCCCGAGCGGACAGGAGTGTGCTGTCAGCTTTACCCGCCGCTGGCAGAGCCGTCCCCCAGATTTCCCGCAACCCCCGAAGGCTGAGGTCGACGCCCTCCCCGGGCGCCTCGTCAGCCACTGCGCCACTTGGCGAAGCAGCCTCAGCGTAACGGCGCGACGTGCTTTCCGGAAATGAATTGAAGGGATTCTGCGAAGTCTTGATCGCCGCCGTTCGGCATTACTGATTCCGCTGCTATCCGTTAAAGCGGGTGACGCCTCCTGTTTTCTTCGCTGTCATGTTGGGGCCCGGTCGCGCAATCCTTCATTTCTCGGTGAGGCCCCTTTCGTATGCCGCGAGCACGTCGACGGACATCCGCCGCCGGCCGGCCGTCAGAGGAGCGTGCCGTGGGTGACCGCCACCGGGGCGAAGCCGACGCGGGTCGTCGTACCGTCGTCGGCCCACCGCACCGTGACCGTCTCCCCGTTCACGTCCACCCCGCTCACCGCGGAGGCGAGAGGGCCGGCGTCCGGGTCGGCGGTGAGGGAGGCCAGGGCCACCAGCACACCGGTGCCCTCCACATCGGCGGACAGCCGGGGCAGCACCGCCCAGCGGGTGAAAGCCGTGCCCTGGGGGGCCCGTACGTCCTCCGGCCCCTCCCAGCCGTGCAGCCCGAGCAGAGCGGACCGCACCGCGCCTCCGGGGGCCGTCGCCCAGCCCGTCTCCTCGGCCGACGAACCGGCGGGGGCGGACAGGATCCGGTGCACCCGCAGTTCGTACCGTCCCCGGGCGACGGTCACGCTCTCCACCCTGAGCCCCGGCCAGGTCGGCGGTCCGTCCGGGAAGACCGGGACGTGCCAGGACGCCGCCCAGCCCCAGCCCTCCCCATGACCCGCGCCGAGTGGGTGGATGCGGACCCGGCTGCTGCGGGAACCCCCGACGCGCAGCGAGAGATGATTGTCCGCCGTGTTCGCGGCCGCCGTGGGGCCGGTCGCCGTCGAATACGCGAGGCGCGCGTAGAGCGGGTCCGACAGGTCCGCAGTCTCACCCTCGTGCGGCCGGACGTGGTCGCTGCCGTGGTTGTGCAGCCGTACGACGCCGTCCGCCCGGGTCGACTGCACCAGCAGCCCCGGAGACGGCAGCGACAGCACCCGGTCCGGGCCCTCGCTGGGGGCTGCCTCCTCCTCGGCCGTCCACAGCGGGTGATCCGCCGGGGCGAGCAGCGAGACGAAGGCCTTCGACGCCCAGTACGGCGACGACGGGCCGGAGTACACCTGGAGCGACGCGTCGTGCGGACCGTGCCAGCCCAGGCTCAGCAGACCGTCGTCCCCGAACGAACCGCGCTCCAGGAAGTACCGCAGCGATCCGCTGATCAGCCGCCGGGAGACGCCCGGCGCCAGGGGGGTATGGCCGGACACCGCGCCCATCCCGACAGCGGCACCCGCCGCGAATCGGTAGGTGAGGGAACGCCCGAAGTGCAGCGGGGCCCCGTCCGCGCCGAACATCAGCGAGAAGCTCTCCAGATGCTCGCTCAGCCGTGCGCCGTAGTGTGCGGACAGCTCGGCGTCGCCCGACAGATGTGCGTCCAGCACCGGATACAGGTGCAGCGCCCAGCCGTTGTAGTGATCGAAGGCACGCCCGTCCCCGTCCGCGTACCAGCCGTCGCCCCGGTACCAGACCTCCAGCAGGTCGAGTGCGCGCTGCCGGGCCCGGGACGTCTCCGCGTCGCCCCGGCCGACCGACTCCAGGAATCCGGCGACGGAGAAGGGGAAGAGGTACCAGTTGTTGGGCGCGGGGGAGTGCCGGAGGGAGCCGCGCAGCCACTCCTCGGCACGGTCCTGGGTCGCCGCGTCCAGCCGGTCCCACAGCCAGGGGCGGGTGAGCCGCAGCCCGATCGCCACGGACGCGGACTCCACCATCGGCTGGCCGAACACGGTGTGGTCCCGGATCAGCGGCCAGGACTCGGCGTCGTCCCGCCCGGCGGTGCGGGTGCCGGCGGTGAGCCCGTCGGCGTACCGCTCCAGCCGGTTGTGCGGGTCCTCGCCCGCCGCGCCCGCGACCCGGAACGCGGCGGTGAGAAACGTACGGGCGTAGCCCTCCAGCCCGTCGGAGCGGACACCGGAGCGGGAGGGCCGGCCCGGCAGGTCGAGGAGGGCCCCGCCGGGGGTGGCCCATTTCCAGGCGGCGTCCAGGAGACCGTCCGCCACCGCTTCCCAGTGCGCCCGGGTGCAGCCGGTGTACGGGCTCGACGCGCGGTCGTCGGAGGGGAGGTCGAAGGGAATGAGGGAGGTCATGCGAGGAAGGCCAGCCTTTCGCGTCGTACGGGATGGGCGAAGCCGTCGCCCGACGCCCAGCGGGCGACCTCTCCGACCGCCAGATCGGCCAGCCGCCGGAGTTCGTTGCCCTGGGAGCCCGCGAGATGGGGGGTGATGGTCGCGTTGGCGCAGTCCCACAGCGGATGGTCCGCCGGCAGCGGATCGGGATCGGTGACATCGAGCACCGCCCGGATCCGGTCCGCCCGCAGTGCGTCCGTGAGGGCGTCCTGGTCGACGACCGCTCCCCGGGCCGTGTTGATGAGGACGGCGTCGGGCCGCATCGAGGCGAGCAGCCCACGGCTGACCAGCCCCGTGGTCGCGGGCAGCAGGGGCGTGTGGACACTCACCACGTCGCTCTCCGCGAAGAGCCCGGCCAGAGTGACGGGCCGGACCCCGAGATCGGCGGCCTCCGCGTCCGTGACATACGGGTCGTGGAGCAGTACCCGCAGCTCGTAGGGCCGCAGCAGCTCGATCACCCGGCGGCCGACCAGTGAGGCGGACAGAATGCCCACCGTGCGGCGGTAGTTGCCGACGCCGGGCGGCATGGCGAGCCAGTTGTCGCGGATGCGCGTGGCCCGGTAGTCCCGGGCCCGTTCCAGGGAGCGCTTGCCGGAGAGCAGGATCATCGCGAGGGTGTACTCGGCGACCGGGAGCGCGTTGGCCGCCGCTGCCGACGAGACCTCGATGCCCCTGTCCCAGCAGGCGTCGGTGACATGGCCGCGCACGCTGCCCGCCGTGTGGACGACGGCCCGCAGAGCGGGTGCGGTGGCCAGGACACCCGCGTGGACCGGCGGGCAGCCCCAGCCGGTGACCAGGATCTCCGTGTCCGCGAGTGCGGCCCGGGCCGCCTCGGTCGTGAAGTCGTCGATCGCGGGCCCGGGTGCGAGGTCGCAGACCTCGGCCAGCGCCGTCAGGGAGCCGGGGGAGAGCACCGCGGCTGCGGCGTCGGCTCCCATGGCGAGCGCGGTGCGCGGCCGGCGGTGTGCGGGGGGAGTGCTGGGCATGGTTCTCCTGGTCGGTGGTCCGGTGGGGGGGGCTGGCTACTTGACGGCGCCCGCCGTCAGCCCCGACCGCCAGAATCGCTGGAGCAGGGCGAAGGCGAGGATCAGGGGCACCACGGCGAGCAGCGACCCCATGACGACGACGGGGTAGTACTCGGGCGATACGGAGGCGGCGCTGTTCCAGGAGTACAGGCCGAGGCTGACCGGATACAGGTCCTGTTCGGACAGCATCACCATGGGAAGGAAGAAGTTGTTCCAGATGGCCGTGAGCTGGAAGAGGAAGATGGTGACCAGCCCCGGCCCCAGCATGCGGAGCGCCACCCGGACGTAGGCTGCCAGTTCGCCCGCACCGTCCATCCGCGCGGCTTCGAGCACCTCGTCGGGCACGTATCCCTGGCTGAAGATCCGGCCGAGATAGACCCCGAACGGATTGAAGAGGACGGGGATGAAGACGGCCCAGAAGGTGTTCACGAGACCGGTGCCGGAGGCCATCAGATAGAGCGGCAGCGCGAGCACGGTCTGCGGCACCATGACCGCGGCCAGCACCAGGCCGAACAGCTTCTCCTTGTGGGCGAAGCGGTACTTGTCGAAGGCGTAGCCGCACGCGATGCTGATCAGCGCGCCGAGGGCCGCGCCGAGCACCGCGTACAGAAGGCTGTTGCCGTACCAGCGGCCGTACAGCCCGCCGTCCATGGCGAACAGGTCCCGCATGTTCTGGACGAAGGAGAAGTCGCTCAGCGACAGGATGTTGCTGCTGAACAGCGCGTCCCTGTCCTTCCCCGAGGCGAGCACCAGCCACAGCACGGGCAGCAGGGTGTACAGCACCGAGACGAGGACGACGAGGTTGACGACGGAGCGCCCGAGGAGCCGGGGCCGCAGGGGCGGGACGGTGCGGGGCGCGGTCGGAGCGCTCATCGTGCGCCCTCCTCGGCGGCGGTGCGGTTGGTCCATCGGGTGACGCCGTAGGAGAGGGCGATCGTGCACAGCAGCAGGATGACCGAGGCGGCCGCCGCGAGACCGTAGTTGTTGCGGGTGAAGGCGGCGTCGTAGATGTACATGCTGGGCGAGAAGCGCGAACTGATCATCGGGGTCGACTGGCTCAGCAGCATGGGCTCGGTGAAGAGCTGGAGTGCGAAGATGAGGGTGAACATCGCGACCATCACGATCGACGAGCGCACCAGCGGTGCCTTGACCTGGAGGGCCGTGCGGACGGGGCCCGCGCCGTCCACGACCGACGCTTCGATCACCTCGCGGGGGACCGCCTGCAGGGCGGCGTAGAACACGACCATGTTGTAGCCGAGGTTGCTCCACAGCGCGATGTTCACGATGGACGGGAGCACCGTGTGCACCCCGAGGAAGTCGATGGTGATGTCGGCCCTGCCGAGCAGGTCGATGACCGGGCTGATGCCCGGGGTGTACAGGTACAGCCAGATCAGGGCGGCGATGATGCCGGGCACCGCGTGCGGGAGGAACAGCGCCAGTTGGACGGTGCCCCGCAGACGGACCACTCCCGAGTCCAGCAGCAGCGCGAGCACGAGGGCGCCGACGACCATCAGCGGGATGTAGACCAGGCAGTACAGGGCGACGATGCCGAGACCGCCGAGGAAGGTCGGGTCCGCCAGTACGGCGGTGTAGTTGCGGAGCCCGGCGAAGACCGTGCGTTCCGGGCCGAAGCCGAGTCCGGGCTGGTCGTCGCTGAAGAAGCTCAGGTAGAGGGCGGTGGCGACCGGGATCAGGAAGACGGTCACCAGAAGGACGAAGAACGGCGTCATCAGAACACCGCACGCGCCCAGTTCACGCCGCCGGGCGGACCTTCGGGGCGTGGGCACCGGAGCGGTGCCGGCCGGATTCCTGGACGGCGGCCGCGCGGAGGTGTCCGCCGGGACGGGTACGGGGGTGGTGCTGGCCATGGGTGTCACCTGCCTCTCTGCTGCTGGGAACGGCGGTCGCCGGTCAGGTGGAGTGCTGGGTGGTGGAGAGACCGAGAGCCCTGAGGTCGGGCATCGTGCCCTCCTGCGCCGCCCGGACCGCTCCGAGGATGGAGCCCTGCCCGCCGCTCGCCCGCGCCAGCCCGTCCTTCATGAGCTTGCCGGTCGCCGTCATCCGGGGGCCCCAGATCCAGCCCGGACGGATCTTGTGGGCCTCCTGCTCGAAGAGGGTGTAGATGTCCTGGCCGCCGTAGTAGGCACGCTCGAAGGCCTTGCGGCCCACCTCGACCAGCCCGGGGGCGGCGGGGTACTGGCTGCTGGCGCCGCTGGAGAGACGGGCCCGCAGGGCGTCCGGGTGCGAGACCTGCCAGGCGATGAACTCCATCGCGGCCTCGGGGTGCGCACTGTCCTGGGTGATCGCGAACGTCGAGCCGCCATGGGTGCCGACACCGGGATCGGCCGTGTCCCACTGGGGGAGCGGCGCGAGCGCCCACCGGCCCTCCTGGCCCGGGTGGGCCTTCATCTGCGCACCGGCGTCCCAAGCGCCGCTGAGCCTGCTGAGCACCAGCCCGTTGCCGATCTGGACATCGCTGTGCCGGCTCTCCACCGCGTTCATGAAGACGAGGTCCTCGTCGGTCAGGCGCTGCCAGAAGGCGGACACCCGACGGGTGGGCGTGTCGGCGAGCGAGACGTTCCAGGCGCCGCCCGACGTGTCGAACCACTGGGCGCCCGCCTGCCAGGCGAACGCGGCGAGGTGGGTGTCACCGTCCGTCGGGAAGAGTGCCATCCGCCGGTCACCGCCCCTGCGGCGTACGGTCCTTGCCGCGCCCTCGAACTCCTCCCAGGTACGCGGGACGGTCAGTCCGTACCGCTCGAAGAGGTCGGTGCGGTAGTGCAGCACCATCGGCTCTATGTCGAGCGGGATGCTGAACACCCGCTTCTCGAAGGTGGTCAGTCCCAGCGCCTGCGGCAGCAGTCGGCTACGCAGTCCCTCGCCGACCAGGTCCGTGAGGTCACGGCAGACCCCGTCGATGGCGAAGCCCGGGACCTGGGGGTATTCGATGGTGGCGACGTCCGGGGCGTTGCCGGCCCGGGCCGCGTTGCTGAGCTTGGCGTAACCGCCCTGGGTCCCGCTGGGGACCTGCTGGTAATCGACCTGAATGGTGTCGTGGCCCCGGTTGAACGCGTCCACGACCTCCTGGCTGCCCCGCAGGGCGGACCAGAAGGTGATGCGGGTCTTCCTGCCCGTCCTGCTGCTCACGGTCCTGCCGGTACTGCTCGTCCCGCCCGATCGTGTGTCTCCGCCACCGACCGAGCAGGCGCTGAGCGCGCCTGTCAGAGGCAGTGCGGCGATCGTGGCGAGCACGGATCGACGGCTCTGTCGACCAGGCATGTGCGCCTCCCGCGGCTCCTGATTCGAGACACGGGGAATACTGATCGACCGACCGATAGCGGTCAATGGATCGATCAAAAGAAGCTTTAAGTGTTCAAACGATCGGTTCGGCGGATGGCGCGACCGCGGTCGATCCGCGCACCACGAGAGCGGGCAGCAGCTCCGTCCGGCGCACCGGACCGGCCGGACGGCGCAGCCGGTGCAGCAGGATCTCGGCCGCCGCCCGCCCGATCTCGGCCCGCGGCGGGGCGACCGCGGTGAGAGCGGTACTGCCCAGGGCCGCGACCACGTCGTCGTACGCCACCACGGAGCAGTCCCGTGGCACCTGCACCCCGCTCTCCGTCAACCGCTGGACCAGCATCAGGGCGTCCTCGTCGCCGTGCAGGACGGCTCCGGTCATGCCTCGTTCCCGCAGCAGCGCCGTGAGATCGGGGACCGCCTCCTGTGTGCCAGGCCCGCCGGGGCCCGCGTTCGGTGAACTGAGCACCACCGCCCAGTCCTCCACCTCGGGCCGGGCGGCGGCGATCTCGGCGAACGCGGCACGGATGGAGCGCGCCGTCGGGCTGTCGTTCCTGGCCGCCATGACGAGCCGGCGGTGGCCGAGCGAGACCAGGTGCTCCACGGCCAGATGGACCCCGTACCAGTGGTCGGAGCACACCGAGTCCATGGCGTGCAGCGCGCTGCCGGGCCGGGGCCGACGCTCCATCAGGACCGTCGGCACCCCCACCCCGGCGAGCCAGCCGTGGTCCGCCTCCTCGTCGGCGGCGCCGCGCCACCGCGGGGCGATCAGCAGGCCGCGCACACCCGCGGCCAGGGCCCGCTCCACCTGCGCCCGTTCGGCCCCGGCCGCCTGGGGTGCGATGTAGAGGGCGGTTCGTACGCCCGCCTCCTCCAAGGCGGTCCGGGCGCCGTGCACGGTCTCGTAGAGGTACGAATGCCGCTCCGGAGCGACCAGGGCGATCGCGGCCCCGTCACCGGCCGGTTCACCGCTCCGGGCGGCCGGCACGGCCGTGGCCGGGCCGGTGTCCCCCATCGGCCGCACGACCCCGTGCCCACGCCGCAGCATTCCCGTCCTGGCCAGCTCCTCCACGTCCCGCCGGAGCGTGACCGCGGAGACGTCCAGCTCGGCGGCGAGCGCGCTCACCTTGACGGCGCCACGCGCGTGCACCACCGCCAGGATGCGCCGCCGCCTCACATCGACCGGCTCCCGCATGCTGGCCCCCTGCCCACCGCTGTGCGATGTTCGTTTGAACGTTTCCATGAGCGATCGCAGCATAGCGAGAGCTTCGTGTCCCAGGGCGGTCACCGGACGGAACGACGATCCGCCGAGCGGAAGATGTGTCTACCATCTGAACCGGAATGGACACCATCACACTCTGGCAACTGGCCGCGCTCGCGGCGGCATCCTTGCTCGTCGGCTTCTCCAAGACCGCCGTCAGCGGTGCCAATACGATCAGTCTCGCGGTCTTCGCGGCCGTCCTCCCGGCCCGCGAATCGACCGGTGTACTGCTCCCGATCCTGATCGCGGGCGACATCATCGCCGTGCTGGTCTACCGCCGCCACGCCCACTGGCCGACCCTGCTGAGGCTCTTCCCCGCCGTCGCCGTGGGTGTGGTGGCCGGCACCGTCTTCATGCTGTGGGCCGACGACGAGGCCGTACGCACCTCGATCGGCGCGATCCTGCTCCTCATGGCAGGCGTCACCCTCTGGCGCCGGCGGGAACGGCCCCAGCCGCCCCCGGACGAGCAGGACACGCGGGGACCTTCGCGCGGCGGGCGTCTGAAGGCACGCTCGTACGGGGTGCTCGGTGGATTCACCACCATGGTCGCCAACGCGGGCGGCCCCGTGATGTCGCTCTACCTGCTGTCGGCGGGCTTCCGGAAGCTGGGTTTCCTCGGGACGTCGGCGTGGTTCTTCCTGATCGTCAACACCTCCAAGGTGCCCTTCAGCGTGGGACTCGGCCTCATCGACGCGCGGTCGCTCCTGCTGGACGCCGCCCTGGTGCTGTTCGTCGTCCCGGGCGCCTACCTCGGCCGCGCCTGCGTCGGCCGGATCAACCAGAAGCTCTTCGACCGGATCGTGATCGGAGCCACCGTCCTGGGCGGCCTCCAGCTGCTGCTCCACTGAAGGCCGCCCGGAGGAGGCACGGTCAGACGATGCCCTCGGCGATCTCCGCCTGCTCACGGGCGTTCCCGTACGCGGACGGAGTGCTGTACGTACGGCGCGCGACGAACCACCAGACGGTGGCCAGGACCAGTACGACGACCAGGGCGATCGACGCGTAGTTCATCGAGTCGATCGTCACCGGAGAGGACTGCGGCAGCAGGAACAGCACGCTCACGATGGCCACCCACACCACGGCGATCCACCCGATCGGCTTCGACCAGCGGCCCAGATGCCAGGGACCGCGCTCGAAACGGTCCCCGGCGCGCAGCTTCAGGTAGATCGGGATGGCGTACGCCGGGGTGATCCCGATGACGTTGATCGCCGTCACCGCCCCGTACGCGGTCGCCGAGTACAACGAGGGCACCGCCAGCAGCGCGGCGACACAGACCGACAGCCACACGGCGGGCACCGGCGTCTGGGTCCGCGCGCTGACCCTGCGCCACAGCGCCGAGCCGGGCAGCGCGTTGTCACGGCTGAAGGCGAAGACCATCCGGCTCGCCGCGGCCACCTCGGCGTTGCCGCAGAACAGCTGCGCCGCGATGACGATCAGCAGCATGGCGGTGGCGCCCGCCGTGCCCAGCGCGTCGATCAGGATCTGCGCGGGCGGGACCCCGGTGGCGCTGTTCTGCGTACCCGCGTAGTCCTGGATGGCGAAGGTCAGTCCGGCCAGGAGGACGAAGCCCGCGATCCAGGACACCCAGATCGCCCGGACGATGCCCTTGGCCGCCGTCACCGAGGCGTTGGACGTCTCCTCCGACAGATGGGCGGAGGCGTCGTAACCGCAGAAGGTGTACTGCGCCAGCAGCAGGCCGATCGCCGCCACGTAGAGGGGGTTCTCCCAGCCCGTGTCGTTGACGAACTCGGTGAAGACGAACGACGGCGACTGGTGGTTCGCGGGCACGATCGCCAGCACCGTCACGATCACTGCGACACCGGCCAGGTGCCACCAGACGCTGATCGAGTTGAGCACACTGACCAGGCGCACACCGAACAGGTTGAGCACGGCGTGCAGCAACAGGATGCAGAGGAAGATCACCATGGTGGATCCGGGGGTGGGATCGAATCCCCACTGCAGATTGAGCAGTGCGCCCGTGAACAGCGCCGCCCCGTAGTCGATGCCGGCGATCGCGCCCAGCAGTCCGAGCAGGTTCAACCACCCGGTGTACCAGCCCCACTTACGGCCGCCGAGCCGGTCGGCCATGTAATACAGGGCCCCCGATGTCGGATACGCGCTGGTGACCTCGGCCAGGGCCATGCCCACACAGAGCACGAACAGGCCGACGCCGGCCCAGCCCCAGAGCATCACGGACGGGCCACCCGTCGACATGCCGAAGCCGTACAGCGTCATGCAGCCGGAGAGGATCGAGATGACGGAGAAACTGATCGCGAAGTTACCGAAGCCGCCCATACGGCGGGCCAGTACCGGCTGATAGCCGAGCTCGCGCAGCCGTTGCTCTTCGTCCTTCTGCGGCATGGGCTCCGTGCTCGACGGGGTCGAGGCGGATATGGACATGGAGAAGACCTCCAGGTGGGGGGACGGGCACGGGGGGAATGTGCGTGGGCGGGAGCTGCCGGTCAGCCGTGTGGTGGTTCCCGGCCGGGCTCGGGTCCGGCGGCCAGGCAGCGGCTCCGGGCCCGCAGGAACACGTCCTCGGCACCGGCGGGATCGTGCGGCGCGCGGGTGCGGTGGGCCCACGGGAGCGACGTGTAGTACGGGCCCAGCGCCCGGAACACCGGTGCGGCGTCCGCGAACCGCAACGAACCCCACAACGCGTGCGCCAGGTAATTGAGATCGAGCAGGCCCCGGGACGCCGGAGCGGCCGCGGTGAACCAGACGTGCAGGGCGCGCAGGGCGTCGCGCTCCCCGTCCTCGGTGACCCAGTGCAGGTCCAGCGCCCGCTCGCTACCGTGCTCACGGCGGTAGCGCTCCACCCGGACGTACAGCGGCAGCACCTGGAGCGCCGAGCCCTCCGGAGCGGAAGAGGCTGCCCACTGGACGAAGTTGACCGCTTCGGAGAGCGTGCCGCGCGCCTGCCTCGCGTAGACGAACTGCAGCATCCGGTGGTAGGCCTCGCGATTGAACGGATCGCGTTTGTCGGCCTCCGCCAGCAGCCCCCACGGCCCGGGGAACAGCATCGGGCCGGGCGGCATCAGACGGTGCTCCTCCAGACGCTGCCCCTCGTCGAGCTGGGACAGCGCGAGGAGACAGACCCAGGGCACCGGGTCCGCAGGGGAGGCGTGCGCCGCCGAGCGGCATCCCTCCCAGGCCTCCTGCCACAGCTTCTGGGAGCTCGGGCGGCTTTCCCGATGGGCGCGTACGGCCCGTTCCACGGCCACCCGGGCGCGCATCACCAGGGCCGCGACACTCCGCGGCTCCTCGGCGAGCCAGGCGTGCACCGTGTCGGAGCCCGCCGCCACGGCCGCGAGGACCTGGGTCCGCTGGGTCCACAGCGCCCAGTCCGGGGTGCTCTCCAGGAGATCGCGCATGGCGAGCCAACGGCCGGTACGCAGATCCTGCAGCGCCACACGTAACGCGTGGTCGTGTCCTGCGGGATGGTAGACCGGCCGGAACTCACCGGTAGCCATGTGCGCGCCCCGGCCCTGAACACGCGTGAGGGGCGGGGCGGAAAGCCGGGCACAGCGGCACGGCGCAGGTTCTTCTCGACATGAGTCCTCAAGGAGCGTGGGGGGTCGGGCCATCAGACCGCGGACAGCCGGTGGTCATCGTCCGGTTGTCCACTCGGCGGAGAGTGTAGAGCGCTGCGAGCCCGGTATCCGGTGACTCTGCGGATCTTACTCAAGTAGCCTTCCCGCGCAGGACGTTGATCTCCGTCGGGGGCTTCGTACGGGATGTTCTGGAGAGGCTTGACGCCGGGACCGGTCTGCACGACTGTGGGCGCAGGGAGCAGATGATCACGATTCCGCCCGGCTCCGGGCGGTCCGCAGGGCTGGAGCGTCGATTGTCAGGACCGGTACTCGCCATCGACCAGGGGACGTCAGCGACCAAGGCGCTGGTGATCTGCCCCGAGCGGGGGGTGATCGGTTCCGGTTCCGCTCCCGTGCGCCCGCGGTACGGACCCGGAGGGCTCGTGGAAGCCGATCCCGCCGAGCTGATCGGGTCGGTCCTGGACGCCGGCCGGCAGGCGGTGGCGGACGCCGCGGAACCCGTGGCGGCCGTCGGCCTGGCCAACCAGGGCGAGACGGTGCTGGCCTGGGACCCCGTGACCGGTCGGCCACTGACCGACGCCGTGGTCTGGCAGGACCGGCGCGCGGAAGGGATCTGTGACGGACTCGCCGCACACGCCGACGAGCTCAAGCGGCTCACCGGGCTGCCCCTCGACCCGTACTTCGCCGCACCCAAGATGGCGTGGATACGCCGTGAGCTGACCAGGGACGGGGTCGTGACCACCAGCGACTCCTGGCTCGTCCACCAGCTGACCGGAGCCTTCGTCACCGACGCAGCGACCGCGGGACGCACCCAGCTCCTCGGCCTCCACGACGTCGGCTGGTCGCCCACCGCCCTGGAGGTCTTCGGCCTGTCCGACGAGCGGTTGCCCACCGTCGTCGACTGCGCCGGGCCGGTCGGTACCACCACCGCGTTCGGCGGCGACGTCCCCCTGACCGGCCTCCTCGTCGACCAGCAGGCCGCCTTGCTGGCACAGGGCGCCCTGGAGCCCGGCCAGGCCAAGTGCACCTACGGCACCGGGGCGTTCCTCCTCGCCCAGACCGGCCGCCGGCCCAGCACGGGCTCCACCGGCCTGGTCAGCTGTGTCGCCTGGCGCCTCGGCGGGCGTACGGACTACTGCCTGGACGGCCAGGTCTACACGGCCGCCTCGGCCGTGCGCTGGCTCACCGACCTCGGGGTGATCTCCGGGGCGGCCGACCTCGACCCGGTGGGCACCTCGGTCCCCGACGCGGGCGGAGTCACCTTCGTCCCCGCACTCGCCGGCCTCGCCGCCCCGTGGTGGCGAGGCGACCTGCGCGGCTCCCTGACCGGCCTCGCCCTCGGCACCACCGCGGGCCATCTGGTCCGCGCACTCTGCGAGGGCATCGCCGCGCAGGTCGTCGCCCTGGCCGACGCCGTCGCGACCGAGCAGGGCGCCCCGCTGACCGCACTGAGGGGCGACGGCGGCCTGACCCGCTCCACCCTGCTCATGCAGACCCAGGCGGACCTCCTGCAACGGCCGGTCGAGGTGTCGGCGCTGCCCGAGGTGACCGCGCTCGGCGCCGGAGTGGTGGCCAGGCTCGGGCTCGAACCGGGGCTGCCGCCGAGCCGGGCGACCCCGGAGTGGCGGCCCTCCGCCGTGTACGAACCACGGATCGGCCCCGACGAGGCGGCGGAGCGCATGGCGCGCTTCCGCGCGGCCGTCGACAGCCTGCTGGAGCGCGCGTGACCGTCACCCTCACCACCGCCGGCCCCCTGCCCCCGGAGAAGGACGCGGAGAACACCTACGACGTCACCGTCGTCGGCGCCGGCGTCGTCGGCGCGGCCATCGCCCGCGAGCTGGCCCGCCACCCCCTGCGCACCGCCCTGGTCGACGCCGCCGACGACATCGGCAACGGCACGTCGAAGGCCAACACCGCGATCCTGCACACCGGGTTCGACGCCGTACCCGGGTCACTGGAGGCCCGACTCGTACGCGAGGGACACGAGCTCCTCACCGCGTACGCAGCCGAGACCGGTATCCCCGTCGAGCGGGTCGGGGCCCTCCTCGTGGCCTGGGACGAGGAGCAGCTCGACCGGCTGCCCCGGCTGCGGGCCAAGGCCGAACGCAACGGCTACCTCGCCTCCCGCATCATCGACGCCGACGAACTGCGGGCCCGTGAACCACATCTGGGTCCCGGCGCGCTCGGCGCGCTCGAAGTCCCCGACGAGAGCATCATCTGCCCCTGGACCACCCCGCTCGCCTTCGCCACCCAGGCCGTCCGGGCAGGCGTACACCTGCACCTGAACTGCCGGGTGCGGGACGTCGCGAGCGACGACGGAGGCCACACGCTCACCACCTCGCGCGGCCCGCTGCGCACCCGCCACCTGGTCAACGCCGCCGGGCTGCACGCCGACGAGATCGACCGGCTCCTGGGCCACGACGTCTTCACCGTGACGCCGCGCCGAGGCCAGCTCGTCGTCTTCGACAAGCTCGCCCGCGAGCTCGTCGGTCACATCCTCCTGCCGGTCCCCGGCCCGGCGGGCAAGGGCGTCCTGGTCGCCCCGACCGTCTTCGGCAACGTACTCCTCGGGCCCACCGCCGAGGAGCTCGACGACAGGACCGCCACCGGGTCCACCGCCGAAGGCATCCACCTGCTCCGGGAGAAGGGACGCCGGATCCTGCCCGCGCTCCTCGACGAGGAGGTCACCGCCGTCTACGCGGGCCTGCGCGCCGCCACCGGCCAGGAGGACTACCGCATCCAGGAGTACCCCGCCCTGCGCTACGTCGCCGTGGGCGGCATCCGGTCCACCGGCCTCACCGCGTCCATGGCGATCGGCCGCCACGTGAAGGACCTGCTCGCTGCCACCGGCCTGCACCTCGACGAGCCACGCCCGCTCCCGCCCCTCACGATGCCCAACCTCGGCGAGGCGTTCCCCCGCCCCTACCGGAACGCCGCCCTGATCGCCGAGGACCCGGCGTACGGCACCCTCGTCTGCCACTGCGAACAGGTCACCCTCGGAGAGATCCGGGACGCCCTGTCCGCGACGATCCCGCCGCACTCCCCGGACGGCCTGCGGCGCCGTACCCGCGCCCGCGGCGGCCGTTGCCAGGGCTTCTACTGCGGCGCCGCCGTCCGCGCCCTGTTCGAGGAGGCGCGCCGATGACCGGCGACGCACGCGAGGTCGACGTCCTGATCGTCGGCGGGGGGCCCGCGGGCCTCGCGGCCGGAGCCGAACTCGCCGGGGCGGGAGCGGGCCGGGTGGAGATCCTGGAACGCGAACAGGAGGCCGGCGGAATCCCCCGCCACTGCCACCACGGCGGATTCGGCGGGCGCCTCGAACGGGCCGCCCACGCCTGGGCGTCGGCCGCCGGATCCGCGTACGCCGGGGGAGGGACGAGCGGTCCCGCCTACGCCCGGCGGAGTGTGGCCGCCGCCCTGGACGCGGGCGCCGCACTGCGCACCGGAGTCACCGTCACCGGCTGGTCCGGGCCACGCACCGTCGAGACCACCGGCCCCACCGGACTCGAACGGATCACCGCCCGTGCCGTCGTTCTTGCCACCGGCGCCCGGGAACGGCCCCGCAGCGCCCGCCTGATTCCCGGCACCCGGCCGTCCGGCGTCTACACCACCGGCGAACTCCAGCAGGCCGTCCATCTGTACGGGCAGCGGATCGGCACCAGGGCGGTGGTCGTCGGCGACGAGCCGGTCGGCCACGCGGCCGCCGCCACCCTGCGCGCCGCCGGGGTGCAGGTCGTCGCCATGGTCACCGATCAGCCGCCCCGCCCGGTCCGCGCGCGTAACCGGCGCATCCCGGTGCTGACCGGCGCCACGGTGACGGCCCTCACCGGCAGAACCAGGCTCTCCGGGGTGACAGTTCGCCACGACGACGGCCGGACGGCCACGCTGCGTTGCGACACCGTCGTCCTGACCGGCGACTTCATCCCCGACCACGAACTGGCCCGACGCGGTGGCATCGTCCTCGACCCCGGCACCCGGGGACCCGCCTACGACGCCGCGTACCGCACGTCGCGGCCGGGCGTCTTCGCCGCCGGGAATCTGCTGCACGCCGTCGAGCGCGCGGGTTTCGCCGCCCAGGAGGGCAGGGCCGTGGCCGTACCCGTGCTGCACCGGCTGGCAGGCACGGAGGAACCCGACGGAGGAGGACGCCCTCTGGTCCTGGACACACCCCTGCGGTGGATCGCGCCCAATGTGACGGGGCCGGACGGGGCGCGCCCACCGGAGAACCGGTTCGTGCTGCGCACCGCGCGGCGGCTGCCCCGGCCGCTGCTCGTCGTCTCCCAGGACGGGCGTGAACTCCACCGGCAGCGACTGCTGCTGCCCGCCGTTCCCGGCCGGTCGTTCACTCTCGCGGCCGACTGGCTCGACCGGGTCGACCCGGCCGGCTCGTCGGTACGGATCGCCGCCGTCTGACGGGGCGGCGGGGCCGGTTCAGGGGATGAGCAGCCAGTCCGCGCCGACGGCCGCCACCAGCCCGGCGCCCAGCAGCCAACTGCCGAGCCGGGTACGGCCGTTCCTGCTGAGCTCGATCACCACACCGCACAGGATGAGCGCGAGTCCGTAGACGCCGACGACCAGGACCGAGGAACGGCTCGCGATCCGCAGGGCCAGGACGACGGCCATCGCCGCCATTCCCACCGACGAGAGGACGATCCGCAGCCGCCGGGCCTGACGCGGTGTGAGTCTCCGCTCCGGCGCGGCGGATCCGGGCGTCTCCGGTATCGCCGCAGGGCTCTCGCCCGGCTCCTGGTCCTGCTCCTGGTGCTGATCCTGGTGCTGATCCTGGTCCTGGTCCGAAGTGCTCATGACGCCGGATCGTAACGGCTGCGCTCGGCGGCGTTCACCGGACCGGGAGATCACCCGGGAACCAGGGTCAGGCGATCGACGCCGAAACGATGGCGGACACCGCCAGGTTGCAGGAAGCCGTCACCCAGACCGCCGGATGATGCTCCCGCTCCACCAGCGTGGCCCCCAGCTTGCCGGGCGTGACCAGGTCCACGACGAGGAAGGCCACCGCCATCATGATGAGACCGAGCAGCCCGAACGCGGCGGTCGAGGCGAGTCCCTTGCCGAAGTCCTCGTACGTCGTCCAGATCGACGTGAACACGATGCCGCCGATGCCCAGCAGCGCCGAGCTCAGGAGCAGCGCCGCGTTGCGGTTGCGCTCCTCCCATATCTGACGGCCGAGCTTGCCCGGCGTCAGCGCGTCGATGAGGAAGATGCCGAGAACGAGCAGTACGACGCCGAGGGCCCCGTATGCGGTGGCACGGCCGAGGCCGTTGATGATGTCGGTCATCGGGGCGTCCGTCTCCTGGAGCGAGTTGTCGAAGAATGGAACGTGGGAATGACGGACGTGACCAACACGCCGTCAAGAAGGAGCAAAACCTATCGCACGTACGTGCCTACTTCTCGGGCCGGTCCCCCCGGAGCAACCGAGGGGCCTCCGCCGCGGCGTCCACGAGCGCGGCACCTCCCCGCCCGGCCCCCGTGGCCTCGTGCCCCGCAGGCTCCACACGGCCGGCCAACTCAGTCGCCCAGGCGATGAGTCCGCCCACTCCGATCCCGTGCGGATCCGATGACCGGAACCCCTCGACGGCGACGGCCCCCCGCCTCAACAGCCGTGCCCCGCCCGCGATGTTCCCCCGGGCGGCATGGGTCAGACCCACCGCCATCTGTGCGAGGCCCCGCCACAGCTCCCGCTCCGTGTCCGGACCCGACTTCCAGGCGTCCTCGAACACCTCGTGTGCGTGGAACGGCATGCCAGCGTCCAGCAGCCGCTGCGCCTCTCGCACCGTCTCACCGGGAGAGCGGACCACCCCTTCGGGCTGCCGCTCCACCCCGGGGGTCCCGTACGGCAGGGGGCGCCCCAGCCCGTCCCTGGGGCGCGCGTTGCGCGCCCGCCCTTCCTCGTCGCGGTCCCTGCGAGATTCGTCCACCCTCCGATTGTGCCTCGCACCTGCGGATTCTGACGGGAACCCTGTCCTTGGGCACCCGCGCGCGGATAGGCTCTGTGCTCTCCGCAACCACCCTGGGAAGGGGAGGCATGAAGCCGTCCCGGCCGCTGTACGAGCGCGAACCGGAACTCGCCGCCGCCGCGAAGGCCCTGGACGCCCTGTGCGGCGGACAGGCGGAGGGCGGGCTGCTGGTGTTCAGCGGCGAAGCGGGTATCGGCAAGACCGCCCTGCTCGCCGAGATCAAGGCCATGGCCGCCGACCGCTGCACCATCTGGTCCGCACGCGGCGGCGAGACGGTCACCTCGGTGCCGTTCCACGTCGTACGCCAACTGCTCCAGCCCGCGCTGGACCGGTTCCCCGCCGATGAGACCCGCGCTCTGTTCGGAGACTGGTTCGAGATCGCCGCGCCCGCTCTCGGCCTCGCCGAGCCCAGCGGCCCGCAGCCCGACCCGCAAGGCGTCAGGGACGGCCTCGACTACGTCGTGTCGCGGCTCGCCTCACGCCTCAGCCACCGGCCGCTGCTCCTGATAGTGGACGACGCGCACTGGGCCGACGGCGAATCCCTGGCCTGGCTCGCCGGATTCACCGCGCGGCTCTCCGAACTGCCCCTGCTGGTCGTCCAGGCACACCGGCCCCAGGAACTCGCCGACCGCAACGCCGACTGGGCCATCGCCCGCACCTCGGAGAGCGCCGGAGCCGCGGGACACCCTGCGCTGCTCCGGGTGGCGCTGCGTGCGCTGACCCCGGAGGCCACGGCCGTCCTCGTGCGCGCCGGCCTGGGAGACCACGCGGACGACCCGTTCTGCCGCGAGGTGTGGGCCGTCACCGGAGGCAATCCGTACGAGGCCGTCGAGCTCGTCGCCAAGGCACAGGACCGCGAACTGGCACCGGTCGAGGAATCTGCCGGACTCCTGCGCGAGCTCGGGGCGTCGGCCAGGGGCAGCGGACTCGTCGCCCGGCTCGAACGCCTGGGCACCAACGCCAACCGCTTCGCCTGGGCGGCGGCCGTGCTCGGCACCGAGATCTCGCAGGAACTCGCCGCCACGCTGGCCGGTATGAGCTCGGCCGAGGCCGCCGACTGCACGGCCCGACTGCGGGACGCCCGTATCGTCAGCGGCTTCGACCCGCTTGAATTCGTCCACCCGCTCATCGCCACCGCCGTCTACCGTTCCATCCCGCCGGCGACCCGCACCGCCATGCACGGCCGGGCGGCCTGGGCGATCACTCAAGCCGGCCTCGGAGCCGCGGCGGCCTCCCGCCATCTGCTCGAAGTCCACCCGGACGACGACCAGGAGCTGGTCGCGCAGCTCCGTGAGGCAGCACGGCAACACCTCGCGGTCGGCGCCCCGGAGGCCGCCAGGCGCTGCCTGGAGCGCGCCCTGGAGGAACCACCCCGCCACCGAGACCGGGCGGCCCTGCTGTACGAGCTGGGCTGCGCCACGCTGCTCTCCTCACCTGCCACCACGGTGCAGCACCTGCGCGCCGCGCTCGACACGCCAGGGCTCGACGAGACACTCCGGATCGACGCCACCTTCCGGCTCGCCGCCGCCCTGTCCCACAACAACCAGCTCAAGGACGCGGCGCTCTCACTCGCTGCCGAAGCCTCCCGCACGGCTCCGGGCCCCGGCCTGATGCGTCTCCAGGCCGCGCACTTCCTGTGGGAGGGCATGCAGGCCGACGAGGACGACGGCCCCGGACGGTCGGCGCGCCTCGCCCACAACGCGGACCACCTCAAGGGCCGCGACAACGCCGAGCGCGCCCTGCTCACCCTGCGGGCTTTCGACGCCATGCTCCGCGGCGAGAACGCCCAACTCGTCACCGGATTCTGCGAACGCGCACTCGTGGACGGACGGCCCGCGCGCGGGCTCGGCTGGACCGACTCCGAATGGGGCTTCGAACTCCCGGCCATGGTGGGCATCACCTACGCGTTCACCGACCGGCTCGACCGGGCCGAGGCGCTCTTCGGCGAGGCCGTGCGCGCCTTCGAGATCTCCGGCTGGAGCGGTGCCCACCTCGCGTTCTCACACACCCTCCTGGGCCTCGTCCACCGCAGGCGCGGCCGCCTCGCCGAGGCCGAGGGCTTCCTGCGCGAGGGGCTGCGCCTCGCGGACCGTGCCGGCAGCGGACTCCCCGTCCACTGGGACGCCACGTGTCTCCTCGTCGACACCTTGCTCGCCCGCGGCCGGACGGCGGAGGCCCGGCTGGTCGCCGACCGGTACGGCTTCGGCCCGCCATATCCCAGCGCGATGGTCCTGCCGGACGCCCCGTGCGTACGGGGACGGCTGCTGCTGGCCGAGGGCCGCACCAAGGAGGCCGTGGCCGAGCTGGAAGCGGCGGGGGCGGCGCTGGAGCCACGAGGCCGGTTCAACGGCGTCTGGGCCCCCTGGGCCGGGGACCTCGCCCGCGCCCTCGCCGGCACGGACCCGGTCCGCGCCGCCGATCTGGCCGCCCGGGCGCGCGTCCACGCAGAGCGCTTCGGCACGGACACGGCCATCGGCGAAGCCCTGCGCTGCGTGGCGCTCTTCGCGCCCGAGGAGGAGGCCGTCCAGCTGCTGGCCGAGGCCGTGAGCCACCTCGAGGTGTCCTCCTCCGCCTACGAGCACGCCCTGGCACGCTTCGAGTACGGCACCGCGATCCGCTCGCAGCGGGAGGTCGCCCGCGCCCAGAAGCTGGCCACCGCCTGTGGCGCGGAGGGACTGGCGACCCGCGCCCAGCAGGTACGGGCGTCGATCCGGTCCTCGGAGTGAGGTAATGTTTGTCCTGCGCAGCCGCCCGGGAACACCGGGAGGAAGTGCAGCGGGACGTGGCGCAGCTTGGTAGCGCACTTGACTGGGGGTCAAGGGGTCGCAGGTTCAAATCCTGTCGTCCCGACTGGAGACAGTCGCAGGTCAGGGCCGGTTTCGGAGAAATCCGAAACCGGCCCTGAGCCGTTTCTGGGGAGTCAGTCCCGTGTGTCGGAGGTCGTGGCGGCGCAGATGCTCGTAGCCGAGCTTGGTGACGACGTCGTCCCAGTGCGTGGCGTCGCGCAGGACGGCGGTGGAGATACGTCCGCCGCGCGGGCCCGTGAACAGGCGCGCGTCCGGATTGGGGCCTGCGGACAGGATGCGCTG